>JAGDMK010000250.1 GCA_017860635.1 Bacteroidota bacterium
GCATCGACGCATTCATTACGCAGAAGATCAGCTGGAACGATACCAACGTGTTCCCCTACAGGGTGTTCTGGTGGCAGGGGCCCGATGAATCACGGGTGCTGGTTTACTTCCCGTTCAGCTACGTGAACGACCTGGCGGATTCATTCGAGCTCGTGGACTGGCTCCGGCAATTTGAGGCCAACACAGGGTTGCCCCACATGATGGTCCTCTTCGGGGTGGGTGATCATGGAGGCGGGCCGACCCCGGAGATGCTGTCCCGCGTCGACTACTTCCGGGCGCTCGACATCTATCCGCGCGTTGAATTCGCAACGGCCGAATCCTATGTGTCCTATCTGCGAAGCCAGAAGCCCGAACTCTATCCAGTGTGGCGTGATGAGCTCTATCTGGAATACCACCAGGGAACGTTTACCACGCAGGCGAAGACCAAGGAAGCCAACCGGCGCAATGAAACCCAGCTCACCGCCACAGAGAAATTCGCTTCCATTGCCACACGGTACGGCGCTGTTTATCCGGACCTTCGGAAGGCCTGGGAAAATGTGCTCTTCAACCAGTTCCATGACATCCTCCCCGGATCGAGTATCCGCGAGGTGTATGTCGACGCAGCGGAACGATACGCTGAAACAGAGCAGGCGACCCGAGTCGCCCTCAATGCCGCGTTGTCCACACTGGCCGGCAAGATCGCCACAACCTCGGTCAGCCGCGGCACCCCTCTGGTGGTCTTCAATCCGCTTTCGTGGGAGCGCTCTGACATCGCCTCGATTGATCTTCCGGAAGGCGACACGCAGGACTACACCGTTCTGGACGGCCGCACGGAGGTCCTGTCGCAGGTTGTGTCTGCGGGACCTTACACGAGGCAGCTCCTTTTTGAGGCAAAGCGGATTCCTCCCCTCGGGTACCGCACATTTGCACTTGTCCCGGCACAAGCGTCAGCCGCCCCGAAGACGGATCTCACGGTCACGCCGGCGAGCCTGGAGAACGGATTCTTCAAGGTGGTCCTCGACCCGGACTCCGGCTGGATCAGGAGCATCGTAGACAAACGGCTCGGGAAAGAGATCCTGAGCGGATACGGGAATCAGCTTCAGCTTCTCGAAGACAAACCAAAGGCATGGGACGCGTGGAACATCGGATGGACCGGAACGGTGTATCCCACAACACTGCGTTCAGTCCGGATCGGTGAACGCGGGCCGCTTCGCATTTCTCTCCGGATCAACCGGGATGTGCTCGGGCCGACGTTCAAACGCGACTACCCGACCGAGACATTCCCCAGCTCGTTCTTCGATCAGGAAATCTGCCTGACCGCCGGGAAAGATCTTGTTGAATTCAAGACGGACGCGGACTGGCACGAGGCGCGGACCATGCTGAAGGTGGCCTTCCCTGTGACCATCACCGATTCCGCCGCGACGTATGAAATCCCCTACGGCTGGGTGCGACGCTCGACAGGAAGCACCACCAGTTTTGATCGTGCAAAGAAGGAAGTGCCGGCTCTCCGGTGGGCAGATCTCTCTGCCGGACAGTATGGCGTCAGCCTGATCAATGCGTCCAAGTACGGATACGACATCAAGGGGAACCTCATGCGGCTCTCGCTGCTGCGTTCTCCCAAGTATCCCGACCCGATCGCTGACATGGGAAAACACAGCATACGGTACGCCCTTTACCCCCATGCTGGATCGTGGCAGGAGGCCAACACCGTTCAACGGGGATATGAGTATAATACGCCGCTCATCGTCCGGACAACAACAAAGCACTCCGGCGTTCTCCCGGCAGCGCATTCATTCGGCACGCTGACCCCTTCCCATCTGATCCTCACCACGATCAAGAAGGCGGAAAGCGGCGACGCATGGACATACCAGTTTTACGAGGCTGAAGGATCGGATGCGCAGGCCGAGCTGGTCCTTCCGGCCACTCCCCGGAAGGTGGTGCGATCCGATTTTCTCGAAGACGAAGGGGAGGCAGTTCCCTTCAGCGGCAACCGCGTGATGCTTCCCGTGAAGCGGAACACGGTCGTCACGCTTCTCATCACGTACTGAAAGCACAATGTGATACGATACGGCGCACACTGCTATCTCCTCACGCCAAAATGGGCTGATGACCAGCTTCACCATCTCGACGCGGCTCACGAGCTAGGGCTGGATATGTTCGAGCTCTCCGTCGGAGACGACGTCGTATTCAACACACAGGCGACCGCCCGGCGCGCCAGAGAGCTTGGCCTTGATCTTCTTGTCGGCCCGGGAGGCACATGGCCCATCGAATGTGACCTGTCGTCTGAATCGGCCGCAGACCGTGCGCGGGGACTGGAATGGCACAAGCGCGTCGTGGATATCACCGCTGAAGTGGGTGCTGTGGCATATGCGGGATGCATGTACGGACACACGGGAGTCGTTAAGAAACGAAGGCCGCCTGCAGACGAGTATCCGCGCACGGCGGAAGGCCTGCACGCGCTCGCGGAATATGCGGCGGACCGGAATGTGCTCCTCGCGCTTGAGCCGATGAGCCACTTCCGGACGCACATGGTGAACACCCCCGCACAGATCATGCGCCTCATACAGCTTGCTGATCATCCATCGCTCCGGGTCCTGTTTGACACGTACCACCTGGTCACGGAGGTGCGCGACTACGCAGCAGCGATCCGGACTGTTGCCCCCCGTCTGTTTGCCATTCATGCCTGTGAGAATGACCGCGGCAAACCGGGAGGAGGACTGATACCGTGGAGGGTGATCTTCCAGACGCTGCACGAAGTGGGATTCAACGGGTATGTCGGACTGGAAGGATACAACTCCGGAATCGGGGACTTCGCAATGGAGCGCGGGATGTTCCACAACATCTGCCCGGACGGGCCGTTGTTCATTCGCGAAGGAATCGGGTTTCTGCGGAGGATGGAAGTGGAGACATCTCAGGGTTGAGTCCCCTTCCCGGTCTCCCGCGGACTCTCTCCGCGCCGGCGGTCGAGCACTGCTGCAATATCCTCGAGCCCGATCCCTTCCAGCTCCAGCATCACGAGTGTATGATAGAGCAGATCAGCCACTTCCCATGTGATCTCCGCCGGGGAGTGGTTTTTCGCGGCAATGATCACTTCACCGGCTTCCTCCCCCACCTTCTTCAGCACTTTATCCAGACCGGCTTCGAGCAGCTTCGTTGTGTATGACCCTTCAGGCCGCTCGCGGTTGCGTGCGCTGATCACCCGGGCCACCGATCCAAGGACCTCCCCGAGCGTGGTTCCGGTCGGGTAGTCGGGTCCAGTGTACATCGGCGTGGTAAAGCAGGAGAAGCTACCCGTATGACAGGCCACCCCGGTTTGCTCGACTTTCACAAGCAGGGCATCGCCGTCACAATCCTGAGTTACTGACACGACCTTCTGTTTGTGTCCGGAGGTCTCGCCCTTGTGCCAGAGCTCGCTCCTGCTGCGGCTCCAGAAATGCGTCTCACCGGTGTCCAGCGTTTTCTGGAGGCTCTCACGATTCATGTATGCAAGCATCAGGACGGCGCCGCTCTGCAGGTCCTGCACGACCGCCGGCACAAGTCCACGGTCATCGAAGCGAATGGCATCAGGGGTCATCGGACTGGCACTCCTTGTTCACGCAGATATGATTTCAGATTGGGGATGGTCAGAGCACGCGTGTGGAACAGAGAGGCCGCCAGGACAGCGCTGGCGCCGCCTTCCCGGAGACCTTCAGCGAAATGTTCAGGTGTGCCTGCCCCGCCGGAAGCAATGACCGGTATGGACACGCATGAAGTCAGTGCCTGGAGCAGCGGGATGTCATACCCGATCTGCGTCCCGTCCCTGTCCATGCTGGTCAGCAGTATCTCTCCGGCTCCGCGCTTCTCCACCTCGCACGCCCACTCCAGTGCATCACGTCCTGTCGCTTCATGACCGCCGTATATGTAGATTTCCCAGCCGTCTGCATTCACCCGCTTGCGGGCATCGATGGCGGCAACGACACACTGGGAACCGAACCGTTCCGCGGCTTCCTCAATGAGTTCAGGGCGCTGGACCATGGCCGTGTTGAGGCTCACCCGGTCCGCACCCGCATTCAGCATCTCCCGCACGTCATCCACGGTCCGGATACCTCCTCCAACCGTCAGAGGGATGAACAGGGCATCTGCTACTGCCTCTACGACGTGCACCATGCTCCTCCGTTCTTCACGGGAGGCAGTGATATCCAGGATGACCAGCTCATCGGCCCCCTCATCATTGTAGAACCGGGCGTGCACTGCCGGATCCCCCATTTCGCGGAGCCCGACGAAATTGATTCCCTTGACAACGATGCCGTTGCGGACATCCAGACACGGTATGATGCGTTTGCGGAGCATAGACTACGTCACTTTATGAAGTGAAATCACGTGTTGTCAGAACCTTCTGTCCCTGTTCACCGGCACTGTACGACAGGCCTCCATTCAAGGAAGCGCCAGCCCCGAGATCGCCGCCGGACCGTTGCTGGAGGCCGGCCCGTTGACAGGCGTATGTACTCATCACTCCGGCAGGGGCAGGTATCTATTTTTCCCGGACGTGTCTGACGAGCGACAGCAGTACCGGAAGCGACACGCGGTTCTCATAGAGCGCTTTGCCGATGATGACCCCCGAAACATTGGGGTTGTTCAGGTCGAGGAGACTCCTGACGTCTTCTTCTGACGAGACTCCGCCCGATGCGATCACCTTCATTCCGGTTGCAGCCAGGCGGTCGAGGGTGGCAAGATCGAGTCCTGACAACATGCCATCGCGGGACACATCCGTATAGAGCACCTCACGTA
>JAGDMK010000251.1 GCA_017860635.1 Bacteroidota bacterium
GAAATGTACTGCGCATTCTCGTCGATGACACGCACCGTTGTCGACCGCATGCGGCGGACGATGACCCGCGCGGTGCGCGAAAGCACTTTCATACCTATCGCAGGATGATCACGCAGCGTCGCCGCCAGGCGACTGCTGTTCAGAACCAGCACCAGCGCATCTGTCACCGCCCGTGCGGAGGTGGAGTGGGGATCTTCGTTCATCAGCACACCTTCGCCCAGGAAGTCGCCCGGCCGGAAATGCGCCAGCCGCTTCTCGTCACCGAAGGGGGTCCGCTTGAACAGCTCCACATCTCCTTCCTGAATGAGGAAGAGCCCCTTGCGCGGCGTGTTTTCCTCAAAGAGCAGCTGGCCTTCGCGATACCGTTTCTCTTTGGCCGTGGCCGCGACGAGTGTCCGTTCGGCTTCGTCCAGGTCGCGAAAGAGTTCGATGGTAGACAGAAACTTGTTCATGGTGTTTGCCGTGTCTTCGATTCCTAGTGTTTCCGCGTGGTAGTGTGCTTTGTCGCCCGCCCCCGCCGGTGCACCCTCACCGCCCCGGCGGGATTTGCGCGCTCACATCTCGGGCTTTCGACCCGGCTTCTCCTGCTCAGCAGCAAGCGCGTCGAGGAATTCGCCGAGCGCAGACCTCGGCCGTGTTGTCTCGAGGATCCTGAGTGTCAGGGGCGAATGCCACACGGCGTACCCTTTGAGCGCACCGGCCGTTTGCAGGATCGAACGCTGTCCTGTGGGCACGCCGATTCGTTGTGCGACACGTGCCGCATCCTCTCCGTCCGCCAGGTGTAGTTCTGCAATAGTCCCGCGCTCGTCGTCCAGAAGGACTGCATAGAGAGCGAACTTATCCAATCCGTCCAGAAGGTCCCCCCAGTCAGGCATCCCATTCTGCACACCGAGGGCACCCGACATCAGGAGCACGCGGTCCTGCATCACGCTGAGGGCCGGCGAGAGGAACAGCCCGGGCAGGTGGATGCGTGGCTGACCCGTGCGCCGTGCGATAGAAAGGAGCAGGGTCCGGCTGACAGCCTGAGCCCTCGCCGATCCGGTACCATTCAGAATCCGCACATACCGTGAGTCGGCTGCGCACTGAACCTGGTATGGACCGGAGCAGAAGTAGGTGAATGACGTATCCCGGTCGCCGCACTCATGACGATATATCGAATAGATGCCGTACGCTGCAGGAGGTGATTGCATCCGGTAGGATTCCACCACAAGCTCTTCTTCGCCGGGAAGCCGGACATACTGCACAGTCAGATGCTTGAAACCGTACTCCTTGTAGAGCTCTGCTCCCCCGTTGATGTGCCCGGCGAGCGCGGCACCTGCAAACTCCTCAGTCCGCATAATGACACAACTGTCACAATCGGTCGTCACGAGCTGGGCCTGTACTATGCTCTGCACACATGCACAAAACACAAGAGCCTGCGTCAAGGGTCTCAGCACCGTGAGAAAGAACTTGAGGAGTCTGCGGGACGGCATTGTGGAAGCATTGAGAGCATGCATGGCCACAAGCAGTGTTTTCGCGGGAGCGACAGATGGACTCACGGAAACCACACGAGCCTCCACCGGAGCGCCGAGAGCATTGCGCGAAGCGCGAGACACGCTCATCATACCACTGAGTGCGTTCATGACAACCGTTCGTGTTCCAGAGTGATCTTCCCGAGATCTGCAGTCCCAAGCCCCATCTGTTCCGCAAGCGTCAGGAATGCCCGGCCTCGCGGGGATTCTTCTTTCTGGACTTTTTCTTCCAGGCGTTTCTTCAGCACGATCTCGTACCCGATCCGGTCCACCGCAACGGGATCGGTGCCTGCGAGGATAGTATTGTAGTTGGTGAAGAACTGCGGGTTTGCGCCGGGCCCGCCGTTGTAGCATCCTTTGATCCCGTCGACGATATTCAGCACAACCTTATCACGCAGCGGGGGAAAGGCCGGCACTTCGGCGCATGTCTCTGCCCAGAGCTGTTTGTGCAGGCGCCCGGTGTTTGTGATTGCGCCATACGCAAGGTTCTTCAGACAGAGGGTCACTGTCGCGCCTGCGTTCTTCAGAATTGGCAGGTTGATGATTTTGGTGACGTCCTGTGTGACGATCCGAGTGAAATAGGAATGTTTGCCCTCATTCACCATATAGGGAAGCGTCTCCGCATCGTATTTCTCCTCCACATCCGCCCAGTAGAACCATCCGCGGTCGATCATCGCCTCACTCAGCAGCTTGCCCTCCGCGTCGGTGAAGGAACCCGCAGTGTCTTTCCGTTCCGTTCCAACGAGCCGGATGCCCGGGAAGCGCTCCTGCGTGAACCCCGCATCGGCGAGTTCGAACTCACGCCGGTCCCAGATGACAATATGGTCCCGGGGAATCCCGGACTCTATGAGCTGGCGGATGATGACGCTTACCACCTCGGGGCTCGTGGAGAGCAGCGCGCCTGCAACCGGATTCACCTTGAGTCCGACTATGTCTTCCGGCGTGACAAATTCCCTCCAGGCGGTCTTGATGGATGAGGCTCCGGTGAGGCTCAGCAGAGCTCGTGCGACCATCGTCTCCACCGCCGCCGGATCAGGAGCGTTGTTCACCACCGCCTTTTCATGCGTCACCTCTCCGACGCGCGAAGGATACTTGCCGGGTAGCGAGACCCCAATACGCGGGTAGGCAAGCGCATCCTGACCGTTGGTGGATGGTTTCTTCGGGGGCTCCGTGGACTGCTGGGGCAACTGGACCGACTGGGCCCGGCCGAGTCCGGCGCGGCCGAAGAGTGAGATAGCAAGCCCGGCTGTCGCCGCGGTCCGGCAAAATTGCCTGCGGTCTACCATGTCTGTATTGCACTGACGGGTCATGGATCGGCTCCCTGGAGCGTCTGTGGCACTTGACGGGGCTGTACGGATGTATTTTAAGCAATAAAATTCCTATACTCAATCATTGATCAGGAGATACACACCTATGCATCGCAGAGACTTCCTGCGCACTGCCGGATCCGGAGCGTTGGGCACCGCTTTCCTAGCCTCTTCATTTGAATCGATGCTTGCCGGACCGGCTTCCCCCCATGTTGTCTGGGTAGAGAACGGCGAGCCGGCGCAGCTCCTCGCCGCCGCCTTCAAAGAGTTCGGCGGCATTCAGCACTTCATCTCCCGCGGTGACGTTGTGGTTGTCAAACCGAATATGGGATGGGACCGGGCGCCCCAGTTTGCCGCCAACACCAATCCTGATCTGGCCGCCGCAGTTGTGCGCGAGTGCCTCAACGCGGGCGCAAAGGTCGTGAAGGTGTTCGACCGCACCTGCAACAATCCCCTGCGGTGTTACACGAATTCCCAGGTCGAGGCCCGCACACGCGAAGCCGGTGCGGATGTCTCTCAGATCCGCGAAAACAAGTTCGTCACCAAGAGCATTAACGGCGAGATCATCAAGGAGTGGCCGATCTACCGGGATTACCTCGAAGCGGACAAAGTCATCAATCTCCCAATCGCCAAACACCACAGTCTCTGCCGCGTGACGCTCGGACTCAAAAACCTCATGGGGGTCATGGGTGGTAATCGCGGGGACATTCACAATATGTTCACGCAGAAGCTCATCGACATTGACCGCACCATTCTTCCAACGCTGACCATCATCGACGCATACCGGATTCTCACCGCAAACGGTCCGGTGGGCGGCAACCTTGCACACGTCAAGACACCCCGCACCCTCATCATGAGCCCTTGCACAGTGAGCGCTGACTACACTGCTTTGAATCTCTTCGGCCTCACGCTCGACGATGTCGACGTCGTGAAAGAAGCCGCGAAGCGGGGGCTGCAGAAGTACGACATCCGGTCGCTCAACGTGAAAAAGGTGCGGTTGGCATGATCGCAAAAGTCCGGCGGGTGGTGCAGATTCTCTTTCTCCTCTTCTTTCTGTTCCTCTTCCTGATCGCACGCTACCCGTACACAGGACATACAGAAGCCGATCTTTTCCTGCGGTTCAGCCCGCTGATCCCGCTGTTTGACTTCATCCAGAATTTCAGCGTCTCATGGGTCTTCTGGCCTGCCCTGATTATCCTTGCTCTGACGCCCTTCCTGGGCCGGTTCTTCTGCGGATGGATCTGCCCCCTCGGCACCACGATCGATGCCGCAAGCAAGGTCCTGGGTTCGCCGTCCAATCGCACCAGCCAGAAGTGGGACAGGCTGCGCTATCTGAAATTCGCTATCCTCACGGGCACAGTTCTGCTGGCCCTGTTCTCCGTCCATGTCTGGGGATACTTCGATCCTCTCTCCATATTCAACCGCGCGCTCACGGTTGTTCTCTATCCCTTCGCGACATTGCTGGTCGACTCCACACTCCTGACCGCAACGCGCGTGCCATTCCTTGAGGATGCCGCGTATTTCCTGTACGATCCGTTCAAAGCCTTCATCATGCCGGAGACGCAGGCGCATCACCAGGGCTTCTTCTGGATTCTCGTGCTGCTCGCCCTCATCCTGGGGCTGGAAAAGGTATCGCGCCGGTTCTGGTGCCGCAATCTCTGCCCTGCCGGTGCCTGGCTCGGCTTTCTCTCACAGTTCCGGCTCTTCGAGCGTCTCGTGGGAGAAGCGTGCCCGGTCTGCAACAAGTGCCAGACCGAGTGCAAGATGAACGCAATCCCGGGTGGCGACGTGCAGCATACGAGCAAGGTTGAATGTATCGACTGCTTCAACTGCGGAGCCGTCTGTCCACCCAAGATCAAGGCCATCACATACCGCTGGCGGTGGAAGCCCTACCATACTCCGGTGGACTACTCACGGCGGTGGACTACTCACGGCGGCAACTGGTACAGACGTCGGTGGCGAGCGTCGCTGCGCTCGGGCTGCTCAATCTGGGGCTGCCGAACAGAGATACCCGTGACCGCCAGGTGCGACCTCCGGGAGCCCTCCCCGAGGATCAGTTCGCGGACAAGTGCATTCGATGCCTCGAATGCGTCCGCATCTGCAAGTCCAACGGCGCCTGTCTCCAGCCCGACTCCATCCATACCCGTGTGGAAGAGCTCTGGTTGCCCGTAGCGGTGATGAGGGAGGGATACTGCGAGTACAACTGTAATCTCTGCGGACTGGTGTGCCCGACCGATGCCATCGTTCCGATGACGCTGGAACAGAAGCAGCATACCCCCATGGGCCTTGCGTACTTTGACAAGAATCTCTGCATTCCGTTC
>JAGDMK010000252.1 GCA_017860635.1 Bacteroidota bacterium
CACGTGGATCCGGAGAACATCCAACCGGCCCCTGCACCGGTCCGTGAGATTGTGTTCTCGCATGAACAGCATGTGGCATTGACGAAAGGCGCATGCGCAACGTGTCATTCCGGACTTGAGGAAGCGGAGTACGGGACGGCAAAGAACATGCCTTCGATGGCCACCTGCTCGTCGTGCCACAACGAGCGCAAAGCCACCAATCAGTGTGAAGCGTGCCATACAAACCTGACTGCCCTCGTGCCGCCGGACCATCTGGCATCGACATTCAAGCGTGATCACAGAGAGCTGACACGGCTGGGTGAGCTGGAGGCGTCATGCTCCACCTGCCACACGCAGAGCTTCTGCGCGGAGTGCCACAGCGCAACCGAAGTGATGCAGTTCGGCAAGGGAGCGATGATGAGTGACCCGACGCCCCGCGTCTTTCCCGGGATCGGCACGAAGACGTCGACGCTGCAGATGGCGCATGATCTGAACTACCGCTTCACGCACGGCATCGATGCCAAGGTAAAGACCTCCGATTGCTACACTTGTCACAGCGCACAGGAGTTCTGCTCGACCTGTCACGAGGCGGGCGACAACATCACCACGGCGCGCGGGTTCAAGCCGGCGTGGCATCTGGGGGCCGGCTTTACGACGCTCGGCGTGGGAAGCGGGGGCGGCCGTCACGCGACAGAGGCGCGGCGCGCCATCGAGAGCTGTGTCGCCTGCCACGATGCTGAAGGTGGCGATCCCACCTGCATTACCTGCCACAGCGATGCCGACGGCATCCGCGGCACAGATGCCCGGACGCATCCGGCCGGCTACATGAAGACGGAGTACGGTTCGTGGCATGCACAGCCCGGCGCAACGTGCTACAACTGCCACACTGACATGAACGCCCGGCCGGGCGGGGCCAAGGGACGGAACTTCTGCGGGTACTGCCATGGCTAAGAAAGACGACACCATGAAGAGACGAATCCTGCTGTATGCTGCCGGATCACTGCTGGTGGTCGGCACAGCCTTGCTCCTTGGCGCCTGCGGAGAGCTCAAGTCTGATCTGCCGGCTCCTGGAACGCAAAAGGGCATACACGACATCGGCTGGAATGATCCGGCGTCCACTGCGTTTCATGGCAACGTCCTGAAGCAGACGCAGTATGACACCGAGACCTGTGTGATCTGCCATGCAAAGGCGTTCACAGGAGGAACGAGCGGTCAATCCTGCTTCACCTGCCACGAATCGTATCCCCACAAACCCGGATGGGCCGACACAACGTCTGCGCAATCCCATGGAAACTATCTCCGATTGAACATGGGAACGCTGGCGGGATGCGCGAAGTGCCACGGCACGGACTATGCCGGAGGAACAAGCGGAACGTCGTGCTATACATGTCACGGCTCGTATCCCCACAAGACCGGGTGGGCGGGCGCTGTGCCGGCATCGTCCCACGGCGGGTATCTTGCACAGACGAACTGGAAGCTGAGCGAGTGTGCCGGATGCCACGGAAAGGATTTCAAAGGCGGCACAAGCGGAGTCTCCTGCTTCACCTGTCACGCCTCCTACCCGCACGCCAACGAATTTCAGCTGGCGGGCGGCCACCAGTTCTATCTCTATCAACACGGCTATCCTCTGGCCCAGTGCAAGACGTGTCACGGTGCGACCTATGACGGAGGGACAGTTGTGTCTGTCTCCTGCATGGCAGCTGGCTGCCATGTCGATGCGGGCGGAGTGAAGAAGTCGCCGGAAGCATGCAACACCTGTCACGGACAGTTCCGCGCTGTCGCGTCGGATCGCATCTCTCCCGCACCGCCCAAGGGAGTTCTGGGTGATTCACTCGCAACGTCCCGCTCCGTGGGTGCGCATCGTGAACACCTCGCCTCGGGAACACTCGGGAAAGATGTGAAGTGTGTTGAGTGCCATGCCGTGCCGCCACAGACGGCGGCTGGCGGCCACATCGACACGAAGCTGCCGGCAGAGGTCGCGTTCAATGACACTCTTGCGCGGCTTGCGAGCGCTGCGGGAACGTTTCAGCCATCACCGTCATACAACGCCACCACGCAGCAATGCAGCAACACCTACTGTCATGGCAACTGGAAGGCGACGAAGGCGACGGCGCCGGTATCGTATCAGTACGCATACACCGACTCCGTGATGATGGGTGCGAACAATTCGCCGGTCTGGACAGCCGGTGGAGTCGGCGCAGCCTGCTCAAGCTGCCACAGTCTTCCGCCAACAGGCCATTTGACCTTCCCGCTCGCGAGCTGCGTCAACTGCCATCAGGGTGTTGTGAACGGAGCCGGCGACATCATCGACAAATCAAAACACATCAACGGCAAGGTCAACGTGTTCAATACCGAACGCGATTTCTGAGAGCTCGTTGAGTGTCGTGCAGGCGGCAAGGAAAACGATACATGTGGGGCTGTCTCATACGTGATGAGGCAGCCCCTTCTTTGTCAGCTGCACTGCGCCCGATCAGACGCTTGTTCATCTCCGCCGTTCCGTCACCGATGCACCGTCCCCCTGTCTATCTTTGCGCATTCCCGCTTTTTCACTCCTGCAAAGGTATTCCTACGGATTGGAAAGCCCTCCGATAAATCGCTCATTCTGCACGCATGAAACCCCTCCTATTCACTCAAATCGCAGGGTTTGCCGGGGTGGCTCTGGCACGCATGTTGACCTATAATAAATGAATCAAGCACTTCTGGAGTTGGAATGACTGTTCTTGGACAATGGGTTCTGATTGTTGCCGGTGCGTTCTCTTTCTTCTCTGCGGCAAAATATTTCCAGGCCTCCTCGCGCGGCGGTACCTCCCTGGCGACACCCCGGTTGTTGATGGCAATCAGTACAGCCCTAGTACTGATCGTCTCAGCCCTGCTTACCGCTCTCATCCTCACCCATGATTTCTCCAACGGCTACGTCTTCGGTTACAGTGACCGGTCGTTGCCGCTGCATTTTCTTCTGTCCACATTCTATGCGGGACAGGAAGGAAGTTTTCTGTTCTGGGTGCTCTGTGCGTCGCTGGTTGCTGTCGGGCTTTCGGGATTCATGCGTAAACGAAATGCCGAAGCCGAAGTCATGGCTGTGTTCATGGTTGTTCAGACCATCCTCGTCGTTCTGACGCTTGTCAAGTCGCCGTTCCACACAGTGTGGGACATGTACCCCGGGATTCCTGCCGGGCAGATTCCTCCGGATGGGCGGGGCCTCAATCCGCTGCTGCAGAATTTCTGGATGGTGATTCATCCCCCCGTGCTCTTCATCGGGTTTGCGCTGATGGCTGTGCCGTTCAGCCAGGCAATTGCCGCGCTCTGGAGAAAGGAGCGGGGATTCCTTCCGGCACACTCGTTGAGCTGGACTCTGATGGCAGTGAGCATCCTCGGTCTCGGCATCATGCTTGGCGCCTACTGGGCATATGGCGTCCTGGGCTGGGGGGGATACTGGGGCTGGGATCCCGTTGAGAATTCATCGTTGATCCCGTGGCTCACTGGCATCGCGCTCGTCCATACGCTTGTGGCCCAGCGCAGAACCGGCAAATATGTCCGGACAAATCTTGTCCTTGCATTGACATCGTTCTTCCTTGTCATCTATAGCACATTCCTTACGCGCAGCGGAATACTCGGGGATGCCTCCGTCCATGCGTTTGCCGATGCCGGAGCCGAGGTCTACTGGCTCCTGCTGGGGTTCATGGTGACGATTCTTCTGGCCGGCAGCGTCCTTCTCACACTGCGGTGGAACCTGTTCAGGCCCGGGGAGACAACGATCGGATGGCTCTCCCGCGAAGTACTGCTGGCAGCGGGAGCGGTGGCGCTGCTTCTGACTGCCGTCGTGGTGCTATTCGGCACAAGCCTTCCTATTTTCTCCACGACCAGAGTCGAACCTTCATTCTACGATACAACATCGCTCCCCCTGGCAATCGTGATCGCGCTGCTCATCGGACTCAGTCTCAATACGCAGTGGGAAGATCATGATGTACAGTTCACCGCACGGCGCTCCTGGAAGACGCTGCTTGCAGCGCTTCTGGTGACAGCGGTGCTGTTTGTCGCGGGAGTAAATGATCCCTCGACCGCTGCGCTGGTGTTCACTGCGTTCTTCGCGCTGTTTGTCAGCGTGGAAACCGGTGTGAAGACGGCAGCCGGTGATCCATGGTTTCTTGGCGGGAAAATCGCGCATATCGGTCTGGCCCTGTTCTTCCTGGGGGTGGTGGCGACGGGCAAGTACACGACGACTGCACATCTCTCCCTCCCGCGGGGGACATCCGTTGAGGCTCTCGGCCATACGCTGACCTACGAAGGATTCACCGTCGGGGAAGATGAGAAGTATGCCTTTACCGTGCGGGTGCAGGAGGGGTCCAGTTCCTTTGTCCTTTCACCGGTGATGTTCAATGCGGGAGACCAGGGCATCATGCGCAATCCGGACATTGCGGCAGCGGTCACGCGCGATTTCTACCTGTCTCCTGTTTCCCTGGAGCCGCCGCAGGAAGGCGGACCGGTCAACCAGTACTCTCTGCAAAAGGGAAGCGCCGTTGATGCTGACGGCGCGACGATCACGTTTGTGGAGTTCGCGAAGGGTGACCATGGGAACGGGGCGATGATGGGCAGCGGGCAGGGAATGGGCGTTGCTGCGGTACTGGATATCGTGAAGGGTGGCGAGAAGGAGAGACTCCAGCCGGCACTCTCGTTTGCATCGGGCGAGCCCGTGCATGCGCCCGTGCCGTCGAAGCTCCTCAAGGGAAGCGTCCAGCTGCTCACCATGGATGTC
>JAGDMK010000080.1 GCA_017860635.1 Bacteroidota bacterium
GCTCCTTCCGCCGTGGCGTAGCCCGTACCCGCGACGGCCGTGCATCCGCCGGCGGCCACAAATCCGGTCGCGAAATCAGCCCGCACCTTGTGCTGCGCACGCGGGCCCATCGTTGCCAGGAAGACCGCTGGACGGCTTCCCGTCCGCACAGCGTACGCATCTGCCAACGCCCGCAACTCCTCATACGGGACGGCACGCCGTTGTCGGGCGACAGGCATGACATGCAGGTTATCCCCTCCTCTGCGCGCGCGCCAAGCGGTCCGCATCTCGCCGATGGTAGCCCCCTGAGCAGCTGCTTCAACGAGGGCATTCATGATGGAGTCTCTTCCTGTCTCGAGGATGCGCGACAGCCGTTTCCGCACGCCGCGCCCGCACCGTATCGAGTGTGTCTACACCCTCTTCCAGCGGAGTTTCCTGCGGGTTCGCGTAGGTGGTGAGCCCAACCATGACATCCTTGCGAAGCGAAAGCGCTTCTGCCCTGCGTTGCGCCGTCTGCGCGACGCTGTGCTGGGGGAAGCCGCTCTGCAGCGAAGCCGCCATTCCGCCCCGCTGTTCGATCGTCTGAAAGAGATCCCAGGCACGCCGGGCAAGCTCTCCGGTCAGCGATTCCACATACCAGGATCCCCCTGTGGGATCAACGACGCGGTCGACGTGAGATTCGGTCTGCAGCAGGATTTGCACATTCCGCGCAATGCGGCGGGAGAATTCGTCGGGCTGTCTGACCGTCTCGTCAAAGAATCCGACGTGCATGCTGTTGCAGCCTCCCATTGCTCCTGCCAGAGCCTCTGTCGTCACCCTCAGCATGTTGACATACGGATCCACCCGGGTGGCATTGTATGCAGAAGTCCGCACGTGCATCATCATCGCCGCAGATGCATCATGCACGCCAAACGCCCCGGCAACATTCGCCCAGAGGACTCTGGCGGCACGGAGTTTGGCAATCTCAAGAAAGAACTGGGGGCCCACGCTGAATGCGAACCAGACCTGCCGCACAGCCGCATCGGGCGGCACTCCGCGCTGGATCAGCGAACGCACATACTCCGCGCCCGTACCAATCGCAAATGCCAGTTCCTCAATCGCCGAAGCCCCACCGTCGTGATACGGCCGGGTGGACACAGTGATCGTGCGGATGCGTGGTGCATTCCGTTCGGTCCACTCTGCCGCCACCGCCATCTCATCGTACAGCACATCAAGCGGGGAACCAAGAATCCCTTCCTGCGCGAGAAGGCCGAGGGGATCGCTACCGATACAGCCACTGAGCGAAGCCGGCCGGATGCGCTTCATTTTCGCATGGGCAACCGCCAGTGCCAGGAACAGCGGACCTGATGCCCCTCCCTCAAGATAGACCGGAAACGCAGAGAGATCGGCTCCATCCAGCGCCTTGCTTAAGCCTGCGACGGACGCAATGGAGACCCCTTCACTTCCGACCATCGCAATGTCCGCCTGGTCAGGATCCTCCCCCATCCTGGAAGCCCTGTCAAGGGGGAGAAAGACGGCATTCTGCCCGCGCTCAAGGTCATTCCTGAGTGCGCGGTTGAATTCTTCATAGGTAGGATACGTCAGCTCCTGAGCAACCAGCCAGGGAACCGCACCAGTACCAACGGGGAGTGAACCTCTTGTAAAGGGGAATTCCCCGGGTTCCTCCGGACTTGCAGGGGTAGATCCTGCCGGAATTTTCGGCCGCCAGTACATAGGCTGGAGTTCAACCCCTTCATGGGTCCGTGTGATCATTTTCTTCTCAAACGGGGCCCCTTTGAGTAGTTTTTCTGCCGCCAGGCGCCACTCCTCCGGGGTTGCAGGAGGGAATTCGCTCAGGAGCCGGATATCGGTGTGTTCTGTTTGTTCAGTTCTGACGGGCATTGTGCTATCTCAGACTCGATACACGGTCGCAAAACAGGGAAGGTAAGGGGAGGCGAGCCAAATTCGCCCCGCGGCTGGACATCAGGTGTGGCAATTGGATGGTGCGGCTGTTCTTGAATAGAACTAATATAGAAAAAAATATGGAAAGATTGAAGGGTTCAGCGTATCAGATCTGCAGTTCAGGAGACGAGCGAACGGAGGGCGGCAGAAAGGTCCCGGTACGCGAAGGGATACTGCGACTCAAGCAGGCGACGGGGGACAATCTGCCGGCCTTCGAGCACCAACTCAGACATTTCTCCGAGCACAGCCCGTAACGCCCATCCGGGAGCCCGGAGCCACGAAGGACGCCCCAGGGCTCTGCCAAGCTCCCCGCTGAACACATCCATAGTCACCGGTTGAGGCGCCACAACATTCACCGGTCCTGCCAGTTCCCGTTGATCCAACGCGTACACGACTGCCCCGCAGACGTCGTCGATATGTACCCAGGATATCCACTGGCGGCCCGATCCGAGCGGACCCCCGGCGAAGAAGCGGAACGGAAGAACCATTTTCTGCAGAACGCCGCCCCCCGGACCGAGAACGACGCCGAAGCGGGGGAGCACAACCCTCGTTCCGACATCAGTCGCAGCAAGAGCCTCCGCTTCCCATTGCCGGCATGTGTCGGCAAGAAAACCTGCGCCCGGTGCGTCGGACTCGGTGACTTGCCCGCTTCCCGTACTCCCATAATACCCGGTAGCCGATGCATTGATCAGGATGGCCGGAGCAAACGGTATGGAGCGCAATGCATTCACAAGCGCCCGCGTGGGCTGAACGCGGCTCTCCAGAATCCGTCGTTTGCGCTGCGGCGTCCACCATCCGCCGGCAATCGACTCACCCGAAAGGTTGATGACTGCATCTGCGCCGGAGAGGGCCGTTCCCCATGCTCCCTGATTCTTCCCGTCCCATTGTGCGAAGCGGACCTCACTGGCGAATTGACCCGGTCGGCTCGTAGCCCTTCTGCTCAATATCGTGACGCTATCGCCCCGGGCCGCAAGCTTCTGCACCAGCACAGTCCCGAGAAAGCCGGTCGCACCTGCAAGGACGATCTTCACGATGCCCTCCGGTTGGCCTCGTCTGCGAGGACGGATCCGCTCGCAAAGACTGTTTGGATGGTCTCCTGCCTGAATGCAAAGATCCTCTGAAGCTGCGGACGCACCAGTATGGCATGCACCAGAGGAGCCAAAAATCCCCCCGGAACGACATAGTGCACTTCGTCCATGATCTCTGTGCCCCCTTCAACCGAACGGAAGGTATGGCGATGGTGCCAGAAGGCATAGGGTCCCTTCAACTGTTCATCGACGAAGATGTGCGGCGTATCGTACGATGTGATCAGCGTTCTCCAGCGTACCGGCATGCCGAGAACGCGTATCGTATAGTCAATCAGTGTCCCTGCTTTCATGACGACCGGGGAAGGAGTCAGTATACGGAATGCGAGAGTCTCCGGAGTAAGGCGAGCCAGGTTTTCGGGCCGGGAAAAGAACTCGAAGACTGTTTCCAGCGGCTGGTGTACAACCTGTCGCCGTTGAAGCACATGCACCTTCATGCGTCGACCTTCTTCTTCTGCGGGTAGCAGATCCATTCCACCGCGTTGCCATCAGGATCGACGACATAGTACGAGACGCTGCCGTCACGATGCGGACGTGCCCTTCGGAGGAAATCGCTGGACGGTGCGGAGCCGATGTCGAAGGCAATGTGCCGCGGATGCTGGTTGGGCAGGGTGAGGGCGATCTTCACGCCTCCGGCCTCAAGAAACGCCCACGTCGAATCTTCGTACAACACCGTGGCGCCGACGGTCTCCTTGTACCAGGCGACAGAGCGGGCGATATCCTTGACATTCAGAGCGACATGGTCAAATTTCACGGTTCCGTTCCTTTCGCACAAAATATTCCCAGAGCACGAGCGTAATTGTAATCAGTCCGAAGCCATACAGGAAGTCCTCAACCGGAATTGTTCCCAGACGGATGCCGAGGAAATACTCCGGGTTGTACAGAACGATGGGCCTGCCGGTCAGATAGCCATTCGAGGGTATCTTGAAGAACATCATGATGGCCATGGCAATCCAGAATTCCCTCCGCACGATGATTCGCGTGCCAAGAAGACGATCCAGAAGGAGACTGAATGCGGCGGAGACAAGTGCGAAGAGTGTGTATTCTTTCATCGTCTGGACAACACCTTTCGCGTGGCCTCATAGGTGAAGATTGACACGAACGTAAGGACGATGAAAAACAGCCATTCCTCCACCGGCATCCCGGCGATATTCAATCCCAGAACATAGGCAGGGTTGAACGACCAGTGCCCCCGAGCGGTGACCAGCGCATCCCATGTCCAGTATGCCCCGCAGACGATCCCCATTGTTTTGAGCATCGAACGCCAGTGTGCATACATATCGATCCGCATGATGATGCTGAAAAGAAGGGGGAAAAGCAGAATCGCCCCCAGAACAATCATGTATTCAGCGTGCATCCGTCAGCTCCTTGGCGTGCATTCGGCAGTTTCTCGGCGTGCATCCGTCAGCTCCTTGGCGTGCATTCGGCAGTTTCTCGGCGTGCATCCGTCAGTTCCTTGCTGTGTGTACGGAGGTGTGGCGTTGAACGAGACGCTCCGCAAAGATCTGCAGCATGGCGGACAGGTCATCTTCCATGCTCTTGCTGAGAAAGCCCTCTCCAAGCAGCGGAGCTAACAAATGGATATCTGTGCCGTGGTTGCGGACGAGCCGGACTCTGAGGCGCAGGAGAAGCCGGGTTGTGCCGTTCCCCGTTGCCGCCGGTGCCAACCGGAACGACATCCAGTTCTCCGCTTCTGTTCCCGGCGTACGGTAGGTCACGCTGCCGTCCTCCCCCGAGATGTTGACGATCCGGAAGTCCGTCTGCATTTTTCCCGAAAACGGTATCTCCCGCTCTGTCCGGTAGAGAAACCACCCGCCGCTCTGTGCCGTGATGTCAACCACACCCGGCATCATGGTCTCCAGCGTGGAGATCCGCCTGATAAGTGAGTGCACCGAGTCGGCCGGGAGCGGAAGCTCCACGTCATGATATGCTGTGGCATCGAGCGTGAACTCTTGCGAGACGCTCAGGAGGGTCAGGAGGAGCAGATGGTGAAACATCACCTATTTCCTTGAGAGTTGCTCCCGAGCGGTCGCATCCAGCGGCACGTCCGGAGCCGCTTCGCGGACACGGCGAGGGGTTGTGAACAGCAGCAGACCGTATGGTTCACCGCCAGTCTGATGGTGGACCATATGCGCCTTCTTGACTTGCTGCAGGTACGGGATACGGAATGAGAGGGACTTCATCCGGCGGTGAGCGTACAGATCATGAATGACAAAATACACGAGGCCGTACATCGTGACGCCCAAGGTGAGCGCGAGAATGTCGTTGCGCGAAGGATCCCCAACCGCGTACCACATGAGCAGTATGGCGATGGATGCAAAGAACGTCGGAAAGAGATCATTCCACTCAAAGAGTCCCTTCCGTGGCGCATGATGGCTCTTGTGGAGAATCCAGAGGAATGTGTGATAGACGTAGCGATGGGCCAGGTACGAGACGAATTCCATCGCAACAAATGCAAGAAACATGATCACCGCAAAACGGACCATACAGCCCTCCTACAGACTTTGTTTATATATCATCATAGTCTTTGCCCGCTGCTCGTGATGATCGACGAGGGGACGGGGATAGTGCTTTCCAACGACACACCTGTGTGCCTCTTGTTCCTGCCGATTCATGGACCATGGCTCATGGATATGCGATGCCGGAAGTGCACGAAGTTCCGGGACATACCGGCGCACATAGGTTCCGTCCGGATCGAACTTCTTTGCCTGCAGAACCGGGTTGAAGATACGGAACCAGGGAGATGCATCGGTGCCCGTCCCCGCCGCCCACTGCCATCCACCGTTGTTAGAGGCAAGGTCGGCATCTGCAAGATGCCGGAAGAAGTGCTGTTCCCCGCGCTGCCAGGAGATGTGCAGGTCCTTGGTCAGGAATGAAGCGACGATCATCCGCGCGCGGTTATGCATCCAACCTTCCTGCAGCAGCTGTCTCATCGCCGCATCGACGATCGGGTAGCCGGTCATCCCCTCACTCCATTGGGCAAAATGACGCGCGTTCTCGCTCCACCGGAGTTTCCGGAATTCCTCCCGGAACGCGGTCTCGAGGACATGCGGGAAGTGCAGCAGAACCTGGTAGTAGAATTCCCGCCAGATGAGCTCGCTGATGAATGTGGAAATCCCTTCTCGAGCAGACGGTGCAGCATGCTCGGCTGCCTCTCGCGCCGCCCAGTAGACTCTCCTGATGGAAATGGTGCCCACCGACAGATGAGGTGAAAGCCGGGAGGTCCCTTCGACGCCTGGAATGTCCCGGCGTACAGAGTAGTGTGCCGCCGAGTTCTTCAGAAACGCACGGAGCAGGCGTTGTGCACCGACGGCTTCATCTCCCGGTCCCCTGCTAGCCCATGAGAGAGCCGCAAGAAGCTGACTCCCGTCGGCGATTGCAGCACTGCGAATCTGCCGTGGGAGAGAGACCGGCCTTGGCACATCGTCAGCACCATGCAGCCATGCCCGCTTGTAGGGTGTGAAGACCTTATAGGGCGATCCCGCAGCGTTCAGGACTTGATTTGCCTCTCGCATCACCCGGTCCGGCCACAGGATCAGGGCGGCTCCCATTCCCGCAAGCTCTTGCTTCAGCCGTGCATCGCGGTGCATGCCGGGCGCATCGTGAAGTGCGACTGCGTACACCGCATCTGCCTGATACGCTGCCACAGCCGCCGGTATCGCCACTGCCGGGTTTCCCATACGCACATGGAGAGCCGTACCCCGGTCCCGCAGGTCTGCGTCCAGGCCCCGGATCGCAGATCTCAGGAACTTGCGCCGCTCTGTCAGCTTCTGATACAACGATGCGTTGGAAAGGCAGAGGAGCGGAACAACCTCGTCGCCGTCATGCAGGGCGTTCCAGAGGGCTGGATTGTCATCGACACGCAGCGCGCGGCGGAACCAGACCAGAATGCGGCGATATGGACGGTGCGCACTCACGTCCTACTGACGCCGATCCATCAGACCCAGGGCGATATCCACGAGACGGTCACGGGACCGTGAGGGAGGGAGCGCGTCCAGGGCCTTGCATGCCTCTCCGATATAATGCGCGACCAGCGTGCGGATCTCCGCCGTCTCGTCGCGTTCCGGATACGCCAGAGTGAGGTACGTCCGTCGGCCATTCCTCGAATCCAATCCTACCGTCTTCCCTGTTTCCTCGTGAGTGCCGATTGCATCCAGCAGGTCGTCTGTGGCCTGGTAGGCAAGTCCGAGCGATCTTCCGTATGCGGCGAGCGCCCGCAGGTACATCGGATGTGCTGTGGCCAGAAGACCCCCGATTGTCGTGCATGCCTCGACGAGCTTCGCTGTCTTGCGTTCAACCATCCACACATGGGCCGCTGAACTCTCGGCAGGCAGTTCCGACGGGCGCACATCGGCATACTGGCCCTCGCACAGATGCAGGAACGCCGACGTGAAGACATCCTGGATCTGTTGTTTGCGAGGTGCGCTGATGCTGTTGATCAGTCTGAACGCAATGGCTAGCAATGCGTCACCGGCGAGCACGGCTATGGAGACACCCTCACCATGGACGATGGTCGGCGTGCCGCGTCGCAGTTCAGCCTTGTCCATGATGTCATCGTGCACCAGCGAGGAAGAATGCAGCAGCTCGAGTGCGGCTCCTGCAACAATTGTATCCCGCTCGTTTCCCCCGGCCGCCTCACAGGCAAGAGCCGCGAGGAGCGGACGCATACGCTTCCCTCCCGATACCGCGCGTTCCAGGAGACGGCGCAATCCCTCCGGCTCCACTCTGGCAATCGAACCATGGATCAACGCATCGATTGATCCAGGCAACGTCGTTTCCCAGACAGGTTGTGTGACCGTTTCGCTCACAGGATCCTCATAGTGTCATTGGTCGCATAGACTTTGATGATCGCCCGGTTGCCTCCGGGCCGGCATTCCCACTATGTTGTTCTGTCGCACCATCCCTGCGCAGGGCCTCGCCTTGGCCGCGCGACGGACGATCGGAAAGCCGGGTGACGACGGACAACGCCACCCTGCATTTGGTCCGGAACGGCACGTGGGCCCGGCGCGAGAACACGTTGTAGCCATTGTCCTCGATCGCGTCCAGAATCCGCGCATAGAGCGTACTCATTAACCGGACACAGAGCTGTGAGCCATCGTTGGGAAGAAGCGCGATCCCGGGCTGCGCTATGCGATAGTACTCCCGTGCCCGGGCTATCTGAAATTCGAGAAGCCGTCGAACATCCTCCGTGACCACGCCTTCTGCAATGATGCGCTCACCCACGCCGAACCGTTCCATCTCGTCGCGGGGAAGATAGATGCGGCCGAGCCTGTAATCTTCCCCGACGTCCCTCAGAATATTGGTCAGTTGCATCGCCGTCCCCAGGTAAGCGGCATCGCGGAGAGCCTCTTCAGACGTCGCACCAAACACATGCGACATGATCAAACCGACTACCGACGCGACACGATAGCAATAGACATCGAGTTCGGCAAACGTCTTGAACACACGGGGCGAGAGATCCATCTCGACGCCGTCGATCAATGCGTCGAAATACCTCCGGGGAATCTGATGCCGGCGGATTACCGCCTGGAGAGCAGGCCAGGAGGTTGTTTCTGCCGCTCCTTCGTACATGTCCGTTAATTCACCGCGCAGTGCCGCCAGGCGCTCAGGTACATCCGGAGCCAACGTGGTCTCCCCGCCGCGCACATCCACCAGGTTGTCTGCGTGCCGGCAAAAAGCATACACCGCATACGCCGCTTCGCGCTTCTCGCGGGGAAGCATATGCGAGGCGAAATAGAACGTATGCGCATGTTCCCTGGTGATGCGCCTCGACTCCTCAAACGTACACACCGGCTGTGCGGCCATAGGACTACCCTCTGGCCGGGGATTGCGCACGGCGTTCTGCTGTCCACTGCTCGATAAACGTCAGCAGGGCTCGTCCCGAATCCATGACGCCATCATGCCACGGCGCCTGGCGCATGGCCGCAGGCACTCCACTCCCGCCAATCAGGAGCCGTGTGCCAGCATTGTGTGCCACGTCGCCCACCCGGGAGAGCTGACGCAAAAGGTCTTCCGGCGCAAGAGGAGTTGTCACGGAGATTGCCACCACGTCGGGATGGAGATCGTGCATGGCCTCACAGATGGAATCGACGGGCGTGCGGGCACCCAGATAATGCGTCTGCCACCCCTCCGCTTCGAACAGATACGCGGCGCATCGCAGACCGATCTCATGGACTTCCTCGTCTAAACACGCAAAGAGTATCGAATGCCCCGTCGGCAATTTCATCAGGATCTCGCTCTGCAGCTTGGCCAGCGCGTCTAGAGTCTCGTAGGATGCCCTGTGTTCCTGTGCGATGCTGATCTCACCCCGCATCCATCGTTCACCAATTTCAGCCATGCCCGGTTTCAGCACGAGATCGTAGATTTCCCAGAGCGCAATGCGATGCTCATAGAGATACGAGAACAACAGGCGGAGGTCTGATCGATCGGGAGAGAGGGCCTTCTCGACAAACGTATGGACCAGTGTCTGGAAATCGCGCTCGAGGATAGCAACCCGCAGCGCTCCGTTTGTCTGGTCTTCGCCGGGAAGCGTGAGGGCTCCGGTGGGTTCGAAGTGATTCACTTCGGCAAACTCAACAACATTACGGATCTGGAACTTGCGGTGGCCGCCAGGCGTCTTCTGGCACTTTAACGTCCCCTCATCAGCCCACCGTTTCACGGTAGTTTCCGTGACGTTGAATAGCCGCGCAACGTCTACGGTGGAGAGCACTGCTTTGTGAACTGCTTTAGGTGGCATGTGTTTCGTATGCTATTGACGATATTTGCGATTCCTGTGAGCGGTCAAAAAAAATCAGACCGCGGTGTCCTCAACAATGCACTTCTCTGTCGCTTCGGCACCAAGCAGAACGCCGGGAACTCCACCACCAGGATGCGTGCCTGCTCCGACAAAGTACAGCCCGCGGACCTCTTCGCTCCTGTTGTGCGGGCGGAACAGGGCGCTCTGCGTCAGCCGCGGTTCAATGCTGAACGCGTTGCCGAGAAATGCGTTCAACTGCTTTTCGAAGTCCAGCGGCGTGAACATCTCGAGAACCTCGATGTTCGCCCTCAGGTCCGTCATGCCGAACTCCTCCTCCAGAAATGCCAGCACCCTGTCTCTGAACGGAATGGCGGAAACACGCCAGTCGACATTCCCACCGAGGTGCGGAACGGGGATCAAAACGTACATGCTCTCCGATCCGGGCGGGGCCATGGTCGGGTCGGTCCGCGTGGGCACATGGAGATACATCGAGAAATCTTCCGGGAGGACCTGTCGCTCAAAGATGTCTTTCACCAACTCGCGGTATCGCTTGCTCAGAATGAGCGTGTGGTGTTTGAGCTGGGGATATTGTTTTCGAACCCCGATGTACAGCAGGAAGCAGCTCATCGAAATATGCAGACGGTCGATAGCCCGGTTCGACCAGCGGCGCTTGCGGTGCTCAGGTTTGACCAGGTTCCTGTAGACCCAGGGGACATCGCCGTTGGAGACCACGATGTCTGCCGGATGGACGGTTGAACCGACACGCACTCCAGTCGCACGGCCATTCGCGACCATGATCTCGTCCACCTCGGCACTCGTCTCGATAGTGCCGCCCAGCTCACGGAAGACTCGTTCAAATGCGCGGACAAGGCTGTACATTCCGCCGCGCGCGAACCAGACGCCAGCCTCGCGTTCGAGGTACGGAATCATAATATAGATGCTCGGCGCACGGAACGGAGAACCGCCGATGAAGAGCGGATGAAAAGAGAATGCGAACCGGTTCCGCTCATCCTTGAAGTACTTGCTGGCGTATGCATAGACCGGACGGAGTCCGCCCAGACTCAGAGCCCGGGGAACAAAAGAGAGGAACGATCGCCACGTATCGAAGGATTGCGCCCCAAGTCCCTCGGTGATGACCGCATCATAGATTTTCTTGATATCGGTGAAGAACCGGTCGTATTGCAGTGCATCACCGGCATTGAACTTCGCCATTTCCTGCTTCATCCGCGCCGGATTGCCCACATAGTCCATGAACGTCCCGTCATGGAAATAGAGGCGATAGAACGGATCAAGGGGGACGAGGTCCAGGTAGTCGCGAAGGTTCCGACCCGCGGACTGGAACACTCTATCTATTATAAACGGGGCGGTGACAAGCGAGGGCCCCATGTCAAACGTGTAGCCGTTCTTGACAAACTGATATGCGCGCCCGCCGATCTGTTCACGTTTTTCGAAAATGGTGACCGCGAAGCCCCTTGCCTGGAGCCGTATGGCTTCCGCAAGACCCCCGAAACCTGAACCGATGATGACGACCCTTTTCACGTACCTTCGGCACTCCCGGACGCTGATGTGTGTGCCCTATGAACACGCAAAGGGCGAGGTTCGGTTCCGCAAAACCCGGAAAACCGGGGGGATTATTCTTCCCTGCTCAAAAACAGGACGGCCAGCGGAGGCAGTGTGAGCGAGATCGAGTACGGCCGCCCGTGGGACGGGACCGCCTCTGCCATGACGCCTCCCCCATTGCCGACGTTTCCCCCGCCATACGCGGCAGCGTCGCTGTTCAGCAATTCCTTGTACCACCCCGGCTCCCGCACACCGACCCGGTAGCCGTAACGCGGTACAGGAGTGAAGTTACAGACGACAGTGATGGACTCTTCAGGATCATAGGCCCGGCGTTCGAAGGAGATGATGCTCGCGGCGCTGTCATGAAAGTCCACCCACGTGAATCCGCTATAGTGGAAGTCGATGGTATGCAGGGAACGCCGTGAGGCGTAGAGATGCAGCATATCCTGAACCCAGCGATGGACACCCTGATGCGTGTCGAATGCCATCAGATGCCAGTCCAGGCTCCGGTCATGATTCCACTCATCCCATTGCCCGAATTCGCCCCCCATAAAGAGCAGCTTCTTGCCGGGGAATCCCGTCATGAACCCCAGCAACAGCCTGAGATTGGCCATTTTCTGCCACAGATCACCGGGCATCTTGCTGAGAAGGGCGCCTTTGCCGTGAACCACCTCGTCATGGGAGAGAGGAAGGATGAACCGTTCGCTGAACGCGTAGAGAAGGGCAAATGTGAGATTGTTGTGGTGGTAAGAGCGGTGGACCGGTTCGTGCGAGAAGTACTCGAGAATATCGTGCATCCATCCCATATTCCATTTCATGTCGAAACCCAGACCGCCATGCTGAATGGCCGTTGTCACCCCGGGCCAGGCAGTGGATTCCTCGGCAACAGTCAACACGCCGGGGTAGTATTCGTGCACGACGCGGTTGAGTTCGCGGAGAAAATCTATCGCTTCGATGTTCTCCCGCCCCCCGTACTGATTGGGTATCCACTCCCCCGCTTTCCGGGAATAGTCCAGATACAGCATTGACGCGACAGCATCGATGCGAAAACCATCGATGTGATACCG
>JAGDMK010000253.1 GCA_017860635.1 Bacteroidota bacterium
GGCGGTCGGTGGCCCAGGGGGAAATTGAAACAGAGCGCCTGCAGAGCCTCCGTGGAGGAGTCCCGACGGAGGACAGCTCCTACTACTATCTCGAGACCCAGCTCCGGCTCCGCAAGGAGACGGTATACTGTGATTTTGCAGCGTTGTTCCTCCGGGGCGACTCCTCTCAAAATGTTCTGATCCGTGACGGCGATCTGATACTGGTGCCGACTGCTCCCAGGACGATTTACGTTTTCGGCCAGGTGGTAAGTCCGGGTCACATCCAGTTCAAGCCCGGGGAGAACGTCGACTACTATCTCCGCTTGGCCGGCGGCGTGACGGACCGGGCCAGGGAATCGGACATCAAGATTGTGAAAGCCAAGACCCGCCAGTGGCTCTCTGCCGACGATTCGATGGTGGAAGAGGGTGACTACGTGTGGGTGCCGAAGGAGGTTGATCGCCCCTTCGGGTATGTGCTCAACGTTATTGCCCAGTCTGCCGCGATCCTGACTGCGGCCGTCAGCGTTGCCTTGCTCGCAGTGCAGCTGAACAAGTAGCGCATCGGCCCACGCCATGCAGAAGTCCTGCGGGTCCGTTTCACATCCACGTTGCCCACGCGCGTGCCTGCGTGTGGTGCACTGGGTTTCGTTGCAGGGTGCGGCAGCGAAGCGAGCAGGGGCATCGGTAGCACCGTGACCCAATCATTCAATGACACAGCAGCGAAGTGACCATGCCAGACTCAGTCCCGAAAGAATTCCACCTGCTTGACCCGGTCAATTTTGTCGTCAAGCGCAAGGAGAGATTTATCGCTCTCTTTTTTGTCTCCCTGGTTCTGACATACCTGGGAGTGTTCTTTTTTGTCGACGAGCAGTACGAAGCGTCCGCGACGCTCATCCCGCGCTCCGAGGATGCCACGACTGCTGTGGGAAGCCTTCTGCGGAGCGTGAAAGGCATCTCGTTCGGCCTCGGCGGAAAGGCCCCTAGGACGGAAACGGATCTCTATACCACCATCGTGTACAGCCGCACGATGATGGAGGACATTATCAGGACGTTTGACATGTTCTCGGTGTATGATCTCGACTCCACGGATCCGAAGGCCATGGAGAAGGCAGTGGAGTGGCTGCAGAAGGACGTGCACACCGAAGTGACCGAGGAGATGGCGTATGTCGTCGGGGTGCGCGCCACGACGCCCCAGCGGTCGGCAGACATGACGAACGCGATCGTGAAGAAGATGAATGCGCGGATTGTGGATCTGAACCTCGCGCGGTCAAGACAGAACAGGGAGTTTCTCGAACGGCGGGTGAAGGATATCCAGCATGCCCTCCGCGTGTCTGAGGATTCACTGCGGGTGTACCAGGAGAGCACGGGGCTTCTGGACGCGAAGTTCCAGGTCCAGGGGATCCTCCAGGCGCATACGTCGCTCGAATCAGAACTTGCCGCACGGCGGATTCAGAAGGGGATTCTGGAAGAGATGTACGACAGCGAGTCGCCGCAGGTGCGCGAAATGAAACTGCAGATCTCCGCCTACGAAAAGAAGCTGAAAGAGATGCGCTCGCGTACTGATCCCGGAAGCCCGATGGTCGCCCTCAACCAGCTTCCGGCGAAGGGTGTCGAGCTGCTGCGCCGGTATCGCGATGTCGAAATCAACAGCCTCATCCTCGAATACATCATGCCGCTCTTCGAGCAGGCCAAGATTGAGGAGTCGAAGGACTTCCCCGTTCTGCAGATCATCGACTACGCCGTGCCCCCGGCGACAAAGAGCTATCCTCCACGCATCCTGTTCTCGTTCATCGGCGCGTTCTCCGTGCTGATTCTGGTCGTGCTCTTCATGCAGATACGGACGGCCCTTCAGCGCACGAAGGATCCCCGGATCCGGTCGTTGTTGGATGAAGTCAAGCGCGGATCATGGAACTGGCGGAACATCAAATTATGAGCGGTACGGCAGACACGGTGGGATGGGAGATGCGGTCGGAGTGGCGATTCATGCTCTGGTCGGGCGTCATCCTCACCACGCTGTTTGTGCTTTTCATCGTGTTCGGCGGGGGGAGAATAGAGTCACTCCTCGTTCTTCCCGCGCTGGGCGTGCTCCTGCTCGCCGTGGGGAACATGACGCTCGCACTCTCGATGCTGGTCATCGTTCTGTACATCATGTTTCCCATCTCCATTTTCACCAGTGCTCCCTGGTTTGCCGTGGTTGTGGCTGTAGCGTTCCTGGTGAATCACCGGGACTTTGCCTGGAAGGATCTCTCAACACCTCTGACTATTCCGCTCGTGATCTTTGCGCTCTCGGTCGTTCCGTCGCTGTTCAATGCCGGAAACCCCTGGATGTGCATCGTGAGGATGTTTAATGTCTTTGGCTTTCTGACGGCGATGTATGCGACCATCATGAGCGTGCGCGACAGCAGGACGGTCCGGAATCTGGTGCGCCTGTACATCATCATGGCGCTCCTGAACGGGCTGACTGTGCTTTACTGGTCGCTGATCACCGGCAAGCGGCAATACGGTTTCGCGGGGATCATGTATGTGGATTACGCAGGAATTGCGGTCTGCCTGCTGGTTATCATCGCGCTCTTTACCGTGGGGCGGACGAGAGTCCTGGCGCTCCTGACCGGATTTGTGATCGGGATCGCGCTCATCCTTACGCAGACACGGAATGCATGGATCGCCACCGTTATCACGCTCGGCTTCGTGGGGATCTATCTCTTCCGTCATCCGGCCATCATTGGCGTCCCCCGCAGGAGGCTTCTCCAGTACGCCGTGGTGGGTGCCGTGCTGCTCGTCATCGCGGTGGGAGGTGCCCTGCTCGTGAACCCGGCGGTGGAGAAGCGGGCCGAAAATCTCGCGGAAATGGATCCTGAGGAAGTCGGCGAAACGGTGGTTGTCCAGAATTCCCTCATTACCCGGCTCATGATCTGGCACACGGCAGCGAATGCATATGCTGCACACCCCTGGATCGGTGTCGGCATCTACGGTTTTGCGCAGACGTCGCGAAAGTATTCAATCCTTCCGACATTGTTCTATGACCGCTACGTGCGGAATATGTCGGCGCATATAGCGTTCTTTTCCATTCTGGTCGAGGCGGGAGTTGTCGGAATGGCGGGTTTCCTCGTCTTTCTCGGCAGCATCATCCGCCTTACACTGCGGAGCGTCCGGGAAGCCCGTGGAAAACGGGCGCAGGGATTCGCCCTTGTCGGCATGACTGCGATGGCGTATATCACGGTCTCCATGTTCCTTACCGATGCGTGGCTCTGGGGGCAGGGGGGCGTGCTCTGGGGTCTCGTCGTCGGCCTCATCATCGCCAACATGCGTGTCAACAGCCGCGAAGCCGATGCGGTGAAAGAACTGTCACCGCAGGGAATCCAAGGGTGAGAGCCGACCTTGCCAAGGGCTCGCTCTCCGGCGTGCTGCAGGTCGTTCTGACAACAGCGCTGGTACTGGTGGCAGTGCCCCTGTTTGTGAGGATCCTCGGGCAGGAGGCGTTCGGGTTGTTTTCGCTGGTCGCCCTCGTGGGAAACGTGAATGCGTTCGCAAATCTCGGACTCAATTCTGCCCTTGTGCGTTTCCTCGCGGAACAGGGGAAATCGAGGGAGTCGGACCACGATATTGCAGTGACAATTCTCCTCCTGGTCGGCGTGATCGCCCCGCTGACAGTCGCGGGAGCCGTGTTCGAGCGGACCGTAATGCTCGACGTGCTGAATGTCCCTCCTGAACTGTACGCCGACGGCGTGTGGCTGTATCGTGCGATGCTGATCAGCAACGTCTTCGTGCTGCTCGGAGGTACCTGCACCGCAGTTCTCGATGCGCAGCAAAAGGTGCATCTGACGAACCTGTTCCAGATGCTGTACACGGTCGTCTACTGGGGCCTGATCCTCTGGGTGATCCTTGCAGGCCAGCCGCTGCGGGCCATCGCTGTCACGACCGTGATTGCCACCGTACTCTGGTTCGTGGCAGTGGTCGCCGGCATGATTGCGACGTGGGGCATGCCTGTGCTCACCGGATTGCGCACGGACGGCAGGGAGAGCATGCGAAAGCAGCTTTCGTACGGGTTGCAGTTGTTCTCGGCAGGAGTGATCGGCTTTTTTTATGAACCGCTGACGAAGCTCCTGCTGGCGCACTTCCTCGGGCTGCGCGAAGTGGGGATCTTTGACATCGGCATGCGGGCACGCAACCTCGTGAGCAGCCTGCTTCTGAAACTGCTCTATCCGCTCTACCCGCTGTTCGCGAAGCTCGCGGATCACGCGCAGGTCCGGTTCCTCGTGCATGATGTCGAACAGAAATCGATGCTGGTCGTTGCCCCGGTGCTGGGGATTATCATACTCACCGTCACGCCGCTGGTGGAGTTGTTTTTCGGTACGGATGTCGAGCTCCTCGCGCCTACGATCATCTGGATGGTGGCCACATACCTGCTGTGGGGCTTCACGGTGACCCCGTTCTATACATACCTGATTGCGAAAGGGCATGCGTGGAAGACTGTGGTCGTCCAGATCCTGAACGTGGTGGCCAACACCGCGCTCTTTCTGGCGACCTTCGCGTGGCTGGGATACTTTGCGGCGATCGCCGGGAACGTGGCCAGCAACCTCTGCACATGGCTGTTTCTGATGTTTCTGCAGTGGTCGCTGTTGCGCAGTCTCATCTTCAACTCGTGGCAGCAGCTTCTGGCAATGGTGCTGGTCATCGGTATCAGCATCGGGCTTGCACTGG
>JAGDMK010000081.1 GCA_017860635.1 Bacteroidota bacterium
TTGAGGAATGTTATATTTTTTCAACATCAGCGTTCACCGTTGTCGGGGCTTTCGCGGTTCCGGGTAAACCGGAATATGGTTCGCTAGAGTTCGTAGTCCGAACCCGTTGCAGAACAAGAGAGATCGCAGCCATGGTGGTACGAGTGGTTGCGTTTTTTCGTTTAAAGCACACATCGGGACATGCTTGACCGAGTCCGCCGGTTGCGGACGTTCAGCAACAGAAAGGATCTGTCCATGGAAAAAGGGACAGTGAAATGGTTCAACGGGGCCAAGGGCTTCGGATTCATCACACGCGAAACGGGCGAGGATGTATTCGTCCACTTCCGCGAAATCGTTGGCGAGGGTTACAAGACGCTCAACGAAGGTGACAAGGTGGGATTCGAAGTGACGCGCGGACCGAAGGGCCTCCAGGCCACCGGCGTTACGAAGATCTAACGCTGCACCGAATACTGTCCGCCAGAAGCGGACAGGATGAAGGACCGTCCGCCTCTGGCGGACGGTCTTTTTTTTGCGTGCACGTGACTCTAGATTCAAGGGGTTGAATGTCCAGGCGCACTTCCGTACATTGAGAAGAATTCCGTCGTATACATCGGATCACTCATGAGATTCCTCCCCCGCAAACTCTGGCTCCAGCTCCTGGTTCCGATCCTTATTCTGGTCATTATCGTCGGAGCCGTGTCAGGGTACATTCACATGCGGTCTCAGGGCGATCAGCTGCTGGACACGATGATCACCGGCGCGGACCAGCTCTCGGGCAGCATCGCCAGCGCCACCTGGCATGCCATGCTCGATGACAACCGCGAATCCGCATATCAGATCATGCAGACCATTGCCACCAAGCAGGGCATCAACCGGATCCGGATTTTCAACAAAGAAGGGCGCGTGATGTACTCCACCGCTCCCGGCGATACCGGAAGCGTTGACAAGGCGGCACAGGCTTGCTACATCTGTCATGCATCGGACCGTCCTCTCGTACGCATTGACGTTCCCTCCCGCGCACGCGTGTTCCGCGAGGTATCGGGAAAACGCACACTGGGTATCGTCACACCTGTGTATAACGAGCCGGCATGCAGCAATGCCGAATGCCACGCGCATCCGGCCGAGACAAACGTTCTGGGAGTGATAGACGTGTCCCTGGATCTCTCCGCGGTGGACAAGGAAATCAGTCTGATCCAGCAGCGTGCAGCCCTCATCTCGCTGGTGCTCTCCGTGCTGATCGTCGTCATTCTCATCGTGTTCACGCGGAAGTACGTTGACGCCCCCATCCACAAACTGATCGAGGCAACACACGCTGTCAGCGCGATGAATCTGGACAAGCCCGTGAAGATCACGTCGAGCGAGGAGCTCGGGGATCTGGCGCACTCGTTCGACACCATGCGCGTGCAGCTGAAGACTGCAATTGATGATCTCAACACGCTGGCCGAGAATCTTGAGATCAAAGTCACCGAGCGCACCGAACAGCTCAAGGTCGCCCAGCAGAAGCTCTTTCACACCGACCGTCTGGCGTCGCTTGGCCAGCTTTCCGCCAGACCCGCTCTCCGGGGTGCTGAATCTCTCCATGCTGATGCAGCGGATCATCAAAGAGGACGGGATTCCCGCGGAGCGCATTCCGGAAGTCCGCAAGTATCTTTCGCAGGTCGTGACGGAAACCGCCAGGGTCGGGAGGATCGTCCAGGATCTCCTCGCATTCTCACGCCGCTCGAAGCCTCACCAGCGCGGGAACGTGAATTTCAATGCAATAGTATCGACGACGGTGAACCTGATTGGCCACAAGCTCAAGCTGATGAATGTCGAGATGGACCTGCGGCTCGACGAGAACCTGCCGCCCATCCACTGCGATGCATCACAGATGCAGCAGGTGTTGATCAATCTTATCATGAACGGTGCGGAAGCAGCACAGGGCCATCCGGAAGCGCATGTGCGTGTCACCACGCGGGCATCCGCTTCGAACAACGAGTTCACTCTCGAAGTGGCAGATACGGGGGACGGCATCAAGCCCGAGCATCTGGCAAAGCTGTTCACACCGTTCTTCACGACGAAAGGTGAGGGAAAAGGAATCGGACTCGGGCTGGCGGTGGTCTACGGTATCGTAAAAGACCATGGCGGCGATATCGATGTCGACACCAAGCTGGGCAAGGGCACATCGTTCATTGTCACCATGCCCATTGACGGCGCCGGCACAGCTGCATCCGCGAGTGGGACAGGATGAACGGCGTAACCGTGGTCGCCCTCGGTCGTATTGAGGAGACCGTTCTCGAAGCGGTCACAACAGTCCTCGGCCACACGTTTCAAATCCCCGTCCGGACGGCTCCGGCCTTGCCGGAACCTGTGTTCGCGTATGATCAGCAGCGGGGCCAGTACGGGTCGGTGCTGGTCCTCCGGCACATTCTCAAGGAGAGGGCCGAGCCTGCTTCCAAGGTGCTGGGCGTAACGGAGAAGGATCTTTTCATTCCGATGCTCAGCTTTGTTCTCGGGCAGGCGCAGCTCAGCGGACCGGCAGCGGTCATCTCCCTGGCACGCCTCCGCCAGGAGTTCTACGGCTTTGCCGCCGACGGGGACCTCCTGATCACCCGGGCGATGAAGGAGGCCGTCCATGAAATCGGCCACACGTTCGGTCTGACCCATTGCACGGACAACCGTTGCCCCATGTCGCTGTCGAATACTGTCCAGCATGTCGACATCAAGGGCACGGACCTGTGCGCCACGTGTGCCACGCTGTTTGAAGAGAAAAGACGACAATACCCTACGAGCAACAACCGTTCAAGCGCTGCAGGATAAACTCCTATGATGACCCACTGGCCCATTCTTGTGGTTGATGACGAAGAAGTGATGCGCGAATCGCTTGCCGCCTGGCTTCGCGAAGACGGCTACACCGTGGACACAGCGAACTCGGGAGCCGAAGCCGTGGAGAAGTCACGCGCGACTGATTTCGCGATCTACTTCGTGGATTTGAAAATGCCCGGAGGCATCGACGGAATCGAAACCATGATGGAGATCCGGAAGATTCACTCCGATGCCTCCATCATCATTGTGACAGCCTATGCAACGGTCGATACGGCGATCACCGCCATGAAAGAGGGTGCGCAGGAATACATCGTCAAACCATGCAACCCCGAAGAGATCTCTCTGCTGGTCGGCCGCATCATCAAAGTGAAGAATCTTCAGCGGGAAAACTCCATTCTGCGCAAGAAACTGACGAAGCAGTACCGGTTCCACGATATCATCAGCAAGAGTCCGGCGATGCTGGCAATTTTCGACCTCGTACGCGATGTCGCCAGCCTGCGCAGCACCGTCCTTATTCAGGGGGAAAGCGGAACGGGCAAAGAGCTGATCGCCCGGGCAATCCACTTTTCGGGAGACCGGACCGACAAGCCGTTCATCGGCGTCTCCTGTGCGGCCCTTGCGGAGACCCTGCTTGAATCGGAACTCTTCGGCCATGAAAAGGGATCGTTTACCGGCGCATCGGCTCAGCGCAGAGGGAAATTCGAAATGGCGCACGGCGGAACGATCTTCCTGGATGAGATCGGCGACATCTCGCCGAAACTGCAGATGGATCTGCTGCGGATTCTGCAAGAGCGCAAATTCTACCGTGTCGGAGGAGCAGAGGAACTCGAAGTGGATGTGCGCGTGATCGCAGCAACGAACGTGGATCTGGAGCGCGCGGTGCGCGAGGGGAAGTTCCGGGATGATCTGTACTACCGCCTGAACGTGATCAGCATCCACATCCCTCCGTTGCGGAACAGGAGAGAAGACATTCCGCTTCTGGCCGACACGTTCATCGAACGGATCGCGCCCGAGCTCGGCAAAGAGGTGACCGGCATTACCGAGGGGGCACTCCGCATCCTGATGAACCACGACTGGCCGGGAAATGTCCGGGAGCTCGAGAATGCCATTGAACGCGCGATCGTGACGTCAAAGACCAAGATGATAACGGAAGAGGACTGCGCGTTCGTCGGCGCACCCAGAGTCCAGGAAGCTCAGGAGTGGAGTGTTCCCAAAGACATGACGCTGGAGGAAGTCGAGAACCAGGTCATCACCGCGACATTAAAAAGAACCCGCGGCAACATTTCTGAAGCCGCGGGTATCCTCGGAATAGACCGGTCAACACTCTATGACCGGCTGAAAAAACACAACCTGCCGCGGTCCTAACTGCCCGGTGGGGCTTGAAGAAGCACGCCCTGCGCCGGTGCTGGACTGCCAGGTCAGACCTTAAGAAACACAACCTTCCTCCCTCCTGACCTTCAGCTCAGGCCTGAAGGAGCATCGTCCCCCACACGCCGTCCCAGTCGATGTCCGGATCGTGCTTCCACATTTCCGGCATCAGTTCCCCGCCATCCGCCAGGCTCAAGCCCATCTTATCAGAAGAGAGAGCGTACTCGAGCCGTTCCAACTCGCGGAGAATCCAGGGCCGGATCTCTTCGCCGCGCAGGAGGTGACGGAATGCGTGTTCGTTGGCTTCTGTGCGGATGCGCAGATACCACCCCTTGTCGGCGCCCCCCTGCTCCACAACGACGCCATCCACCGGGGCCAGGATACGCAGAGACGATGCACGCTTGCGCATCGTCCACCCCGTACCGTTCGCCGTCAGCGTGCTTCCGACTTCCGGCAGTTCCACCGCGTCGGGCGTCCCGACCATCTTCGCGCCAAAGTCGTCGAGTCCGATCGTGTACGTGCCGTCCTTCTCCGCCTTCACCCACGTATGCCCGCGATGGTAATACCTGTCCAGCGGGAGCACAACTCCGTAGCATTCTTCCCGCGTCTGAGCGGAAGCCAGCGCCGGTGACCTGCGGGCCAGGAACTGGGGGTGGCCCGCGCAGGAGCGGCAGTCGAATTCGTTGTGGCAGGTCCTTTCTTTCGCTTCACCCGTGATCTGGTGCCGGCAGACACGTACTGCGGCCGGCAGATCTTCGAACTCGGTTTTCCACTGAATGAGTTCATGGCCCTGATCAGCCAGAGTCTTCCGCGACCTGCGCAGGGCAAGGACGATGGTCGTCGCGACGATGGCAGCGACGGAGAAGAAAAGTCCTAAGAAGACAAGATGTCCGACACTCCAGTGAAACTCATAGATCCACGGAAACACGGGTCACCTCCATGACGATTGATAAAGGTCTCTTTCCTGAGGAAACAGGGTCATGTAACGATATGACAGTGAATACAACAGGACTCCATACGCGACGACCGCAAGGAATGTCGCGATTTCCTCCCAGCTCGGCGAATACGAAAGCACTGCGTCAAAGGGAAGCGTGGGCAGGGCCAGAGTCTGCACGGTCATGACGAAGCGATTCACCACGATGCCGCAGCACGCTGCAAGCGCCGCACCGACCAGCACGCCCGGCCTGGCCCGCATTTTCGGAGTGACAAGCAGCACCGCAGGCACCAGGCCGAGGACAACAAGTTCGAGGACGAGAATCCATGTGCCGAACGAACCGGCATGGTAGAACATGTAGGCCGCAAAACCACTCTCGGGAGATGTGTAGTTCATCCAGATGAGTGTGTCGATGGCCTTGAGCAGAATGTAGACAATCAGCAGGATTCCGGAGACTTTTCCCAGAAACCGAAAGACTTCCGGTTTCACAAGCTGTTTTCTGGAGATCCGTTGAACAAGCCAGGTAATGAGGAGCACGAAACTGGGTCCGACGGCCGCGGCTGAAAGCACGAACAGAAAGAACGTCGATGGCCAGATGCCCAGAGCCTCACGGTACGCAAACGGACGTCCCTGCAGAACACCGTATAACCCGCCCAGGGAACCCTGATGGAAGAACGAAAGGAACGTTCCCACGCCGGCCAGCACGGGCATGATTTTGTGCAGTTGAAACTCGAAGACCATGAAGCGCGGGATCTGGCGGAGCTTCCGGTTTTTGAGAACGATAGGCAGGTACTCGATCAGGAGCACCGTCAGATAAACGGTCAGACAGAACGTCACCTCGGTCAGCATGGAATGTGTGTTCGGATGCCAGAACGTGAACCATGCCCGGAGAGGTTGACCGACATCCACCATCAGGACTGCCACCGCACCGCTGTAGCAGATGAGGCCGACCACCACTGCACTGTTGATGACCGATTTGAGCTCATCGCGGCGAAGGATGTAGAGCAGGAATCCCGTGAAGAATGCTCCTGCGCCAAGCGCGATGACCGTGAGGTCCAGGTAGATCCAGAGTCCGAAGGCAAACCGGTTGTCCATGTTGGTATGGAACAAGCCTTCCGCAAGACAGAGATAGATGGCGTACAATCCGACGCCAAGCATCAGGACCCATGGGACGAGCCACATCAGGAAATTCGTGAAGCTTGTACGCCGCAGACCGCGCGGTATCAACTGCTTATCCATAACACCACTCCTTCAGTTCGTGCTCAGGCCAGACGAAACGCGTCCGCATTATCCCGGACCCACGCCCGCTCCGAACGGTAGTACACTTTGGATTCCGTTCCGAGCTTCACGAGAAACCGGAAGCTATGGGGATGGGCGGCTCCCCGGGCCACTTCGCTCTCCGCATCGTTGAGATCACCAAAGACGATCGCATGGGCCGGGCAAGCTTCCACGCAGGCCGGAACGTAGTCGGCCGGAGCAATATCCGTGCGCCCCTCCGCTGCAGCCTTCGTCCGCGCCGCGTGCAGGCGCCCATGGCAGAAGTTGCATTTCTCGGCCACACCCCTCATCCGGGGGGCAACATCGGGGTTGAGCGTCTGTTCCATCCCCTCGGGCCAGCGTGGATCCCACCAGTCGAAGTACCGCGCGTGGTACGGGCATGCTGTCATGCAGTAGCGGCATCCGAGACACCGCTGGGGCACCTGTCCGACAATGCCGGTCTGCGGATCCACGTCAACGGCATTCTGCGGGCAGACTGCCACGCACGGTGTGTCCTTTTCACACTGCTGGCACGGCATGGGTACATAGACTGTGTCTGTCGCCGGGAACTCAGCACCATTGGACATTGCGGAGACGCGAATCCAGGTGACACCTGTCCGCGTTGTCGCTTTCTGCTCGGCAGGAGCGATGTTGTTCTCGACTGCGCAGGAGATCATACATGCCCCGCAACCGGTGCAGCGATCGAGATCGATAAGCATTCCAAACCGGGATTTCTTTTCTGTCGCCTGTTCCATGCTTTTACACCTTCTCGATCGTTGCTTCAGTGAAACGCCAGGATCCGTCATCCTGGATAGTACAGAGGGAAAGCACACCGGCGCTCTGTTCTTCATCAGCCACCGGTGTGCCATTCGGCAAAGGGCCCACCGCGGCATGGAGAAGGCCGGGCTTGACCGTCGGATCGCAGAGAACACGAGCAATCAGGAGGCCGTTTTTCGTCCGGACGGAAGCGCGATCCTCATTCTTCAAACCGAACAGCAGAGCGGTCTTTGGATTCAGGAGCACCGTACCCCCGTTCATCCGGAGATCGGATTCCTGAAAGACCTTGCTCATCACGGGCGAGATTGTCGCACCGGAGAGTGCGGCGCGCGTACTGAATGGCACAAGGGTCAGTGATCCTGCCGCCTGCTGCATGCGTGCCGAACGCGCCAGGTCGGCATCTGTCAGCTGTCCCAGTATGTTGAATTCGGGCTTCGATGAAGCGTCCGCTGCATCATCGACCCAGGTGCCACCGTCGGCACATGACTGCCAGATGGCTTCTCCATTCGCAAATGACGATGCTGGCTTCCCTTCTGATCCATCAGCCGCATACACCATCCCGCGCTTCGATGCAGCGATCATCTCCGCCCTGCGGCGAAGGAGCGACTCTCCTGAACCGTGATCTTCCAGATTCACGCCGCTTGCTTTTGAAAGCGACTTGAGAAACGTGTATGCATCGACGCTGTATTCCCGGCCGGGCAGGAGAGGAACTGCCAGGCTGAACGATGCAGAGGTCGCACCAGGAGGTGCAGGGACTTCTTCCCAGGTTTCCCACGGAGACGCCGTCGGCACCAGGTAGTCCGCCACCGCAGAGTGCCCCGAGAGATATGGCGACAAAAGCACCACGGTACCGCCGTCTTCAACAAGTTTCCTTTTCAAGAGTGAATGCGGGAACGTTGCGCCCGATTCCATGCCGTCCATGATGAGCGCGGCGATGGAATGGTCCGGCACCTGGTGAAGTGCCGTTTCGGCATATCCGGGTCCGTCGGTACCCGGAACATCCCTGCGGTAAACGATTCCGCCTTTTCTCCCGACGTTCCCCACGAGGAGATTCAGTCCTGCCACAAGGATCTCGGTGGTCTGATCCGCCGGTCCGGCCGCCGGATCAGCACCGCTCACTACGATAGAGGGGGAGGACGCAATTGCCCGTGCAGTGTCCACCAGCACGTCCGGATCCACGCCTGCGAGTGCGGCGACCGGATGCGGATGATAGCGAAGCACGAGGTCCCTGTACCGCGGGAAATCTTTGATACGACGTTCGGCGTCTTTTGAATAGAGGCCTTCTCTGACGATGACATTCGCCAGACCCAATGCCAGGACCGCTTCGGTTCCGGGAGCGACCGGAAGCCAGGACGCCGCCGCGCGGGCGGTCCTGGACTTTGAACTTTCAATCTGTATGAGCTTGCGGCCGGATGCGGAACGATCGGAGAACAGTCTGTACATCTGCTCCGGCACACCCCATCCATCCAGGAGAGGGGCCCCGAAGCTGAGCACCGTGCGTGCATTCTCGAAATCATACCCGAGAGGCGGACACTGTGTCGCGGAGAGATTCCGAAGTGCGCGGAGCGTGCCATCTTCGCTCGATGGGGACACCAGATACTGTCCGCCCTGGAAACCTGAAAGGAATTCCTGGTAAGCGCGCGAGAGTGCGCGGCCGGGACGTTGATCCAGGATCGCAACGGAACCGCCGGAGGTGGCAGACGCCGCCGCACGAAGCTTCCGCCCGAGTGCTTCCACTGTCGCGTCCATCGTCACCGGGATCAGCATGCTGCCGTCGTCTTTTCCGGTGTAGGCGCGCGGGCCGTTCAGGCGCAGCGGATGGTACGGCATGTGATGGGACGCGAAACCGGCCGCGCAAAGGACACCATTTTTGGTCGCGAGGTTCGGGACGCCCGTCAGACCCACGGGTACGCCGTTGCAGCACCGTGCTCTCAGCGTGCATCCTGCCGGACAGAGGGTACAGTGTGAAAAGCGTGTGCTTATCGGTCCACGGGGCAGCTTCGGAAGCCACGCCCAGTTCTGCGTCCAGATTGCCGTGTCGTCAAGCAGCTTCCAGGGGATCGGCGTGAACAGCGTTCCAATCAAACCGCCACCTGCAAATCGTAAAACGTCTCTCCGGGTCAGCTTCATTTGTTTTCTCGTTCACTTATGACATGCAACACAACCATCCACCTTGTTGCGGTCGGCATGGCAGTTCACACAGCGATCCATCTTCATGCCCTGCCAGGGTTCGGACGGAATGCCGGAGATGTCACGTCCCCAGACATCCCTGCTATACCCACTGATCCTGTTCACCTGAAATGACGGAAGGGTCGTGGATGAGCCATGGGGACCGTGGCACTCCTCGCATGGCATCTTTCCGCGCGTGACATGTGTGGCATGGGAAAAGTATGCGTTATCGGGCTGTCGCGAGTAGACCATCCAGGGTATCTCCTTGCCCGGTGTGATGTACTCTTCCACCAGCCGTTTCTCAACATCCGTTGTCCCGATCGCTGTGCTGTGGCATTCTGCGCATTTCGCCACTACGGGGATACCCTTGAACCTGCCGTCTTCGGCGAACTCGTGGCACATGTCGCACGTCATGCTGTTCTGTTCTCCCGTATGAACGGCATGGTTGAATCCGATGGGCTGGGGTTCTGTCCGGTAGAGCGCAAGAGGGAAGACGAACCATCCTATGGCGAGAGCGGCAAGCACACCGGCGAGCAGGAAGATGATGCCTCGGTGTTTCACTACGGTTTCCTCCATCCCGCCAGAGGCGAGAGCAATTCGTTGAACAGATGCAGGAGTTCTTCGCGGGTCAGGTGCTGGCCCAGGCCGGGCTGCGGGTTTCCGCCATCAGCCATGAGAACCGTCCCCTGTGCGTCGCCGGCATGCGACAGCTCGTGGACGAGCTCTGACGCGCGCCGGACTTCGTCCCGCATCCATGCGACAGCTTCGTTACCCGTTACGAGGAGCGAAGACTCTGCGCTGCCCTTCAAACGGGCATCCTCTTCTTCGAGATCGGTCCCCTCAAACAGCCAGCCGGTGGTATACGGATCCACAAACAGCCGTGAGGGATGTGTGCGCAACGAGGAATTCACCGCGCTGATGGACATCTTCCGCGGGAAGATCATCGGCAAATCGGTCCCGTTCACGGTGAGCACCACTGCCGGCCGGTGGGTTCCTCGCGGGGTGACATATGATATCTGGTCGACCTTTCCCAGCAGCTGCGCCAGGAACGCGTCGATGCCTACGTGGACTGTGTTGTCCTCACTCACATCTGCCCACATGTGATTGGGAGAGTAGTGCAGATCCGTACGAACGCGGACACCTTCGACCAGTACTTCCCGTTCGAGCGGCGGATTGTCGCAGGCTTCTATACCTGTGGTGCTCATGGCAGCATGCCGCTCGGGTTGTGCGAGTGTCAGATAGAGCTCGCAGTACCGGTGGCTGTCCGTACCGCAATGGGAAAGCACTTCTTCGCTGTACGGAATGTACTTCGTGAGCGATGAAGCCCCGCAAAACTGCACGAGAGAGTCATGAAGAAACGGACACTGTTCCATCGCAGCGGTTCCCTCGAGGAGGGGTTTTGCCGCTGGACATTCAACATATGCTGAAGAGGAGCATCGGCCCTCTGAAGACTGGCCTGCCGCCTGCACGATCATCTTGCGGCAGCTCGATGCCCTGCAGGATTTCACCTGTGTCTCATGCAAAAATGGACATCGCATGGCTTATCCTCTATCGTGTCCGGTGCACAGGTGATTAGGATTTCTTGTTTTCAATTTTTTCGCCGCCATCAGCCATCGTAATGCCGAGATCAGGAAGGATCATGGTATGCGTATCCAGCTCGGGATGCGGGCGGAACGGATTCGTTGATTTGGCATAGGAGCGCTTGTAGAGACCGATACCGATATACATTGCTGCAACCAGGGCAACCGCCACCAGCAAGAGGTTGGTGATGAGCTGCCATGTGCGGGGATCGGACAATTCGAACATTGGAGTCTCCCTTCGAGAGTTTGTGTGTTTTGAAGAACCCTACGCCAGAAAGACTCGCAACCTCCATGCCCGATTAATCAAAGTCCGATAACTTATTCTAATATAAGACGATAGCGGGACCAATGTCCGGAGTGAAGGATTTTCCCCCCCCGTTTTTGTCGGGTATTCCTACAGTCGTCGTCGGGAAATCCCACAAGGGAAGGCCCGACGATCCGAAAAGCCGGCAAGCAGTAGGCCGCAAGCCAAAGGCTGCAGGTCATGGTGCAAGTGACGGGCGCAATTCACAGGCGTGCAAGTCAGAGGTGCAAGCCTTAAGCGCAATTCACAGGCGGCGAGTCCCAGGTGCAAGTCACAGGCGTGAAAGTCAGAGGTGCAAGCCTCAAGCGCAATTCACAGGCGGCGAGTCCCAGGTGCAAGTCAAAGGCACATTTCATAGACTGCAAGTCGCGGGAGCTATTCACAGGGTGCAGGTCACAGGCGCAATGTACAGGTGCAAATCAACTCGTGCTTTCTGTTGAATTCGCAGAATGAGCGTCTTACATTGAACATAGCCACTGCTATCGAAATCATACACGATTCACCTGGAAAACGAGCATGGGCACAAGAAATAATAGTGTCGACGCCTACATAGCGTCCTCCCGGGATTTTGCGCGCCCGGTACTTCTGCACATCCGCGCGCTGGTACACAAAGCGTGTCCCGATGTGGAGGAAGTTATGAAATGGGGATTCCCCCATTTCGATTACAAGGGCATGATGTGCAGCATGGCTGCATTCAAAGAGCACTGCTCGCTGGGATTCTGGAAGGCCGCCATACTTCCTGATCCTCATCATCTCTTTGCGAAGAAGAGCGACGGCATGGGTCACTTCGGACGCATCACATCACTCAAAGACCTGCCTGCTGATCGCGTGCTGCTGGCATACATCAAGAGTGCAGCTCAGCTCAACGAACAGGGAACAAAGCTCCCACCCAAACAGAAGAAGACGGCGCAGGCTGCGCTCAAGGTTCCAGCCTACCTTGCGCGCGCCCTCAAGTCACGACCAGAGGCTCTCGCAACATTCCGTGCATTCAGTCCGAGCAACAAACGCGACTACATCGAATGGCTTGAAGAAGCCAGGACAGAAGCGACGCGCCAGAGGAGGCTGGAGACTGCACTCGAGTGGATGGTTGAAGGCAAACCGCACAACTGGAAGTACATGAAGAGGATCCCATGAGAACCATGCTCATTGCACTTGTACTTTTGCCTGCGCTTCTGTTTGCGCAGTCGCCGGTGGACCGGCTTGCGAGCACGCTCGACTCACTCGCCACCGTCTCCTTCGACGCGTGGATGATGAGTCCGGACCTGAAAACAGCAAAGCTTGAAGGCACCGACCCGACGGCGCCAGGCTTCGACGACAGTAAGTGGGAGACTCTGAAACTCGATCAGCGGGCGTATTCTGATTCCTGCTGGCTCCGGAAGCTGGTCGTGCTTCCGGACCGGATCATGGGAGAGCCGGTGCAGGGGAGGATCCGCATTCTCCTCACCCTTGATGATTACGGGTCTCTCTGGGTAAACGGAGAGCCGAGGGGGAAATTCCTCTGGGACGGATCGTTCGTGCTCACGGAGGAGGCCCGGCCCGGCGACAGGTTCATGCTTGCGATCCGTGCCGTCAATACCGGCGGGCCCCTCCGCCTTTTGAGGGCGGAGCTGGAGATGGAGTCGACCCGGACCATTGCGAAGACGATGAAGGACTTTGCCGTCAGCATTCGCGTGGGACAGAGGCTCCTGAGTTTCGACACGTACCAGGTGAACGCCTATTCCGGGCAGAAAGAGGACCCGGGAATCGACAAGTCCACAATTGCCAGGACAGAGCGCCAGGAGCTCAATGCCATGCTCCAGCAGGTAGCGTCCTCCGTGGACTATGCGGCGATCCGGCGCGGCGAGGTGAAGCCCCTCCTTGCGTCACTCGAAACCATGCGCCCCCGCCTGTCTCCCGTTGCAGCATTCGCAAAACGCTTCACGCTCACTCTCACATCCAACGCCCACATCGACGCAGCATGGCTCTGGCGCGAGGCCGAAACGAAACTTGTCGCCCGGAACACATTCACGTCTGTCCTGAACATGATGGATGCACGGCCTGACTTCACATATTCACAGAGCGCCGCGCAATACTACGAGTGGATGGAGAAATCCTATCCGGATGTCTTCAATCGCATCCGAGAACGCGTCAGAGACAAACGATGGGAGATTACCGGAGGGATGTGGATCGAACCCGACTGTAATCTTCCCGCGGGGGAGTCATGGATGCGTCAGTTCCTCTTTGCCCAGCAGTACTTCAAAAAGACGTTCGGGTTCATGCCGCGCCTGGGCTGGAACCCGGATTCATTCGGCTACATGTGGAACATGCCGCAGTTCTTCCTGAATGCC
>JAGDMK010000254.1 GCA_017860635.1 Bacteroidota bacterium
TCGGCAGTGCGGTGCGTAACGCTTGCCATGCGCCAGTCGGCCACGAGGCGCTCGGCATCAAACACGCCGATCACAGTGTGGGTGTTGCCGATATCAATGGTGAGGAGCATAGGGTTCCTGGTCCACGATGGTGACGTCACCGGCGAGGAACGTCCGCTCGCCGTTCTGAGTGGAGACGATCAGGCCGCCTCCGTTGCTGATTCCCCGGACGATACCTTCGATCACAAGGCCATTCGTTGCGACGGCAATCCGTTTCCCAATCAGTGGCGCGTACGCCAGCCAGCGTTTAACGACATACTTGAATCCTGCCGATGCCTGCTCCATGTATTCGTCCTCGAGGCTCTTGAGCAGCGTCCTGAAGAGATCCGATCGTTCGATGACAGATCCCGTTTCAAGTGCCAGAGACGTTGCCTTCGTTGAGAGTTCCTCGGGGAATGTCTTTTGATTGACATTCAGGCCGATCCCGGCGATGACAGACTCAACACGGTCGGCAGCGAGCACTCCTTCGAGCAGGATGCCTGCAACTTTCCGGCCTCCACAGAGAAGGTCATTGGGCCACTTGCACAGGACTTTCACCCCGGTGTGTTCTTCGATACCGCGGGCGATCCCGACGGCCACGACAAGAGAGAGGAGATTCATAGCGTCCGGCGTAATCTGCGGACGGAGGATAAGGGAGAAGGTCAGGTTTTGTCCCGGGGCTGCCACCCATGTGCGTCCGAGCCGCCCCCGGCCGGCGGACTGGAACTCGGCGATTACAACGGTACCTTCCTCCGCCCAGGCTGACGCAAGTGCACGGGCGCAGCTGTTCGTCGAATCGATGGTCTCGAATGAAAAGACCTTCTTTCCGAAGGATGCGGTTCGGAGACCACTGCGGAGGGTTTCAGGTGAGAGCATGGGAGTGATGGCTCTAAGTTCCCTATATACGAAACAGCTCACTCACAATCAACTTCTCCCGTCTTCCCAGAGATGTCAAATTGGCTGTATATATGCCATTCTGACCATTCGGACAGAGATAGTGCCATTTTGTCATACAATCGATAAGCCCATCACAATTTGGTATTACCGTAATATGTTTATTTACAATAACTTACAAATGTGTTGAGTTTAAAGCGTCCTGGCATGGCAGTTGCAATCACAAGGTGCATAGCAAAATGGCATTTGACAAAGGAGATGACTAGCAATGGGAAAAATTATAGGGATTGATCTGGGTACGACGAATTCAGTAGTCGCGGTGATGGAGGGGAATGACCCCGTTGTGATCGCGAATGCTGAAGGTGGGCGGACGACTCCGTCCGTGGTTGCGTTCGCCAAGAATGGTGAGAGGTTGGTAGGGCAGGCTGCGAAACGGCAGGCCGTCACCAATTCTGAGAACACCATCTTCTCCATAAAGCGGTTCATGGGTCGCTTCTACAACGAAGTGAACGAAGAAATGAAGCTCGTTCCCTACAAAGTGGTGGGGGGCGAGAATAACACTGCGCGTGTCGACGCCGGCGGACGGATCTATTCTCCTCCGGAAATCAGCGCCATGGTCCTGCAGAAGATGAAGCAGACCGCCGAAGACTACCTCGGCCAAAAAGTGACGGAAGCTGTCATCACCGTCCCAGCCTACTTCAACGATGCGCAGCGGCAGGCTACAAAAGAGGCCGGTGAAATCGCCGGGCTGACTGTTCGCCGGATCATCAACGAACCGACCGCCGCAGCGCTGGCGTACGGCCTTGACAAGAAGAACAAAGACGTCAAGGTCGCCATCTATGACCTTGGCGGGGGCACGTTCGATATTTCAATCCTCGAACTCGGAGACGGCGTGTTCGAAGTCAAATCAACTAATGGCGATACTCACCTGGGCGGTGACAACTTCGACCAGCGCGTCGTGGACTATGTTGCCGATGAGTTCAAGCGGCAGGAAGGCATTGATCTCCGCAAGGACCCCATGGCGCTGCAGCGCCTCCGGGAAGCATCAGAGAAAGCGAAAATGGAGTTGTCACAACTGATGCAGACGGAAATCAATCTCCCGTTCATCACTGCGACGGCAGACGGGCCCAAACACCTGAACATGACCCTGACACGGGCCAAGTTCGAGCAGCTTGTGGACGACCTGATCCAGCGTACGCTTGGACCAGTGGAGCGGGCTCTGAAAGACGCCAATCTGAATCCGAGCCAGATCGACGAAGTCATCCTGGTGGGGGGTATGACGCGCGTTCCGAAGGTGCAGGAGATCGTGCGCCAGATCTTCAACCGCGAACCGCATCGCGGCGTCAACCCTGATGAGGTTGTGGCTGTGGGCGCGGCAATACAGGGTGGCGTGCTGTCGGGCGACGTAACCGATGTGCTTCTGCTCGATGTGACCCCGCTGTCTCTGGGAATCGAAACGCTGGGCAACGTGATGACTAAACTCATCGACGCCAACACGACGATCCCCACACGAAAGAGCGAGGTGTTCTCGACTGCATCGGACAGCCAGACCTCCGTGGAAATCCACGTCCTGCAGGGCGAACGCCCAATGGCGATCGACAACAGGACTCTCGGCAAATTCCATCTGGACGGCATACCGCCCGCACCGCGGGGTATCCCGCAGATCGAAGTGACATTTGACATCGACGCGAACGGTATCCTGCATGTGTCTGCAAAAGACAAGGCGACCAGCAAAGAGCAGTCGATCCGCATCACCTCCTCCAGCGGTCTGAGCAAGGAAGAGGTGGAAAAAATGAAGCGTGAGGCACAGACGCATGCCTCTGACGACAAGAAACGCAGGGAAGAGATCGACACGAAAAATCAGGCTGACACCCTGACATTCCAGACCGACAAGCAGCTGAAGGAGTTCGGCGAGAAGATCACACCGGATGTCCGTGCAAAGGTCGAGAGCGCCAACACGAAGCTCAAGGAGGCCGTGAAGAACGGCGATGCCTCGGCGATCAAGTCCGGAATGGAAGCTCTGAATGCAGCCTGGAACGAAGCTTCGACGCAGATGTATCAGCAGGCGACCGCAGGCGGTCAGCGTCCGGAGCCGGGCCCGCAATCTGGTCCGCCTCCCGGAGAAGAAAAGAAGCCAGATGAGAAGAAGGTCGAAGACGCCGACTATGAAGTCATGGACGATAAGAAATAATCCCCGGGGGAGCGTGACCCGGAGTCCGGAAGTCGACCTGTGACAGAAAACAACATGGGTTGTGCCGCAGAATCTGGGACGTACACAACGGAGAAGGCGAGGAGACCCCTCGCCTTTCTTTTCGTATGGATATCATGATCATACTCATCGGCATCGGAATCCTGGTCATCCTTGCCTGGATCGTGGCGACCGGGAAACTCAAATCCAGCGGGCCGGGTGGCGCTGCACTGACGTCGATGCACGATTTTTCACCCAGGGACAGGCAGGAAGCAATCGAAATCATTATGGAACAAAAGGCCGGAAAGCGCTGGGAAGAACAGCAGTCCGGCGAGGGGAATAACGACGACGGGCAAAATCATGAACCTCAATAAGTTTACAGTCAAATCACAGGAAGCGCTGCAGAATGCGCAGGAGATAGCGGCGAACTATGGAAATCCAGCCATTGAGCCGGAACACCTTCTCGCTGCCCTTGTTCAGGATCCGGCGGGAACCGTTGTGCCTATACTCCAGAAGGCCGGGGCGAACACCAATACGGTCAAGCTCAAGATCCATGAGCTGATCGAACGCCTGCCCAAAGTCACCGGCACATCCATCGCCAATCAGGGACTCTCCCCGGCGCTGGGACGGGTTCTGGAAGGCGCAGTGAAGAAAGCGCAGGATCTGAAGGACGAATACGTCAGCACCGAGCACCTGGTCCTTTCCCTGGTGGAGAGCGGCGGGACGCAGGCAGCCCAGCTGCTGAAAGACAATGGCATCACGCAGGACACCATCCTGCACGTCCTCAAGGATATCCGCGGGAATCAACGGGTGACAGACCAGAATCCGGAAGACAAGTACCAGGCCCTCCAGCGGTACGGGAGGGACCTCAATGAGCTTGCCCGGAAAGGGAAGATGGATCCGGTGATCGGGCGAGATGAGGAAATCCGCAGGGTCCTTCAGGTCCTTTCACGCCGGACAAAAAACAACCCTGTGCTCATCGGCGAGCCCGGGGTCGGCAAGACCGCTATCGCCGAGGGCATCGCGGACAGGATCGTCAAGGGCGATGTGCCCGAGTCGTTGAAGACGAAACGGATCGTGGCGCTCGACATGGGCTCCCTGGTGGCCGGCACCAGCTTCCGGGGACAGTTCGAAGAGCGCCTGAAAGCCCTCTTGAAGGAAGTGGAGGAGTCGAATGGGGAGATCATCCTGTTCATCGACGAGCTTCACACGCTGGTCGGAGCCGGGGCTGCACAGGGGTCGGTGGACGCAGCGAACATGCTGAAGCCTGCCCTGGCGAAGGGCGAGCTTCGTGCCATCGGGGCCACCACCATCGACGAATACAGGAAACACATCGAAAAAGATCCGGCTCTGGAGCGGCGGTTCCAGCCAGTCATGGTCGGCGAACCGAGCGTGGAAGATACCATCTCGATTCTGCGCGGGCTCCAGGAACGGTATGAAGTCCACCATGGCGTCCGCATCACAGACGGTGCCATTGTAGCAGCAGCCCAGCTCAGCCACCGCTATATTGCCGACCGGTTCCTGCCTGACAAGGCGATCGA
>JAGDMK010000255.1 GCA_017860635.1 Bacteroidota bacterium
CCGGTTGTGGCAGGGATCGATGTGTACAATGTTGAGGCCGAAGCGTATGGGGCTGCGGTAGGGGCTTCCCGGGACGATGAGGTCCCTTCGGTTCTGGAGCCCTTATGCCAGCGTGCGGCGGAACTCTGCGAGCTCGTGTGGCCTGACCCGGCACGCAGTGGTCGATTCCCGATGATCATGGACGCGGCCTCTCGATTGAAAGAAGCGTGCCCCGGGGCTGAAATACGCATTCCTCTCAGCGGTCCGTATTCAATGGCCTGTGCGCTGGTAGGTTTTCAGGGAATTCTGATGGAGACGCTGACCAACCCGGATGCCGTCGCTGCGGCGTTACGGCATCTTGCGGCAGGGCAGGTTGAGGTGGTTCGCTCCTTTGCGGCCAAAGGGTTCCGCGTGATGTTCTTTGACTCCGCAGCTTCTCCACCCATAATCACTGCAGACTCTTTCAGAAATCTCGTCCTGCCTGCACTTCGCGACATGATCGCCGGCGCCCGGAGTCTCACACACGAATCGCCACCCCTGATTCTCGGCGGTGACACGGCGGGTATTCTGGAGGATCTGTTGAGCACGGGGACGGAGTACGTGATCTGTCCGGCGGAAACGGACCGTGAGGCATTCATGGAGGTCATGCGGAAGCACCCGTCGGTAACGGTGCGATTGAACACCCCGGCGAGACTTTTTGCGTCTGAGGATCGGGAGCCCCTTCGCACGGAACTGGAGCACCTGGCCAGACTCGCGGGGGACCGGCCCAGGACCGTTCTGGGAAGCGGCGTGCTTCCGTATGATACAGATCCGTCGATGGTCAGGTTCGCGCAGGAGTTTGCCGCGACGCTGTAACACTTCATGCTGTGGCCTCTCCATGCTGGCTCAGGTCCAGACCGACCTGCTCCTGTTCACGCGCCACACGTACGGGGATGAGCAGGTTTGTGACACGGTAGAGAAGCCATGAGCCCAGGAACGTGAAGGCAGAAACAAAGACCAGACCTTTCAAGTGTGCCCAGAAGAGCGCCGTTTCGCCGAAAATCAAGCCTGTATCCTTGGCGAATACTGCTGTAGCGAACATCCCTACGAAGCCGCCCAAGCCGTGACACGGAAAAACATCGAGCGTGTCGTCGAGATTTGAGCTGGCTTTCCATGAGACGGCCACATTGCTGATGAGGCTTGCGATCGTGCCGATCGCGATGCTTGCGCCGATGCTCACATAGCCGGCGGCAGGCGTGATGGCGACGAGACCGACCACCGCACCGACCGAGGCACCCAGGGCCGAAGCTTTTCTTCCCCGCATCGCATCATAGAAGACCCACGCAAGTGCGGCGGCTGCGGAGGCGGTGTTCGTTGTGGCGAAGGCAAGCACGGCGCTTTCGTTGGCGCCCAGGGCGGAGCCGGCATTGAATCCGAACCAGCCGAACCAGAGCAGCCCGGTCCCCAACAGAACATAGGGTATGTTGGCCGGTTTGTGCTTCGTGCCATTCTTGTGGGATTCCCGGCGTCCGAGATACATCGCCCCCGCGAGTGCGGCGAATCCGGCCGACATATGCACGACAGCGCCCCCCGCGAAGTCGAGTACGCCCATCTTCCGCAAAAAGCCATCAGGATGCCATGTCATGTGGGCGAGCGGTGCGTAGATGAGAAGGGAAAAGAGGACCATGAAGACAAGATACGACGAGAAACGGACCCGCTCGGCAAAGGACCCGGTGATCAGAGCGGGAGTGATGATCGCGAACTTAAGCTGAAACATCGCCAGCAGCAGCAAAGGAATTGTCGGTGAGAGTGTCGGGTGCGTGGCAGTCCCCACTCCCCGGAACATCAGAAACGTCAGGGGATTCCCGACCAGGCCCCCGATGCTGTCACCGAATGCGAGACTGAAACCCACGACCACCCAGAGGATGCTCACCACCGCCATGGCGATGAAGCTCTGCAGCATCGTGGAGATCACGTTCTTGGCGCTGACCATGCCGCCATAGAAATACGAGAGCCCGGGTGTCATCAGAAGGACCAGTCCCGTGGCGGTGAGCATCCACGCCACGTCAGCCGGGTTAACCGGGCCTCCTCCGTGGTCTGTGGAGGGGTAGGGAAAGATGGAGCCTGCTATGGCAACAACCAGGAGTATGGCGAAGGAGAGGGCCCAAAAGGGGCGCATCGTATGGTCTCCAGTGCTTGTGAGTGGAATGCCTTAAGCCAGGAACAATATATGACTAAGGATCTAAGGCAATATACACAATCTTCTTAACAAAGCAAGGGTGCGCCGTGTTCCCGCGGGAAACCTGCAATTCATCGAGGAGGCGCTTGCGCTTGACGGAGGCCGTCAGTGAAGGCAGAAATGGGCTTGTGGTTGCGAGGGATGACCGATGCGTGCGGTTGCGCGGGGTGGGGTTCAAGCCCTTGCGCCGTGGGCGCTCCGTAACACTTCTGCGCTTGCAGAGAGGGCGACTCGCTCCTCTGCTGACAGTGCAGGAGAGAGAGTGGCGAGGATGCCTGCCGAGCCGACAACGCGGGGAAGAGAAAAACTCACGTCGTCGTACCCCGGGTTGTCTGTATTGGAGACAGTGAACACGGCGCGCTCATCGTCCCGGATCGCGGCTACAATTCGTGAAAGCCCGGCCCCGATACCGTAGTATGTCGCTCCTTTCCCCTGTATGATTGTGTACGCCGCGGCCCGGACGCCGCGGTCGATCTGCTTTTTGACATCTTCGGTGATCGGCCGCCCGAGCGTCCGCGCGACTTCCTGAAGCGGCACACCGCCAACGTCGGCGCTCGACCATACCAGCACCTCCGAATCGCCATGCTCCCCGAGAACATGCATGTGAATCGACTGCGGCGACATACCCAGGTGCTCACCGAGAAGTGCACGGCATCTCGCGGTGTCTAGAATTGTCCCCGAACCGATGACTTTTGACGGGTCCACCCCGCCATCTCTTGTCACGAAGTAGGTCATCACGTCCACCGGATTTGAAGCCACGATCAGAATGGCGCCTGGCGCTTTCTGAGCGACTTCACGTGTCACTGTCTCGAATATCCTCTTGTTCCGGTCGAGCAGGTGCAGACGGGTTTCTCCCGGCGCCTGGCTGACGCCGCAGGCGAGGATCACCACATCGCTCTGCGCCAGCGCCTGATAGCTACCCCACGAGACACGAACGGGGTTTGAGAGGGGAGTTGCGTGGAGGATGTCCTCTGCCTGCGCGCGCGCAAGCGCTTCGTTTATGTCAACCAGCACTATGTCCGTCGCTGAGCCCGAAAGCACAAGCGCATATGCTGCCGAACTCCCGACCTGTCCCGCTCCGACTATTCCAACTTTCATCGTGATCCTCCTGCATGTGAAACGAATGTACCAGGGCCGGAGTTCCACAGGCCGTCAGCACATACTCAAGCGATCGCCTAATCCAACAAGCGGCGTGACCTTCCTCAATCCAAAACATTCGAGGAAAGTTCGTATCAGGGGACGGTGAGGTGATTGCGCCGCTTCGGCAATGCCTGTTCGGCAATGCCTGTTCGGGAATGCCTGTTCGGCAATGGCTGTTCGGCAAGGCCTGTTCAGCAGTGCCCTCTGGGCATTTGATTCTCGTAAGAGAGGGCAGTATATTTCCGCCGGCAACGTGCTCGCTGGGATTACTGACGGAAGGAGTCAAACCTATGTATACAGAAATGAGATTCTCAGTCAAACGAGTCCTTGCAGTCCTGTTCGTCATTTTCTCTGGACTAGTATGTGCGCGTGATTCGATGCACGCACAGACAGTTACCGGGAATACGCGCGCACAGCTTGATGGTTTCTTCAGGGACGTCGTCCGCACGCAGCAGTATGTAGGACTTGGAGCGTGCATCCTCAAGAATAACAGCGTCGCCTGGGAAGGATACTACGGGTATGCCGACCTTGAGGCACAAACACCGCTGACGCGCGGGAACATCTTCTCCCTGATGTCATTGTCCAAGACCGTGACGGCGTTTGCGCTGATGACGTTGTTCGAAAGGGGGTTGTTTGACCTGGATGATGATGTCAACAAGTATCTGCCGATCAGCGTAAGGAACCCCAATTTCCCCGACACGCCGATCACATTCAGAATGCTGCTTAATCACACGGCGGGTTTGGCAGACGTCACTCCGACCGGTCCAAGGATCCCCGGCAACGTCGGCAGGCCCCCGACCGCCCTTGGCGATTCGGACATTCCCCTTGAGGTGTATATCAAGGAGATACTCGCGCCCGGTGGGAAATACTACTCCACCGACTATTTCAGCCAGAGCAAGCCGGGAAGCCAATACAGCTATTCGAATATCGGGTACTCGTTGATCGGCTATCTTATCCAGAGGATTGCGCGCCAGGATTTTGCCGAGTATTGTCAGGATCGAATCTTTGCGCCGCTGGAGCTGAAGAACACCGGTTGGCACCTCAGGGATCTTGACACGAGCAACATCATCTTTGGCTACAGTTTCTCTCCGAACGACACTGTTCCGGTCTACAGAAAAGCGCAGCATTTCGGTGAACCCGGTTATCCCTGCGGAACGCTGCGCACGACCATGGATGAGTTTGCCAGGTTCATCGGTGTCATCATGGACAAAGGGCGCTATCGAGACCGGCGTGTGCTGAATCCCGAGACCGTCGAGCTGATGCTGCGTCCGCAGGGAATGC
>JAGDMK010000082.1 GCA_017860635.1 Bacteroidota bacterium
TACGCGCAATACGCCGCATGGGGAAAATTCTACGACAAGGCATTGGCGACATTGAACCCGCTCCTGACACGATCCCCCGGGAACCTCGAGTATCAGCTCTTGCGCGGACAGATTGCGGTCTGGGCCGTCCAGGATCTCGACCAGGGGGTCCGATATCTTAATAACGTCGTGCGGCTTTCCCCGAATAATCTCCCGGCGCTTCTGTCAATGTCCTCGGCCTTGGCACTGCAGAAGAATTTCGAGGGGGCAAAAGAGTACCTGAACCGGGCACGCAGGATTGACCCCGCCAGCAAGGACGTAAGGGTCGCCCAGGATCTGTTCGATGCCTCTCTTCGTGCAGAGGAGCAACGGGAAACCTACGCACTGCTCGACTCTGCCAGGCAACTGACCGTTGCCGGCAACTGTCCGTCGGCCGTCAAGAAATACGAGGAATACCTCGCACGGACAAGCGATCCCGGAAAGACCATCCTCTTGGAGTATGCAGACGCCCTATCCTGTATGAAGAACCTCCAGAAGGCGATTCAGATCTGCGATCAACTGCTGATACAAGGACACGATTTCGATGTGGCGTTGATGCGGGCGAAGAATCTCCTGTGGAGTGGAGATTCTCTGAAGGCCCTTGCAGAGTTGAAGAGACTCGTTGCGGAAAAGCCTCAGGATTTCATGAGCGGGCTCTATCTGGGAGAGGCCTATCAGCGCACCGGGCGACTGTCCGAGGCGCGGGACGTTTATGAACAGCTTCGGGATCGGGCAGCGAACGCCGAGGAGCGTAATATGGTCCGCTCGAGAATGCAGTATCTCCCGGCCGGTGGCGTTTTCGGGGCGCTGGCAGACTTCCCGACGCGGGTGGCTGTTTCCCCACCCGTCTCGTATTACCACGACAATCAGGAATTCTCAATGTCGAACTACGGGGGGCGGCTTGAACTCGGCATTGTGAGCATGGTCTCGGTAGGGGTGGCGTACCAACGTTCACGGCTGCAGTCCCAGGTGAGCAACAAACAGTACACCGCACTTAAGGGGCAGCTATTCCTGAGAATATCAGACCGGTTGAGCGCAGCGGGGGGCTTCGGCACTCTCAGGACGCCCGGAAGGCCGGACAGGAAGATCGGGGACGCAACACTCGTCTATGAGAAGAAGGGTGTTCTCCGGGTGGGTGGGTATTTTGAAGCGTCAGATGCGGCGATTCTGCTCTACACACCCCATCTCATCGACCTGAGGTACGATGCAAGAGCGTACAGGCTCCTCGGGACATATCTGACTCCTGCCAATTGGAGAATTCAGGGATCCTTCAGGGTTATCACGGTCTCCGACGGCAACACCGGTTCCGATCTCGATCTGAGAGCCGCTCGCCTTTTCTTTGACGAGGCTTTTTTCGGCTACGAATACAACTATACGGATTTTCTCCGGCAGGCTCCCTACCTCCCCTTCACCAACCGGTCGAGACAGTTGTATTACTCACCTCAGAATCTCGAATCACATTCTATCTGGGTCGAGTGGCAGCCGCAGAAGGACCAGGAGGTGGCGCTCAGCTTTGGCGGAAAGGTCGGCTATATCCCGTCCTATCGTTCGACGGTGCGTGAGATCAGTGGCGAAATAGAGTACCACCCGTCCTCCCAATTCGTTTTCAGCGGAAGCTTCTCTGTCGGGAGCAACTACCGGTACGATGCGAGCTACAACTACCAATCGTTCGCATTCTCATTTTACTGGAGCTTCTTATGACGCCCTTCCGATCCAATGGACGGCGCATACGCACCTCTCTTCATGTGTACAGGGGAAGGAAACCGTAGAATGGGACAGGCAGCATCCATGGTGGTAGCCCGCATGCGCTTCAGGGAGATGTCCCACGGCCGGAAGAGCGGGGACAGGGGCGCAAAGCTCCTCCGTCTGATCATCATATCGGGCGTGACTTCACTGGTCCTGCTGGGAATCGTCCTCTACACGCTCCCCCTTACTGTCCTGTCGGTCGGAGGGTTGTACGTCTATTCCTCCATTGTCGCGCTGGCGATCTTCATGTTGATCCTCATGTTCCGGTACGGCGCGGTGCTGGTATCGGCGTTCATCTTTGTGGCGCGCTACTCCACGACGGAGAAAAAGGAATTCACTCCGTTCGTGTCCATCATTGTTCCGGTGTACAACGAAGCCAAAATCCTGCGGCAATCCATCGAATCGTTGCTTGAGCTGGAGTACGAGCACTACGAGATCATTATCGTCAATGACGGATCGACAGATAAGACCGCCGCCGTTGGCCAATCCCTTGTCGGGCTCCACGGAGGCCGGAGCAGCCTTGTCAAGGTTGCACTCATCAACAAGCCGAACGGAGGGAAAGCGAGTGCTCTCAACGCCGGCATTCAATACTCGGCGGCGGACTTCGTCCTCTGCATGGACGGAGACTCCCATCTCGCCCCCGAATCGCTCAGGGCTGCTATCAGGCACTTTCACGATCCCTCTGTCGGCGCGGTGGCGGGGAACGTCAAGGTCCACAATCGCCGGAAGGCCCTTGCGACTCTGCAGGCGCTGGAATACGTGGAAGGCCTGAATATGGTTCGCAGCGCTCAAAGCGCGTTGGGGATCGTGAATATTATCCCCGGACCCATCGGCGTCTTCCGCAAAGAGGCAATCCGGAAGGCAGGCTGGTATTCCGGAGACACGTTTGCAGAGGATGCCGATCTTACGCTGAACATCCGGCTCGCGGGATGGAAGATCCTCTATGAGCCGAAGGCGATCTCATTCACCGAAGCACCCGAGTCGCTCCACCAGCTTCTGAAGCAGCGATACCGGTGGACGCGCGGAATCCTGCAGTCGATCAGGAAGCACCGCAGGCAACTGCTGAACCCCACATTGAACTTCAGCAATTCACTTGTCCTCTGGTCCCTCTTCTACGAGGCCCTCGTGTGGCCGACGATGAACATCTTTGCGAACGCATTCTTCATCATTGTCGCCCTGGTCTTTGGCCTCTCGAGCACGATCGCCCTTTGGTGGGCGAGCATCGCGCTCCTCGACGTGATGACCGCCCTGTATTGCATCGCCGTCGACCGGGAGGAAATGCGGTTGGTCCTGTATGCAGTGATCTATCGGATGATCTTCATTCTTCTCGTCGATATCACCAAGGCCGCGGCAACCATTGAGGAATTCCTGGGCGTGGAGATGACCTGGGGAAAGCTGGACCGAATTGGGATTGGACACTAACGCACGACTCACAGCAGGGATGACACATGGAATTGATTCCGGTATTCTCGTTGATTGTGCTTGTCGCAACAATTGGCACATTTATCCTGGCCGTGGCGGCCTACGTCATGTTTCGCTTCAAGGAAAGGCGGGGACAGGAGCGCCGTCCACATTTTCCCGCAGCATTTGAGGCTGAGGTGATCACGCCGGAGCTCATCGGGGAACCACAGGCCATCACCGCAGCGCCGGGGACGGTACGGCGGGAGTATTCTGCAGACCAGGAGGCTACACGGTACGCTCCGGACAACCACCATCCCAATCAGAGAATTGTACCCGAGGAGAAGAGACGGTGGGGATGATCGGACCACATCGCCCCCAGGCGAACCCCTTTCTTTTCGGGCTGACGGGATTGCTGGTCCTTGTGGCCTCCGGGTGGGTGTTCCTGCTCATTCTCAGAAACGTCTATGGCAGATACGAGCTCTCGGACCTTGTGCCAACGCAAGAGCGGCTCCAGACAACACTGAAAGCGAGAGAGAGCACGATCGGAATTCTGAAGTCCCAGTTCTCCGAGCAGCTTTTCCAGCCTGAGAGTACCTGGCTTCGCGACAACATAACCACATGGGAACACTTTGCTGCAGGGATGGACCTCCCCTATGATATCATCGACGACCAGGAAGTTGAATCGGGCACCCTTGGCAAGTACAAACTCGTTGTGCTGCCCGGATCCAAGGCCCTCAGCGACAAGGAAATTCTGGAAATCAAGAAATACATAGACCAAGGAGGAAGCGTCTTCGCGACCAGCAGCACCGGATCCTATACGGAAAACGGAGTCTGGAGGGGCTGGGGCTTCCTTTCTGAAGTCTTTGGTCTCCAGTTCACCGCAGAGATCACGCCGGAAGAAGCCACCAAGCTCCACACGCTTCGCGGAGGACTCCCGATCACTGCGGGCATCCCGACCGGTTTCTCTCTCAAGGTCGCGACCTGGGATAAACCCATGGCCTGTGAAGTCGTGGAACCCCGCACGACCCAGGCGAGCACCTGGTACAACTTCAAACGTGATTCGGGGCTCGTCCGCGACGCCATTGAAAAGAGTGCCGGAATCGCTTACGGCACCTACGGCAAGGGTCGATTTGTCTGGATGGGTTTCGAGTTGAATTCGGTCCTTGGTGAACAGAAAGACTATGTCTATTTCGACATACTCTGTAGACGATCCGTCGACTGGCTGACGTATGCTCCCGCGGTCCAGGTGCGCGATTGGCCCGCTTCCTACAAGGCAGCCGCAGTAGTGGTCGCCTCCCTTTCGACAGAGTTCGAGAACGTGAAAAATCTCATCGAACCCATTCGTTCCGGGAAGATCCCCGTCACCCTGTTCGTCGATCCGGATGCCGCATCCACCCACCGTGCGCTCATGTCAACGCTTTCCTCCTTCGGTGAAGTCGGAGTCTTGCTTCCTCCGCGGCCGGCAAACGTCCAGCCAGAAACGGAGCCGGAACAGATCGATGCACGCATGCAGATCCGGACGAAGATTGGCGACCTCACCCGGTCGGCCGTGGCGGGCGGCCTTCCGGCGACGGGGGGATACAATGATCATGATATTCATTCCCTCATTGGGGCGGGGTATGAGTATGTCGTCGCCGATTCGATTACGGACCGGGCCGTCCCGGAGACGATGATCAGAGGCAAGCAGGCCCTCGTGGCATTCGCAAAAACGGCTCGAGGCGACCGTGAGGTTGTAGGAGAATTCGGTTTGACCGACACGAACTATCAGCTGTACACGTACCAGGAAGACGTCGACAGGGTATTGTTCCACGGCGGGATATACACGCTGGGGATTCACTCGAATCTTCAGTGCCGGGCGGAATATGTACCCGTACTCACGGATCTCGTTCAATACCTGCGCAGCAAGAATTTCTGGGTCACGACAACCGCCGATCTGACTCGATGGTGGTTGTCAAAAAGCGCTCTCGAGGTAGACGCCAAGGCACGCAGCGCGCGGAGGATCACTCTCGTTGTCTCCAACCCCTCCCTCTCGGCGATCCAAAATGCAGTTGTCCAGGTGCACGTCAACAAATCTATTTCCAACGTCACCATCACATCAGACATCATGGGTACTCGGATTCCGCCCTACCGGCTCAATGAGAAGACTCAGGTGGTCGAGATCACGTTTCCGTTGCTGGACGGGCGGGAGTCGCTTTCACTTGACATCGACTATGATATCGTGAGCAGCTAGGCTATGAAATCACATCAGATCGCTCGTGCCCTGCGTGGACTATACAATAGAAGTGGTGTTCTGATCTTGCCTTTGCTCCTCTTCCTGGGATGCATGGATTCCAGCGTGAATGAAGGATTGGACGTGCTGATGCCGTCGATCACACTCGCCTGGCCGAAAACCGGTGACACACTTGTGTGCGGCCAGCGGGAGATCCAGTACGACCTGCGGGAGCCACAGGGTGTGAAGATGTACGAGCTCTATGTAAATGATTCTCTCCACAACGCATTTCCCACCGGCGCGGACGGAAAAAAGCCGAGGATTTACTGGAGCGTTGACACCTCACTTGCGGGGACCAAAGTACAGTACCACCTCAAGGCATACGATATCGACGGGAATACCGTCACAAGTCCGAGCATGACGGACATCCTGGTGGTCTCGCCGACGGGTTCGCCCGCCGCCCCCAGGAACCTCACCCTGTGGAGATTCGCCGTCTCCTCGATCAACCTCTCGTGGCAGGATGCATCGGACAATGAATCGGGCTTCGAAGTGTGGAAGAAATCGGGAACGGACTCCTACGTGAGGATCCAGAGCCTGCCCGCAAACTCCATCAGCTGGAATGATACGGGGTTCGCAGCAGATATCGTGACCCGCTACAGGATTCGCGCGGTCAACCCGTACGGCTTTTCGGAGTCGAATGAGGCGACCACAGGGAGCGACGCGGTCGTGCTCAATGCGCCGACGAATCTGAGCACCGCTCCGCTTGGAACACGGCGTGTAGAGCTACAGTGGACTGACAACTCAACGGGAGAACTGGGTTTTGTCATACAACGCCGGGTCACCAGCGGGAGCGTCTTCAGCCAGGTCGGGATGGTGGGACCCAATGAGACCGTTTTCACTGATACTACCGGACTGGTCGGCGGAAGCTCTTACACCTACCGGGTGGCGGCCCGGGGACAATTCGGACTCTCCGGTTGGTCAAACGAGGAAAGTGCCCTGACGCTGTATCAGGATATCAGTCCGCCCACTTCGCTTTCATACGTGTACCTCGCCCTCTCCAAAACCGTGATGTTGACGTGGCGGGACAATACGGTTCTGGAAAACGAAACCAGAGTGGAACGCCGAACCAATCCTGCAGGTGGATTTGCAGAAATCGGGAAATCCGGAACGGACACGACGCTGTACGTCGATTCGACGGTGCAGCACGGATTCACCTATGCGTACCGGGTACGGGCACATACCGTGGACGGCCACTTCTCGGCCTATTCGAACGAGATCACGGTGACCATCCCTCCTCCCGTCGGGACACCGAGTGCCACGCCTCTGGAGATCGGCGGGGAAGCGGTTCTGCAAGGACGCTCTACTTCTGAGCGTGCCCGGGCTGAGACAGCCATACCAGGTCTGAGACGCTGACGGAGACACCATGAGATCGTCCCATCGTCTCCTGATCCTGCTCTGGTCCCTGACTGCCATTGCATTCGAAATTGCGCCTGCGCAGACGGTCTTCATCCGGGCGAGCCAGCTCGGCTTCCTCCAGCGGGATACGAAGGGCGCTGTGATCCTCTCGCGCCGTGACCTGAATGGCCAGATGTTCGAGATTGTCCGACCGAAGGGCAACGAGGCGGTCTATCGAGCCGCGATCGGTCGCACCCGGGGGAGGTACGGACAATTTGGATATGTCCACCACATCGACTTTTCCTCGCTGGCTCAGCCGGGAACATATGCGATTAGGGCCGCCGGGCAGGAATCATATCCCTTCGTAGTCGGAGACAGTGCGTACAACAGGGTGGTGGATTCTCTGATGCTGTTCTTTCGCGTTCAGCGATGCGGGACGACGGACCCTCTTCTTCACCGGCCATGCCACACGCATGACGCAACGCACCTCATTATGGGCGGCACCTCAGGACGGAGAAAAGTTGATGCGTCGGGCGGATGGCATGACGCCGGTGACTACGTGAAATTCCTCAACACGGCCGCCTACACAACCTACACGCTCCTTTTCGCGTTTGAGTTCAATCCTCAGGCATTCGGCTTCGATAACGATACGAACGGGATCCCTGACGTCCTCGACGAGGCGAAGATCGGACTGGATTGGCTTTTGAAGCTCCAATTCGAGGAACGCAATCTGATTACGCAAGTTCAGGATCTGCGTGACCATGACCAGGGGTGGCGGCTGCCGGAAGAGGACCAATTGAGCCGAGACCGTCCGGGATTCGTCGGCAGTGGGAAGAATCTTGTTGGCATTTACAGCGCGACGATGGCATGTGCGTACAGGATCTGGAGCGACAATCTCCACGATCGGGAGTTTGCCTCCCAATGCCTCACGGCAGCAGAGGACCTCTATTCTCTGCGAAACGAGATCCCCGATCTTGACACAAGCGGTACAGGAATGTACCGGGATGTCCACTACCGCGGGAAACTCGCACTCGCGGCCATCGAACTCTATCTGTCGACACAGCGGCCGGAGTACCTTCAGGAGGCAAAGGGGTACGCAGCGGCGGCGGGATCCGATTACTGGTGGAGCTGGGGCGACATCAATTCGTATGCCCACTACCGCATTGCCCGGTGGGACAAGGCATTCGCGAAGCATCTGCGGAACAATCTGGAAGCCGCACGCAAACTCTCGAGAGGGCATGCCTTCGGTGAAGCCAGCACCGGACAGTGGGGCTCCAACAATGCCCTGCTGGGTGCAGCCCTGCAGGGGATCCTCTGGAAGAGACTCACCGGAGAAACGACCTTTGACTCGCTGGTGACACTGCAGCGCGATTTCATCCTCGGACGCAATCCCTGGGGAATCAGCTTTGTCTTTGGCATCGGCACGAACTTCGCGAAGCACTTCCATTCTCAGGTGGCGTATTTCAACGGCGGGTATCTGCCTGGCGCCCTGGCCGCTGGCCCTGTGAGCGCAGCGACACTCTCTCAGTATCCGATCCCCTTTGAGCGTCAGGATGCGTACAAGGAATTTCAGACGGACGCGTCTGTGTACCGCGACGACAGAATGGACTATGTGACGAACGAGCCAACCATCACGGCGGCGGCTACGGCTCTTTTTGTCCTGGGGGTTCAGTCAAACCGAAATCAGACACATCCATCACAATGAGATGACTCACCGAACAATTGCTCGACCGGGCATCCTGGGATTTCTGGTCTGCCTGGGGATTGGACTCGTGCTTTCTGCGCACGCACAGAATAATTGCCCGGGGGACTCGTCGGGCAACCGGGACTTCCGCTGTGCCAGCCGTGTGGCTCCGGGCAAGCTCACGCATGCGGAAACTCCTCAGTTCATTCTCGTGACATTTGACGACGGCATCAACTCGTTCGCCGAGAGTTTCATCCAGCCCATTGTGAAAGACCTGCGCAACCCGGATGGAAGAAAATCTCCGGTCACGTATTTCCTGACAAAGGTAAACACTGAGCCAGCACTGGCGCGGCAGAGATACCTGGAGGGAAATGAACTGGCGAATCATACTGCCACTCATCTGACGGGCCCGGAAACGACACCTGAAGAATGGCGTCAGGAACTGAGTGATCTGAACCAATTTCTCGTGAATGACGTGGGATTGCCATCGGATGCCATTGCCGGTTTCCGTGCGCCAAACCTCGCCACCAGTGAAAACATGTGGGAGGCACTGAAAGATCTCCATTTTCTGTACGACGCTTCACTTTCGGAGATTGTCACGGTGCCGCCTCTCGTATCAACGGGACCTGATTCCTTTGCCTGGCCTCACACGCTGGATTTCGGGTCCGGGTTGGCATGCCTGTCGGCACATTGTCCGGATATTCCTCTTCCGGGCATCTGGAGTATCCCCCTCTGGGTGTTGTACGACCGCAACGGCAACAACTATGGCGCACTGGATCCCGCAGTGGCGTCCGACTCCATTTTCCATGATATACTCGAATACAACTTTCAGCAGCGGTATGATGGGAACAGATGTCCGCTCGGACTCTACTCGCATGCCGGACAACTTGCCCTGCCGGGTCGGCAGAACGTGCTGAGGGCGTTTCTCCAGGAGAAGCTTGCCCTTCCAGACGTGTGGATGATTACCATGCGCGGGTTGATCGAGTGGATGCGCGAACCTGTACCTGTCAGCGGACTCCCGGACTGGTTTGCGCAGAATCGTGATCGGGGGGTGGGGCGGCCTGCCGTGTCTCCTCCCCCTGCCACCAGACTGATCTCTCCCGATAGCGGGGCCCTTCTGTCAGGCGCCACCGTCCGCCTGAGTTGGGATGTCCTGCTGAGCGCATCCACATATCACATCCAGGTGTCACCCACTCCGGATTTCTCTGTGTCCCTGGTAGACACAATGGATCTCCTCCCTGCCGCTTTGACCGTCGACGCCCGCCTGGGCCCCGGGACACTTTTCTGGCGGGTCAGAGGCATGAATGCAGGCGGTGCCGGTCCCTGGTCGCAGACGCGAAGTTTCTCCACCGGGAGTCTGGCCATCGTGGGGGAGACAGCAGCGGCTCCCGAAGAGTTTCACCTGGAGCAGAACTATCCGAATCCATTCAACCCATCGACGACAATTGCGTTTACACTCCCGCGGCCGGCATATGTCACCCTCAAGGTGCTGAATCCCCTCGGCGGAGAAGTCGCTTCCCTTGTGAACGGACCGATGGCAGCGGGGCGCCATAGCGTCGTATGGAATGCAGAAAAGCAGGCCAGCGGGGTGTACTTCTTCAGAATGAGCGCCGGGGACTTTCTCTCTACAAGAAAACTCGTACTTCTCCATTAGGTCCATGGTCGAATCATCTATGACCCGACATCTTACCCTGGTTCTTGCCGGCGCTGGTGCGCTCACACTGTTGCTCTTTGGAAGAAGCCCGTCCATGGCCCATACCCAGGATACCCTGCCCGGCCGGCTGATTGTCGGATACTGGCACAACTTCTCCAATGCAGCCGGCATCATTCGCCTGGCGCAAGTGCCCGACGCATACGACGTCATCAACGTTGCCTTCGCTGAACCAACCGCCGCACTGGGCTCGACCATGCGTTTCATCCCGGCTCCAGAACTCTATGTGAACACTCAGGACTTCGTTGATGAGATCGCACTCCTGAAAAGCCGGGGGAAGAAGGTTCTCATCTCCATCGGCGGCGCCAATGCACCCATACAGATAAAGAGTGGATCTGACGTCCAGAACTTCGTCTCCTCGATGCGCTCGATCATCACGACGTTCGGATTCGACGGGATAGACATTGATCTGGAAGGGCAGTCCCTTGTGCTGGAGGTCTCAGACAAGGACTTCCGGACACCAACAAGTCCGCTGATCGTGAACCTTATCAATGCGCTGCAAACGCTCCTGGGAGAGTTCCCCCAGGGACTCTTGCTCAGCGCGGCTCCTGAAACGGCATTTGTACAGGGAGGTTATGGGACCTACGGTGGGATATACGGGTGCTATCTGCCGGTGATCCACGCGTTGCGCGACAAGTTGACCTATATTCACGTTCAGCATTACAACACCGGATCGATGTTCGGCCGCGACGGCAATCTCTACCAGCCTGCTACGAGAGACTTCCATGTGGCAATGGCAGACATGCTGCTTGCCGGATTCACGGTCGATTCCTTTGGCAAAAAGATCTTCTTCCCTCCCCTGTCGCCTGCACAGGTTCTTATCGGACTCCCCGCTTCGGCGGATGCCGCAGGCAGCGGATTTACTCCATCCCCGGACATACTCGCGGCGCTGGATTACCTCTACCTCGGCAAGTCGTTCGGAGGAGCCTACCACATTGCTTCGCCGCAAGGGTATCCCGGATTTCGGGGTCTCATGACCTGGTCCATCAACTGGGATGTGTACAGCAAGCAGATCTGGTCACGCGACTATCGCGCGTATCTGGACAACCTGGTGACGGACGTGGCTGACATTGGTTTCCGAAGCCCGGGCATCGAGGGCCGGAAATTAATACTTGAGCCGAACTATCCCAATCCGTTCAACCCCGTTACCGTCATTCGCTATTCACTCCTCGTCAAATCACCAGTAAGGCTCGAAGTGTGTTCAGCCATCGGGGAAACGGTGAGAGTTCTGACCGACGAGATACAGGATGCGGGTATCCATGAGGTCCTGTTTGATGGATCGGGACTTGCTTCGGGCATCTACTTTTGTCGATTGCAGGGAGCGAACGAGATGCGGACGGTTCGGATTGCCCTTGTACGATAGGGGCACGGTGCTGCCGCGCGTCCACGCACGGACGATCGTGAAGCGTTTTGTCGGGCATTCCTTGTTTTCTTTTGCGTATATTGCAGTCAAGGCCAGCCCGACCGCAGTCACATCCGGCACCACCGGCGATGAGCACGAAAATCCAGCTTACCGCAGAGGAAAAGTACCGCCTCCTCAGGGACATCTCCTATAAGATCCGGGATACCCTGGACCTGAAGGAGATTCTCAACCATCTTCTCGATACGGTGCACCAGATCGTTCCTTACGACGCCGCGGGAGTCTTTGTCCTGAGCCACGATATCCGCCGGACGCCCTATCACCATGATCGAGCGCTCATCGCCGGAATAGCGGAACGGGGATTCGACCAGCGCTCCGATGCCCTGGATCCAATGCTGATGAGCGGGAAAGGAATTGTCGGGGTTGTCATCCGGACGGGTGA
>JAGDMK010000256.1 GCA_017860635.1 Bacteroidota bacterium
CTGAAGTTCCTCCCCCCTGAATTCACGCAAGACCAGTCCGCTCGGGAGCGGTTTTTCCACGAAGCCCAGGCCGCCTCAGCGCTGGGGCACACCAACATCTGCGTCGTGCATGACGTCGACGAGACGCCCGACGGGCAGATGTTCATCTGCATGGAGTATCTCGACGGCGAAACGCTGAAGAAGAAGATCGAGCGCGGCGCCCTGAAGATCGACGAGGCGATCAGCATCGCCGTTCAGATCGGCCAGGGCCTTGCAAAAGCCCATGAGCATGGCATCCTCCACCGCGACGTCAAGCCCGCCAACATCATGATCACCACCGACGGCGTGGCCAAGATCGTCGACTTCGGCCTGGCGAAACTCTCTGGCAAGACGATGCTCACGAGGACGGGCTCGACCCTCGGCACTGCCGCCTACATGTCCCCGGAGCAAGCGCGGGGACAACAGGTTGACCAGCGGACGGACATCTGGTCGTTGGGCGTCACCCTCTATGAGATGGTCTGTGGCACACCACCGTTTACCGCAGACTACGAACAAGCGCTCATCTACCTGATACTCGATGCGGAACCACAGCCGATGAGGAACGCCCAGGGAAACGTCCCCGTCGAGCTGGAACGCATCGTGGAAAAGGCTCTGACCAAGAATGAAGCCAAGCGCTACCAGCACGTCGGCCAAATGGCGGCAGATCTGCAGGCACTCCAACGGCAGCTCGAGGCAGGCACAGCTTCGTCGCGATCGTTTACGCTGAGGATCCCGAGGAAGCGACGGCCCTATGTCTATGGAGCCATTGCTGTCGTGGCTGCAGTGATGGCGGCTGCGGTGCTCTTTCTCCCCCTGGGTGGCAGCCCGGTGATCGATTCCCTGGCTGTGTTGCCGCTCGAGAATCTCTCGGGCAATCCCGATCAAGCCTACTTGGCGGATGGAATCCAGGAGACACTGATCACTGACCTGACCAAACTCACTGGATTCCGGCGTGTCATAGCCAGATCATCCGTCAAACGGTTCGCCAATACAATGTTATCGCCACGGGAAATCGCAGAACAACTCGGCGTGAGAGCATTGCTGACCGGGTCAGTCTTGAGATTCGGGGACGAGATTCAGGTCACGGCTCACCTGATTGATGCGCCTACGGAGAGAACTGTCTGGTCCGAGCGCTACAATAGAAAAGCCGGAGACGTGCTTCCCCTGGTAAATGACATTGTCGCTACCCTGGTCCGACAGATCGAACTCCGTCTTACGTCTGCCGAACAGGAACGGCTTCAAGCCCCCCTAAAGGTGAGGTCCGATGCATTCGAGGCGTACCTGCAAGGAAAGTTTCATTATGCCAAGCAAACCAAAGAAGATCTCGACAAAGCGGAACGGTATTTCAATCTGGCGCTGGAAAAAGACCCTGCGTTTGCCCTTGCATACAACGGGCTCGCGTTGGTCTGGGGGATTCGGGGAGACGCCGGTTTCCAATCGCCCAGTGAGACGTTCCCCAAAGCAGAAGCATTCATTGCAAAGGCACTTGCGATGGATTCAACGATGGCGGAGCTTCACGCCAGTCTCGCCAGTATTAGGAATATTGCCGACTGGGACTGGGCAGGTGCCGAGGCGGAATTCAAGCGGGCGCTTGCCATCAATCCAAACCTGGCCGATGCACGTTTCTTCTATGCAGACTTCCTCCACTACCTCAGGCGGTCCGAGTGGGAGAAGGAGATGGAGCGTGCCCTCGAACTGGATCCTTTGGATGATTTCAAACAGACCTATTACGGGTGGAACCTGAACTACGCGGGGCGCTATGACGAAGCAATCCCCATATTTCTCAAACTCCTCGAGACAGGACCGAACAAGTCGGCGAACTATCTGGGTCTGTGGGGAGCATATTACAGAAAGGGGATGTTCGGTCAGGCGCTGCACGCGGCAAAGAACTACTTTCTGACAAGCGGTGGCAGCGAGTTTGGCGAGTCGTTGAGTGCAGACACCGCGGCTGGCGAGATGGTGTACCGCGCCGCAATGCGGCGCACCGGGCAGATCATGGCCCAACGCTCAGCGCAGAAGCATGTGCCTGCCATACGGATTGCGCGAATGTTCGCTCATGCAGGGGACAATGACAAAGCGATGCACTGGCTGGAACGGGCGTATGAGGCACGTGAGTCTCCCCTGATGCGACTCGCGGTGTTCTGGGACTGGGACAATTTGCGTTCCGATATGCGCTTCCAGGATCTGCTCCGGCGATTGAAACTTCCGATTGGGAATTGATTTCCAGAGCTCATCTTGGGTCTCGAGCACGATGCCGCATGGTTCAAACACTATTGTTCAACAATTTCACAAGGAGGCAGTCATGATACGCGTGGGCGTAACCGGCTTTCTCGTGGTCGTGTTCTTGCTCTTGACTCTTCCATCAAACACATGCGCCCAGGGTAAAGAGATGCGTGCAAGCCTGCAGGCCAGCGTTACGCAAAGGCTGGGGACGAATACTGACATCACGGTACAATACAGCAGACCGGGGGTCAAAGGGAGGAAAATCTGGGGTAACCTCGTACCGTATGGCCTGGCGCCGGGGAATGAATACTCCGGAGGAAATCCGTTTCCGTGGCGTGCGGGTGCAAACGAGAATACGACTCTTGAGTTGAGCACGGACGTCCTCATCGAAGGGAAGAAACTGCCGGCGGGCAAGTACGGCGTCCATATGATCCCCTCGGAAAAAGAGTGGGTCATTATTTTCAGCAAGAACAACTCCAGCTGGGGAAGCTATTCCTATGACCAGAAAGACGATGCCTTGCGGGTAAGCGTAAATCCCGTCAAAGCGCCGCACATGGAGTGGTTGATGTACGGGTTTGACAACCTCGAGGGAACGTCAGCAACCGCTTTCCTCCATTGGGAAAATCTGAAAGTGCCCTTTAGGATCGAACTACCGAAACAGTAGGCAGAATCCAGTGATTCTCAATTTCCTTGGGACCGCAGCAACGGAAGCCGCCGGGCTGTAGCGCGAGCAACGCCGGATTTTAGAAGATATCCCGCGCACTCGCCTGCTTAGTGAGCTTGATGTCCTGCAACTGCGGGGCTTTGAGACGGATCTCCAGCTTGAAGTTCCGGTAATATCCCGTCGGCACCCACGAGAAGTTCATCTCCCAGCAGTGGAGGTCCCGGTAGACGGTGATCTGCGGGGCGGCAATGGTCTTGTTGATGAGGTCGTAGCTTGCTGTCGCCGTGATCTTCCAGTACTCGGTCAGGTTGAAGCCCAGCGCCCCGCCGATGGTGGAGCTCCTGAACAGGTACCGCGGGTCGCCCGGCTGGCTCTGGGAGAAGTTCCAGGTGAGATCCAGATTCCACGGGATGCTGAAGTCGGGTGCCCGCTCATCGTACAGGCCGACATACCCGCCGCGTTCCCGCTCATCCAGTGAATCCTGCTCTGTCCGCACCGGTCCCGCTGTGGTCTTCTTTTTCTCGCCGCTGATGCGCGTTCCCATGCTGATGGAAAAGCCCGTCAGGTCCGCCAGACGCCCCGTCTCCTGAATGAGGAATTTGTTCACCCTCCGCCCGCCGATGCCGTTTGCGCTCGGCTCGAACTTGTACAGATTGTAGCGTGCGTTCCCCCCGATGTTTAGCCACTGACCGATGTTCGTCCGGAACCCGACATAAACCTCGTCGAATTTCAGGCTGTCACGCGCAAAATTGTATGACGAGGAAACGTCCAGGTTGAGGAGCTGGAATTTGTTCTCCGTGACCGCTGTATCGGTTGAGGCGGTCTTCATTTCAAAGACGTTGCCGATCCGCATGGAGATGGCCTGGCGTTCTTCGGCGGGGGCTCCGCCGAATACCTCGCGTTCAAACAGGCTGTACCGCTGTTGCGCACCCAGTTCATCGAGGTACGATCCATAATAACCGTAGCGATCCTTGGAGAAATCCGGCTGATACGTATAGGAGATGCTCGGCAGCACCTGATGGCGGATCCCCTTGATACCGAGGATGTTCGGCTGCACGATGCCGACAAAGCGGGTGTTCGCCGAGACCCCGAGATCAAAATATCGCACCGCCTTCCAAGCATTGACATCCCGTGAAATCACGCCGCTGTCAGACTGAGAATACTCCCGTGCAATCTGCTTGTCATACCATTTCTCCGTGTAGTTGAAGAATGGCGTAATGGTGAAGTAGCCGAGCTTGGGTGCAGCATTGACCGTCACTGAATGCTGCACGCCGCGCCGTTCATCCCGGGAGGTCCCTTCCGTCAGACGGGTTGTCGTCCGCGTGTTGAGCAATTGCCCGTTGTATGTGTAGCCGATCAACTCGTACCACCGTTGCGTGCTTGCATCGCTGCCGGACCGGCTGGAGCGGAAGGGAAAGCTCTGGCTTCTGTTGAAGCTGATGCTCGGGAGGACCTCGCTCAGCTCAATGCTGCCGGGAGTGGGCTGCAGGTTCTGGTCCCGGCGCAAGTTGACGGTCATGCTGTTTGGAGTTCCTTCCCAGGACTTCGTCAGGGTCGCATTGGACACCACATTCTGCCGGAGGAGGTCATTCAGCTGGTTGCTGGTGTTCTGGTAGTAGGAGCCGCTGGTGAATGTGAAATCCACGACCAGCCGTGTTGTCGGATTGAACTCCTGATTGTGCCCCAGG
>JAGDMK010000257.1 GCA_017860635.1 Bacteroidota bacterium
AAGCTCAAGGCATTGCAGGGAAGTCAGGTGAATGCGAAGCCGGGACCCCGGAGGATCACATCGACGGCATCACCCCGGAAAAGGAAACACGCAAAGGTACAGAAATAGTCTCGTTAGCTGGATGGTCACCGGCATCCCGGGAGGACGGCGGAGAGTGGCCGGTCACCATGCGTATCCTGCGACTCTGTTGCACAGGAGGTGACTCATGGTAGAAGACCCCAAAGACACTTCACTGCAACCTGCTCCTGAAATACGGATCAAGCAGTTGAATGCCGATAAAACCCGGAAAGACATCGGTTCGGACACGGTGTATCACGTCTATTTCGAGATGTCGGGGCATCCGCAACCGGAATGGAGAAGCATCTTCGGACGAGAGTGGAAAAAACTAAACCCGACACACGAGGCAGACATAGACGGAACATTTCTTGTACTCCATTGCCAGCTCCACGAAGTTGCCTCTACGCAGTTTCCGCTCCTGAAGCAGGCTGTTGCAGCGACGAATGAGGCCTACAGACTTTACGCCGAGAAGGAAGCAGCGGCACTTGGCCTTCGGGAAGATGTGTGGAAGCAAGAACGGCAAGAGGTTACCGCGATAGCCACGTCGCTGAAGTTCGATTGACTGCATCCACATGAGAAGCGCGAGGAATCCAAATGAGAGGCACCACGACCCTCTTTCGGGTTGAGAAGCGTGATCCGGTGGTTGTTGTCCCGCATGTTCATCGTGTACACTAATTCGAAAGGGAGTGCATCATGATCTTCATCGTCTCATTAGTGATTACAGTGCTCGCCGTTGTCGCATGGCGGATCGCCAGGAGCAAACTGCGGCAGAACAACGTTGCATACGGTTCGGTCGCGAAGTTCAGCGGTCTGGCAGCAGTGGTGTTTGGAGTTCTTGCGCTGCTGCAGTGTTTCACGCAGATCCCCGCGGGTCACGTCGGCGTAGTAGATTTCTTCGGCGTCGTGTCAGACAACACTCTTCGAGCCGGAATCAATCCGGTGAATCCGATGGCGAATGTCGTCACGTATTCGATTCAGACCCAGGAGCACAAGGAAACGATGGAAGTGCTCTCCCGCGAAGGACTTACGATCGGGTTGGAAGTGAGCGCCCTCTACAGGCTCAACCCCGACTCTGCGGCACGCATGTACAAGACCGTTTCGGGTGGCGACTACAAGACCATCATCCTTATCCCCCAATTTCGTTCCATCTGTCGCGCGGTCACGGCGAGTTTTCAGGCCAGCGCGTTGTACTCGACCGAACGCGAACGGCTCGGTTCATCCATTCAGGAAGAGCTCGCCAGGATGGTTGGCCCCAGGGGTGTTACCGTTGAAAGCACGCCGATCCGCAATGTAGCACTCCCGTCACAGCTCACCGAGGCCATCGAACAGAAACAGCGGGCGGATCAGGAAAGTCAACGCATGGAATTCGTTCTGACAAAGGAGAAGCAGGAGGCGGACCGGAAACGGATTGAAGCGAAGGGAATCGCCGACTTCCAGACCATCGTCGCCGCCGGCATTAGCGAACAATTGCTCCGCTGGAAGGGCATCGAAGCGACAGAGAAGATTGCACAGTCTCCGAATACCAAAGTCGTCATCGTCGGCGCAGGGAAAGACGGTCTGCCAATCATCCTGGATACGAAGTAGGGCTCCAATTCACGAGATCCAGGAAACCCCATTGAAGGCGCCATCGGAATTGTCTTGCCTAAGGCGACGCCTTTCCGTATTTTTCAACTCAATGGTGTCGCCCCGGTGAAAGCGCATGGCACGCGATGGAGGACAAGTCGGATGAAGAAGATCAGAATTCTCCTTGTCGAAGATAACCGCATATTGCGCGATGGCATCAAAGCGCTCATCGACAAGCAGTCAGATCTCAGAGTCGTTGGATCAACCGGTGGCAATCACGACACACTGGAGCAGACGCGGAATCTTAAGCCTCACGTAGTTCTTCTGGACCTGGGGCTACGGAATACGAACGGCGTGCGTGTCGTGACGACCGTGGCCAAGGAATTGCCGCAAACCAAGATCATCGGGATGGGTCTCATCCCGTCACAACTGGACATCGTTGAATTCGTGGAAGCCGGTGCGGCGGGTTTCATCCTCAAAGACGCGACAGTAGAGGATGTCCTTGGAACCATTAGGGCGGTCGCACGAGGGATAAAAATCCTTCCCCCCCTCCTGACAGAATCGCTGTTCACGCATGTTGTGAACCATGCACTTCGGAATGGGAAAGGCAAGCTCCCCAATGCTGTGCGTATGACGAAACGTGAACGTGAAATCATTGTCCTCATTGCTGAGGCAATGAGCAACAAGGAAATCGCCGGGCGGCTGAACCTTTCGACCCACACAGTAAAAAGCCATATCCACAATATCCTGGAAAAACTGGCACTGCACAGCCGCCTGGAGATCGCGACCCATTCCTACCAAAACAAGGAATTTTGAGCCCGCCCCCTACTCCCGTTCACCGCATCATTTCCGTTTCTCCGTCTCCTCTCTCAATGCCTATCGGGAGCTGAACATCCCTCCACCCAAGGATTAACTCCTTTTTCATTCTTTCAGTCGATATTCTTTTGGCCTTTTGACCGGTATACTTCCCGGTACGGATGGGGCGTACGTGAAAGCGCGTATGGCTGCTTGCCGGCGGCGCTTCCGTGACCGTCCTCGGGCTGGTGGGTTTGTTGCGCAGATCGAAGACTGCGTGAGCATGGGAAGGCCATTTCGTCCGCGCGACCGCTTCCACCTCAATCGTGTCAACACGAACACACTGATCGGAATATGAGAACATGGAACCAATCCTCTTCCTGAAGGGACTCATCATCGGATTCATGATGGCGGTACCCATTGGGCCGGCCGGCATACTGTGCATCCGCAAGACACTGGCTGAAGGACGTTCACGCGGCCTGATCGTCGGTCTTGGCGCTGCTACGGCGGATTTGCTCAACGGTAGTGTTGCTGCGTTCGGTCTCACGTTTGTCTCAGATGTGATCGCGAGCCAGCGATTGTGGCTGCGTCTGATCGGAGGAGGTGTGCTCCTGTTCCTGGGAATACAGTTGTTGCGTGCCAGGTACAAGGACGCGGAAATTCCCGGCGACAAAAAGGGATTGCTGGGATCGTACCTCTCCGTCCTCCTTCTCGGACTTACCAATCCTGTGTCTATCTTTGCCTTTCTTGCTGTGTTCGCTGCCTTCGGGCTGGGACATGGGCTCATGATCATCCCGGCATGTCTTCTCGTCCTCGGAGTATTTGCAGGCTCGTGGCTATGGTTTCTGATCCTCGGTTATGCCTCGACATTCTTCAGAACAAGGCTGGACTCAGGTGGACTTAGAAGGGTCAATGGCATTGCCGGCGGCTTGATCATTATATCCGGGCTGGCTGCCTTCGTGAGTTTGATGTGATTCTTGCACCCATCGCTTTCTTCTCTGCAGACGACCACCAAGGCAAGCAGATGCATTACGATCGTGACAGGACAGACTAGGCAGAGGACACATGCAGCATGAACAACCGCCGGCTGAGAGACAAAAGTGGTCTCTCCTGAAGAGGGCGTCTTATGCAGGGACCGTCTTGGGAGCACTGGTGCTCGTCTGCCTGCTGGCTCTGCTGTTCTTCCCTGATCCCCTTGTGAATAGATTCATTAAGCCCAGAATTATCGAAACTGTTGTTGAAGCGTATCCCGCATACGCGATACGCATCGGTGCGATGAACTATGACGTTTTGGAGAACCGGTTTGGATGTGATTCCATAGTCGTGAGCGCAGTCGACAGCACATTCTCTAGCACGATAGGTCCGTTCACCGTGAGCGGGATCAGATGGATGCATCTGCTCTGGGGGGGGAGTCTTGCACCGCATGATTTTGCTGACGCGACTGTCGAAGCGCACGCGATCGTCCTGAACTTCCCGGAGTCGCAGTATGCACTGCGTTGCGAAGTGTTGCGCATGTCGGTGCCAGATTCAGAGCTCGTCGTTGACACCTTGACCCTCCAACCTTCAGCCGGTGATGAAGATTTCTTCGCGGAAAGCACATTCAGGAAGACCCGATTCCGCCTCGCCGTCTCCAGTGCGAGAATGCAGGGCGTTGCGTATCTCGAACTGCTGCAAGGGAAGAGCTCCCGTCCCCGGTTCGCCCGGATCCAGGATCCGTTCCTCGACGTTTTGATTAACAAAGACAAGCCCTCCGGCAAGGAGACTCCAACCCCCCGCGTGTCAAGCGGCGGTTTTGAATGGATGAAAGGATCCCTTCACGCTGACAGCCTGAGCATGGTGAACGGACATCTGCAGTACGGTGAAAGGTTTGCGGTCGGCGCGAAACCGGCTTGTATTACGCTTGATAGCATGCGGGTGTCCGCCAGCAGAATTGGCAATGATGAAGACAGTGCTGCATCTGTAGTGGTGGACGCTCAGGGAATGTTCATGAAAACGGGGGTGATGAATGTGCATGTGGCCATTCCGACAGGATCGCGTCTCTCCTCATTTCAATACTCCGGATCACTCGGGAGAATGGACATCAGTGCGTTCAATCCATTCCTCGAGACAGCGGAGCAGGTGCGCATCGTGGAGGGCGTCCTTGAGTCAGCAACATTCACTATAACGGT
>JAGDMK010000258.1 GCA_017860635.1 Bacteroidota bacterium
CACGACCAGTCTCGGATGTTCCTTTCCCCGTTACGTGAATGTTACCGTCTGAATCGACAGCGGAGGCCGAAAGATTGTTGGCTGAGATGGCTGGACCGTCGTATCGCAGAGTCCGTGTCACCGCTCCGTGCGTGTTGAACGTAAATCCGATGCAGTCCGATCCCCGGTATGTTGTCGACCGAGTACCCACAGCGGTGATCTGTCCGCTGCCATCGCTGATGAGCGCCACAACGGCATCGCTGGTGCCAAGTTCACCTTCGGAGACGGCCACCCACCGATACATTCCTGCCGCATCGTAGGACGTAACTTCCATCCTGCCGTTGCGTGTACTGCCGGTGTAGAGCAATCCCGCTTCGTAGTGCAGAAGCGAAACGTCAGCGGCGTCTTGAGTCCACAGCATGCTGCCGGACGAATCGATGTGCATGATCGTCGTCTTTGTCGCCGCATACGCGTCGCCGAACCCTCCGGCAATGAGTGAACGGAGCGCTCCCGAGATCTGCCGCACCCATCGCTCCCTTCCGTCCGTGTCGTACCGCACAAGCGTAAAATCGGGTTGGTCCGTCTTGCCGTAGGCGATCGTGATATTGCCCGAACCATCGACGCTCATCAGGATGTTCACCTGGGGAGGGTAAGGGGGGACCCATGCGTATCCTGCCATCAGGCCGTGAAGCTGAAGCCACTGCATGGAGCTTGTAGAGTCGAACTTGAGAGTGGCGACGCTGTAGTTGTACGGATTGCGGAACGCCAATCCGGTCAGGTAGATGTTGCCGTGCCCATCGCGCCGAAGCGCACTGATGAAGTCGTCCCCTCCCCATGGCCCGTCGTATGTTCTTCGCCACCGGGTCTCTCCCGAAGAGCCGATGTGGACCATGACGTAATCCGACGTACCATAGCGATTCGGCGCACCGGTCGGATTCCAACTCACACCCACGTACACGCCTCCTCCGGCATCGACAGCACTGGCCTTGTAGAGGCCGGGATGTGTCGTCACCCAATCGCGTTTGCCCGATGGCGAGTATTTGATGACAGCGATCCAGGGCTCCCCATCAGATGCAGCTTCGGTTCGCACCACGACAAAGGTATTGCCTCCTGAGTCAACCTGCACATCAGCCGGCACCGCGAGTCTCCGGGTTGGATCGACATAGACGTCAGCCCACTCGAGCTTCCCGTCGGCCCGGAACTTGATAGTGATCGGCCGATCCTGGTATGTGCCCGCCGTGATCACACCCCCCTCTCTGCCCGCCGCTGCACATGTCACTTTCTCAGACGAGGCGCCGCCGCCGGATCCAAAGTGTTTCACCCACGCCGTGCGTACGTCAGCAGTGTGGTCAGGAGAAGGAGTTGTCCCAGGTCCTTGTGCAGATGGGAGGCCGCCGATGGGCACGGACAGTGATGCCGGCATTGGTGCAGTTGACGCGGAACCGGGTGAAGCACTCGGGAGAGAGGCAGGTGAGTCTGTCACCGTCCGTTGACCCTGCGGATCACCAGTATCAGGATTCCCATGGAGAACGGACGGTTCGGTTTGGGCCGAAAGAAGCGGGGCTTCCGCTTCTACCGGCATCCCCCACCCCTTCACTCCGGCCGCCAGAGCCGCCAGCACAATCGCGAAGAGGATCGCACGCATTGTCTTATCCTTTCTTTGTCTCCGACAGCGGGACACGCACGAGCACCAGCGCGATGATTGCGATAGCCGCAAGACTCAGAAGATATGTTGGATTCTCAAAGACGTGAAAGATCTTGATCTCGGCAAAAGCAAGGCCGGCAAAGAGCAACCCGAGCAACGCCTCTCCGGCAATCAGTCCGGAGGCAAGCAGGATGCCGATGTTGTCGATCTTCTCCTTCGCGGGTCCTTCCACCTTCTTCTTCGCCAGCACCTTGTCCAGAAGGCCCTTCATCAGTCCGCCGACAAAAATCGCAAACGTCGTATCGATCGGAAGGTACATGCCCACGCTGATCAGCATGGGGCTCTTGACTTGCATCAGGATTAGGGCGATGCCGAAGAAGACACCCGTCAATATAAGTATAAGCTCTGCCTGCGCTTCCACAATGCCGCGCGTCACAACAGCCATGAGACTGGCCTGCGGAGCCGGAAGCCGTTCGCCGCCGAAACCGGCCTGCGTGCCAAGGACATCATTCTGCTGTTCTGGAGAGAGCTGCTTCACTTCGTCCAGCGTGAAGGATTTGCCCTGAAGGTCGGCTGCGTTACCCTGATAGGTTACAGCGGTTGCGCCGATCTGTTCGAGCCGGTCAATCTCCGTCCCCACGGCCTTTTTGAGATCTCCGAGGTGCAGCAGCGAGAGCACCAGGAACATCACGAGGGCCGAGGCGGTCACGCCCAGCATATCACCAACCTGCATCTTCCAGGGAGTGCAGCCGATGATGTGCCCCGCCTTCAGGTCCTGCATCATCTCCCCCGCCACAGAGACGCTTGTGCATGTGAACGCCGCCACCCCGAGCACGGCCGCAACCGCCGGCTCGCCGCTCATGCCAAGCGCGAGCATGAGAAACGCCACCACAATGAGGACTGAAACAGTCAGTCCGCTTGTAGGGTTGTTGCTGACCCCGATGATCCCGACCAGGTACCCCGACACTGCGGCAAACACGAACCCCAGGACAAGCATGACAATTGAAGAGACTCCGGCCGGAACCGCAGAGCCCGAGAAGTACTGGAAGATGAAAAACATGATTACCAGGATCATGCCGAACGCCGGGAGCGACCAGCGCAGCGTAATGTCCCGGTCCGTACGCAATGCCTCTGCGCCCCCCGTCGCCGATTGTTTCAGATACGAGACCGATCGTGTGATGCCATTGATCAGACTACCTCTCATCTTGTAGAGCGTGTAGAACGCGCCCGTGAGCATTCCTCCGATGGCGATGTAGCGCACCGTCCCCTTCCAGACAGTGGTGAGTTCAGCAGCCCAATCGGTGACTGCGGCCGGATTCTCGCGATGCATGAAGTAGGCGATCACAGGAGTGAGGAGGCCCCATGCGAGCACTCCGCCGCTGAAGTTGATCGATCCGAGCCGCGGACCGATGATATAGCCGACGCCGAAGTATGCGGGGTTCATGCCGGGGGCGCGGAACAGGAGTGTCCCCTTCGTGAGCTTCACCAGCCACTGCCATCCGCCAGCGAGCACCTTGAATTCCACCAGCGCACTGAAAAGGGCGCCGATGCCCATCCCGGTGAATAGGTGGCGTGAGTTTTGCGTGCCCGACTGTCCGGATTTATGGATCTCTGCCGCAGCGATCGACTCCGGGAACGGAAGCTCCTTGTCCTCGACGAGCACGCGCCGGAGTATCGTCACAAACATGATCCCGAGAATCCCCGCCACGATCAGGACGATAGTGCTGATGATGTAGTGTTCAGTCGTGAAGAACGGATTCCACACAGAGGCGATGAAGAACGCGGGAAGCGTGAAGATTGCGCCGGTGGCAATATTGCCTCCGATAGACCCGACCGTCCGGGCGGTGTTCTCTTCCAGCAGGGTGCCCTTGAGCGCTTTGAGCACAGCCATACCCACTACTGCCGTTGTGTATGTCGCGGCGATCGTCATGCCCGCCTTCAAACCGAGATAGGCATTGGCGGCACCCATCACCATCGCCATCAACACGCCGAGGAGGACAGCCCGGGGCGTGAACTCTTTCATTGTCGAACTTGCTGGAACTATCGGGGTGTGCGCGTGTTGATCGCTCATAGAACTTGTCCTGATAATGGATTGTGGTGGGTTGGAACCGCGGGTACGCTTCGCCCGGCGACGCAGGCGTGCGCATCTACAAATGCTGGTCGTCACGGCAGGACCGGAGACCTCCGATGCTACCGGAGCCGCATCATCATAACGGAGCCAATACGCTGCAATTGATCACTCGGGATCGCTGGACGCGATTCCACTACATCGCTGCATCAGACGCGTCTGCATCGCTGGTTGGGTATACTCTACATCGCCGCATCCGATTACTCCACATCCAGCGCCTTCTGCTTCTTGTATCCTTCCGGAATCCTGAAGAGATCGTTCGAAAGAGATTTGCGTTCGATCTTCGTCACTTCCTGGGATTCCAGAATGCGCCCTTCATAGCGGGTCACGGACTGCAACGGATAGAGACCCATCTTCGCAATCAGATCACCTTCCTCACCTCCGGCACTCTCTGCCTGAAGGGATTGATTCAGCATTTGTGTCAGGTCGCCCAGCCCTTTCGTCCCCCAGATCTCTGTCTCCGTTTCCCCTTTCTGAATCATGACTTGCTCGCACACGTAGCCCAGGATCTTCCGAGTTTTGTTCGTCCGGGTGACGGCGGGTGTATCGGGTGAAGCCGGCTCCGAAGGCGTCGGCTGCTGCATCCCCTGGCGAGGTGCAAGAGCTACCTCAAAGTACGTCCGGTCCTGGTCGTTGAGGATCCAGGATACCCTGCTGTCTGTCCGATAGATCACCGTAGACCCGGGCGTCGCACCGATTTGCGGCACTGTGACCTTGACCTGGGCTTTCTTCACCCAGATTGTCATTTCATACTCCTGCGTCTCGCCGCCGTAGTCGACGCTGCGATTCCGGCTCTGTATGATCCCCTCAAACTG
>JAGDMK010000083.1 GCA_017860635.1 Bacteroidota bacterium
ATGTGTGCAAAAGCGCTGGAGGCCGACCGGGTTGCGGCATGGCCGACGGCAGAAATTGCCGTCATGGGCGCCGAGGGCGCGGTCAACGTGCTCTACCGCGGCGACATCAGAAGTGCGGCAGATCCACAGGCGAGACGCCGGGAACTGATCGCCGAATACAAGGTCCAGTTCTCCAACCCGTACCAGGCGGCGCAGCAAGGCATGGTGGATGCGGTGATTGAACCGAAGAAGACCCGCGCATATCTCTCCGTCGCTCTGGAATCTCTGCGGAACAAACGCGACCTGCGGCCGCAAAAGAAGCACGGCCTGATTCCGCTCTAACAGACTAGGACACCTGCTATGGTCGAGAATCTCACTCAGAGCATCCTGCTTCTCGTCGTCGGGATGATCGTTGTGTTTTCTGCACTCCTGCTTCTTGCAGGCATGATTCGCTTGATGGAATGGACGGACCGTACGCTCAACATGAAGCGGATCAAAAAGTATTCGGAAAAGGTGGAAACGCACAAAGTCGATGACGAACTCAATGACGAGATCGTTGCGGTCATTTCTGCCGCAGTCGCCGCAATGCTCAGACCGCCGGTCAGAATCCGGAGGATCCGTTTCCTGACGGAGGGAGCATCTGACCAGTCCTGGGCAGTGACAGGGCGTTTGAATATTATGGCATCGCACGCTATCGCAAGAAGGAAGAGCTGACAATGAAAAAACTGATGATCACCGTGAACGGAAAACGGTACGAAGTCGATGTGGAGGTTGTGCAGGACGATGAGATGATTGAGAGCCAGCCCGCATTCCGGCCGCCGGTTCGCACCGTGGATAGCTACGTCACGCCAGTGCATGCCCCCGTCGCACTGCCGACTGCAGGCAAGAGCAAGGGCGGGGCTGCCGACAAGAAATCGCTGACGTCCCCGATCAACGGCGTCATCCTGCAGATCCCCGTCAAAGAAGGAGACGCCGTGAAGCAGAACGATGTCCTGTTCGTGCTCGAAGCAATGAAGATGAAGACCAATATCTCGTCGCCACAGACCGGCAAGATCAAGAGCATCAAGGTGAAGGTCGGCGACAAGATCGAGTCAGGACAAATGCTGCTCACGTTCGAATAACGGAAGCGCGGACTCATGTTAGAGAACCTCGAGAAATTTGTAGGGGGGATGGGATTCTGGTCCCTCACATGGGGCCAGGTCGCCATGCTGGCAATCGCATCGCTGCTGATCTATCTGGCGATCAAACGCGGCTTCGAACCCCTCCTCTTGCTTCCCATCGGTCTGGGTGCATTCCTCGTGAACCTCCCGGGAAACGGGCTGCTGACAGTTCCCCAGGGCAATGAAATCGGCGGGCTCTACTATTATCTCTCCAAGGGCATTGAACTCGAGATCTTTCCTCCCCTGATCTTTCTGGGAATCGGGGCGATGACCGATTTTGGACCTTTGCTGGCGAACCCGAAAACGTTTCTCCTGGGAGCGGCTGCGCAATTTGGGGTCTTTGTAGCGCTCTTTTCGGCGGTGCTCCTCGGCTTTGACCTCAAAGAAGCGGCTGCGATCGGCATCATTGGGGGGGCTGACGGCCCTACGGCGATCTATCTCACTCTCAAGCTTGCTCCGCATCTCCTCGGTCCCATCGCCGTCGCGGCGTATTCGTACATGGCGCTCGTCCCGCTTATTCAACCGCCCATTATGCGTGCGTTGACAACGGATAAAGAACGGCGTGTGGTTATGGAGACGCCGAAACCGGTCTCCCAAAAGATCAAGATTATCTTCCCGCTTGTGGTTACCGTCATCGGTGTATTCATCGTTCCGCCGGCAGCCCCGCTGCTGTCTATGCTGATGGGCGGCAACCTCCTGCGGGAGAGCGGCGTCGTGGAGCGGCTGACAAACATGGCCCAGAATGAGCTCATTAACATTGTGACCTTCTTTCTGGGGACGTGCGTGGGGATGACGATGGCTGCGGATGTCTTTCTCCGGTGGGAGACGTTGAAGATCATCAGTCTCGGTGTGGTTGCCTTCGGCTTCTCCACTGCCGGCGGTGTCCTCGTGGGCAAGGTGATGTACCGCATGACGGGAGGGAAGATCAACCCGCTGATCGGCTCAGCCGGGGTTTCAGCCGTTCCCATGGCCGCGCGGGTGTCGCACAACGTCGGACAGGAGTACAATCCGCAGAACTATCTGCTCATGCATGCCATGGGACCGAACGTCGCCGGTGTGATCGGGACGGCAATTGCCGCCGGCGTGCTGATCGCCATTCTCGGCTAGAACTACTACGGGAATCCACGTGAATCCTCTCCTGGCTGTTCTTCTCGGCATCATTCAAGGCCTGACGGAATTCCTCCCGATCAGCAGTACAGCACATCTCACCATTGCCGGCAAGGTGCTGGGACTTGTAGATCTCGATCATGCCGCGGCGTGGACGGCGTTCATCGCCGTGATGCAGCTCGGCACCATGGCGGCCGTGCTGGTATACTTCTGGAAGGATCTCGTGGGAATTCTCATGGGACTGATCCGCGACCTGACAACCGGCGCGGCCACGCGCCGCGGGCAAGGGTGGTCCCGGGAGAGCCGGCTGGCTCTTGCGATCGTCATCGGTACCATACCCGTCGGTGTCGTGGGCCTGCTCTTCGAAGACCAGATCGAAGGGGCTCTTACGAAGAGCATTCCGGTGATCATCGGAAGTCTTGTGGTACTGGCGGCGTTGCTCTGGCTGGCGGAGAAAGTTGCGCGGCATGAACGCACCATCACACATGTCGGGCTCTGGGACGCCCTCCTCGTCGGATGTGCCCAGGCCCTGGCGCTTATCCCCGGATCTTCCCGTTCAGGCACGACGATTACAGCGGGTCTGTTACTCGGATTCACCCGTGAAGCTGCAGCCCGGTTCTCGTTCCTTCTGAGTGTGCCTGCGGTACTCGCCAGCGGATTCTTCCAGATGTACAAGATTGCCGGAATGATGCAGACCGGTGCAGATGTTTTCCACTTCGGCGTTGCCAACCTGGTGATTGCCACTGTTGTCTCCGGCATTGCGGGATATGCGGCGATTGCATGGTTGTTGAGATATCTGATGCGTCATACCACGTTGGTCTTTGTGTGGTACAGATTCGCGCTTGGGCTCGTTCTGGCCATTCTGCTCATGTCGGGATTCCTTGAACCGTAGGACCTGGTTCATGCGGTAGCAGCATGAAGCCCGCGGCGATGTGGGCGTTCACTCCGCGCGTGTCGCATTCCCCCAATCTCAATCGTCCGGCTTCTGGCCCCATCATATGTACTGACTTCTGTCCCACCGTATTCTCACCGCATTCTCACCACTCGGTCTGGCGAACGGTCGGGTGCAGTGGCTTGCGTTGTCCCGTTTATCGGACGCTGCTCGTGTCCTCATGCGGCCGTCCATTCGCTCATTCAGTCAACCCGGATCCAGCACATTGGTTGTTCTCCTTCTACCAATCCTCGGCACACATCGGTAACACCCCCGAAACTACCCCTGAAAACGCTGTCATCGCCAAAATTGGCGTTCTTGAAGTGATATGGGGCACAGTGTAGTCGCCGCCGCCTGACTACATTGGATCACCAAGCGGTGCCAATCGTACCTCCTCTCCCTGATCAGAAGGACGCTGTCTCAATGACGCCCCGTGAAATTTACGTGCAAGCGAAAACCGAGCATTATTTGGAAAGAGCTGAAGAGTGTTGTGCGATGGGACGTTTTCCCGCAGCACGGCGAGCCATCGATCAGGTCTTTGCCCTCGATCCGGGGAATCAGGTCTGCGCGGTGCTGAAGCAGACAGTTGAAGAGCAATTCAACGCGCTGTTGCGGCATGCCTCCCGCGGAATCGAGAATCCGGGCGCGGCGAATACCGTCTCCGGAAACGACAATGGCAGCGGACAGGGGAACGGCAATGGTCGCCGGCACGGTGTGTCGGGCAACCACCGCGGCGATCTGATTGTGGTGGTAGACCAGGATGAACGGCTCCTTTCACAGCTGGCCGCTGCGCTGCCGCGGCATGGGTACTCTTTCGCCGGCGCTGCCAGCTACGACGAGGCAGTAGAGTTGTTGTCCTTGATCACTCCCGATATTGTCGTTTCGGAGGTTAATTTCGACTGTGGCGCCAGGGGGTGTGATCTCTTCCTCTGGATGCGGACGAACAGCGGACTCGCCCAGACCCCCTTCATGTTCCAGGCCATCCGGCTGGATAGCGACATTCTGCTGGCGGGGAAGCGTTTCGGGGTGGATGATTTTCTCCTGAAACCCGTTGATGGGGCGGTACTTGCAGCGGCCGCCACAGCTGTTCTTCACCGACGCCGTTCGATCCCCGTCGCTGTGTAGTTTCCGTTCCGGTGTAGATTTCCGATCTTGTGTGTCCGATCTTGTGTTTCCGGTACTGCCCCGTCACCTTGCTTTTCCTTCCGAAACTCACTACAATACCCGGGCCGCGCATCCCTCTCGGGTATGACTGAACTCGTCGTCAACGAAATCTTCCTCAGCATCCAGGGCGAGTCCAGCTATGCAGGACGCCCTTGTATCTTCATACGTCTCACAGCCTGCAACCTTCGTTGCACCTGGTGCGACACGGCGTACGCCTTCACCGAAGGCCGGGTCATGACCATTGCGGCAATTCTTCAGGAAATTGCCGGCTTTCATTGTTCGCTCGTTGAGATCACCGGCGGCGAACCGTTGCTCCAGTCGGGTGTTCATGAATTGATGGCGTCTCTCTGTGACGCCGGCTACGAGACGCTTCTTGAAACGGGGGGCAGTCTGGATATCGCGGCCGTGGACAGGCGTGTCCACCGCATCATGGATCTCAAGCCCCCGGGAAGCGGCATGGTTTCCCGGAATCTCTGGTCGAACATCGAGCACCTCCGCCCGACGGACGAGGTCAAGTTCGTGTTGAAAGACAGAGCGGATTTTGACTGGGCGTGTGATATTGTCGGACGGTATGGGCTGACAAACCAATGTCCGGTGCTGTTCTCTCCTGTCTTCGGTGAACTTGACCCGGCAACGCTGGCCCGGTGGATACTTGACCGTGGACTTCCGGTCCGCCTCCAGATTCAGCTCCACAAACTTCTCTGGGCTCCGGACAAACGGGGTGTTTGATGATCCACAAACCAGCAGTAGTTCTGGTGAGTGGGGGAATGGATAGCTGCGTGACGGCCGCCATCGCGGCGCGCGAACACTCTGATCTCGCCTTTCTCCACGCAAACTACGGTCAACGGACGGAAGCGCGCGAACTCCGGGCGTTCCGCGAGCTTGCAGCGCATTTCGGGGCAGGCAGCACGCTGGTTGTATCGCTGGCGCATCTGGCAGCCATCGGGGGTTCAAGCCTGACTGATGTGACCGTGCCAGTTGCGCGGGCCGACCTTCATGGCCGGGATGTTCCCACGTCATATGTTCCGTTCCGGAACGCAAATCTCCTCGCCGTTGGCGTGAGCTGGGGAGAAGTACTCGGAGCATCGTCCGTCTACGTAGGCGCGGTGGAGGAAGATTCATCCGGTTATCCGGACTGCCGGCAGAGTTTCTTTGATGCATTTGCCGCAGTCATCCGCGAGGGCACGAAACCGGACACGGCGATAACACTGAAGACGCCGCTGATACACATGACCAAAGCGGAAATCGTCAGACTCGGGATGGAACTCCGCGCACCGCTTGCACTCACATGGTCGTGCTATCAGGGTGAAGATGTTGCATGCGGAGTCTGCGACAGCTGCGCACTCCGTCTGCGCGGATTCCAGCAAGCCGGATATCCGGATCCCGTGCCGTACGCTGTCAAACCCGACTACACCCACTAAGGGAGATGCCTCATGGATCAATTCAAGACCAGCATGTTCTCGCTGATCGTAGAGACCTCCTCGAACCTTCCCCCCGATGTCCGTCGGGCTATCAACGGGGCGCGCGAGCGGGAGACCCCAGGGACGCAGGCAATGCTTGCCCTGGAGACCATCGCCGTCAACGTGGACATGGCTTGTGATGGAACGGTCCCGATTTGCCAGGACACCGGAATGCCGACCTTTGAGATCAAGACCCCGGTCGGTGCCAACCAGATGGCCATGAGTGCGGCGATCCGGGAGGCGATTGCCGATGCTACCAAAGAAGGAAAACTCCGGCCCAATGCGGTCGATTCTTTGACCGGAAAGAACAGCGGCAACAACCTGGGGGAGGGGGCTCCGGTTATTCACTTCGAACAGTGGGAAAAGGACGAGGTGGAGGTCAGGCTGATCCTCAAAGGAGGCGGCTGCGAGAACAAGAGCATTCAGTACTCACTCCCTGCAGAGCTCCCGTACCTTGGACGGGCTGATCGCACCATCGACGGCGTCCGAAAATGCATCCTGCACGCAGTGTGGGAGGCACAGGGTCATGGGTGCAGCATCGGTGCAATCGGCGTGGCAATCGGCGGAGACCGGGCGTCCGGCTATCACTATGCCAAAGAGCAGCTCTTCCGAACGCTCGATGACATCAACCCGGTTCCCGATCTGGCGAAGCTGGAACACTACATCATGGACAAGGCCAACACGCTGGGAATCGGCACGATGGGATTCGGGGGAAAGGCAACCCTGATCGGCTGCAAGATCGGAGCATATCACCGGCTCCCCGCGAGCTTCTTCGTTTCTGTTGCTTATGACTGCTGGGCATTCCGGCGGCTGGGGGTTGTGCTCGACCCCGCCACAGGGGCGATCCGCCGATGGCTCTACAAGGAAGACACACCGACTGTGAAGATGGCCAGGGGTGAAGGATTGCCGATCACGGGCCGGGAGATCCGTCTGACTCTGCCGCTCGACGAAGTGCAGGTCCGCGCGCTCAAGGTGGGGGATGTTGTCCTGCTGAACGGGCCGATGCATACGGGGCGGGATTCGTTGCATCATTATTTGCTGACGCATGACTCCCCGGTTCCGCTCGAAGGTTCGGCAATCTATCATTGCGGCCCCGTGTCACTGAAGAGGGGGGAAAAGTGGTTCATCAATGCGGCCGGCCCCACCACCAGCAGCCGCGAGGAGCCCTATCAGGGTGACCTCCTGCGCAAATTCCGCATCCGCGCAGTGATCGGCAAGGGGGGGATGGGTGGGAAAACTCTTGCGGCACTGAAAGAAGTCGGGGCAGTCTACCTGAATGCCATCGGGGGAGCCGCACAGTACTACACCCGCTGCATCACGGACGTCAGCGGCGTCGACTTCCTGGATTTTGGCATCCCGGAAGCCATGTGGCACATCACCGTAAAGGATTTTCCTGCAATTGTCACCATGGATGCGCACGGGAACAGCCTCCATGCCGAAATCGAACATGCGTCTGCACGGGAGCTGTCGCACCATGCAGAACGCGTCACGCTCTGACCACTCTGCCAGGCTCTCACGTCGATCACAACGGACCAGACCGATGAAACCACAGTTCACATTGAACACCGTCCCGACCATCACCTCCGTTCAGGATATGGTCCTTCGTTCCGCACGCGTTCATGGCAACAAGCTCGCCATCGAGGATCTCAAAGAAACCCCTATTGCACGGCAGACGTACGGTTCGCTGCTCAATACGATCCTGAAGTTTGGCAGTGCGCTGCGGGGTCTCGGGATTCCCGAACGAAGTCACATTGCCGTCGTCGGGGAAAACCGCGTGCAGTGGGGTATAGCCTATCTGACCTGCATGTGCTTCGACTATGTCGTCGCTCCAGTAGACCGGAACCTGCCCCTCAATGATATTCTGAACGTGCTGCATGAATCGGATGCGGTCGCTGTCATCTACTCGGATACCTTCGAGCCGATCCTCAGGGAACGGCGGGGGTCGCTGCACAAGCTGAAGACCTACATCAATATGGATCTGTCTGCGGAACGCGAGGGCTCTCTTTCGATGATGGAGCTCATTGAATCGAGCAAGGGGTGCAGCGTGTCGGACCTGCCGCAGATCAATCCGAATGCGCTGGCAGAGCTCATCTTCACCTCCGGCTCACTCGGACGGGCGAAAGCGGTGATGCTGAGTCAGGGCAACCTGGCCGCGAATCTGATGGCCATGGTGCGGATGCTTCTGGTGACGCCCGACGACCGGTTCCTGTCTGTGCTGCCAATGCATCATACGTACGAATGTACCTGCGGATTCCTCTGTCCGCTCTATTGCGGCGCATCCGTTCACTACGCCAAGTCTCTCAAGACCGTCGTTGACGACCTGCAGGCGTCGCATGCGACCATGCTGCTCAGTGTCCCCTTGATGTTTGACAAGATGTTCAAACGCATCAACAAATCCATCAACGAAAAGAAGCTGACATCCAAGATCATCGGGCCGCTGATCAAGACCAGCAACTTCCTTGAACGGGCCGGTTGGAAGAGCTGCAAGCGCGCGGTGTTCCGGGAGTTACACGAGAAATTCGGAGGATCCATCCGAGTCTTCATTGCCGGCGGGGCCGCCCCGGATCCGCTCGTGGCAAAGGGGTTGCGGGAGTTCGGGTTCAACTTCGTCCAGGGGTACGGACTGACAGAAACATCGCCAATTCTGGCGCTGAACCGGCTTGACGCATTCAAGGACGATGCCGCGGGCATGCCGCTGCCCGGCGTCACACTGCGCATCAACGAGCCGGACGCGAACGGCGTCGGAGAAATCTGGGCGAAAGGGCCGAACGTGATGCTCGGATACTACAAGAATGAGCAGGCCACACAGGATGCATTCGACGGAGAGTGGTTCAAGACTGGTGATCTGGGGTACCAGGACGAAGATGGTTTCCTGCACATCAGCGGCCGGAAGAAGAACGTGATCATTTCACGGAGGGGAGAGAACGTCTTCCCGGAGGAAATCGAAGACCTCCTCAACCGCAGCCCCTTCGTCATGGAATCGATGGTCTATGCCGAGCCGGACGAGAAGCACGACGAGATCATTGCGGTGATGGTCGTCCCCGATGCAGAGGCATTCATCGAGCTCTCTGAGACGAGAGCGGTGGAGATCACCGAGGACCTTATGAAAGAGGTCATCGGCAAGGAGGTCGCTGCCGTGAACAGCACGCTGCCGGGTTTTAAACAGATACGCAAGTTCCATCTGAGGGATCACGAATTCGAGAAGACCACGACGCAAAAAGTGAAACGGTACCTTGTGAAGAAAACGACCTGAACGGCGTCCTCCAGTGCGCCTGTTCCGCGATTGCCTGATCCACGGTGCTTGATTCATATTGCCTGATCCACGGTGCCTGATTCGCAATGCCTGATTCACGATGCCTGATGCACTGTGCCTGATTCGCAGTGCCTGATTTACGATGCTCGATCCGCAGTGCCTGATTCACGATGCCAGATTCGCAATTCCTGATTTACGGTGCCTCATTCCAGAGTGCCTCATTCAAGGTAGACGTGAAGTTGACATTCCTGAGCATTCTTTTTATATTGTAACGCGTTTCTTGACACACGCTGTTCATCTCACAAACCCTCTCACCTGGTGGTTTCCGGAGATCCTGGTACATGCTCACCGAGTATGGTCGAGTTTTGATCTTTATTCTGGTCGGCGCAGGGATCGGTGCCATTTCAATGGTGTTTGCATGGCTTCTGCGTCCGCACCGGCCCTATCCCTCCAAGAACGCTATTTACGAATGCGGGGAGAGTCCCCTCGGGGACACCCGGATCAGATTCAACATCCGCTTCTACGTCATCGCTCTGGTGTTTCTTATTTTCGATGTCGAAGTGGTATTCCTCTTTCCATGGGCCGTTGTGTACAGCGCCCTCGGCTGGTTTGCCTTCTTCGAAATGCTCGTCTTCCTGGCAATTCTCCTGGTCGGGTATGCCTATGTATGGAAGAGGGGGGATCTTGAATGGGACAAACCCGCGCCGAACATCCCACGCTATGAACGTGGCATTGGCGTGCGGGAGACCCCGCTCACTGAAGAAGAACTAGTCGCCTGACAGGAATACGATGGGACTGCTGAATCAACGCTTTGAAAACGGAAACGTTCTCCTGACGTCCGTTGACGATGTGCTCGCATGGGGCCGCCTTTCCTCCCTCTGGGCCATGCAATTCGGTCTGGCCTGTTGCGCCATCGAAATGATGGCCACCGGCGCCTCCCACTACGATCTCGACCGGTTCGGCACCTTCTTCCGCAGCTCACCCAGGCAGGCGGATGTGATGATTGTGGCTGGAACCGTGACGCTGAAGATGGCATCGCGGATCAAGACCCTGTACGATCAGATGGCCGAACCCCGCTATGTCCTCTCCATGGGGAGCTGCGCGAATTGCGGCGGTCCGTACTGGGAGCATGGCTACCATGTGCTGAAGGGAGTCGACCGGGTCATCCCCGTCGATGTCTACGTCCCCGGGTGCCCGCCGCGGCCGGAAGCCCTGATGGAAGGGTTGCTGAAGCTCAAAGAGAAAATTCGGAAAGAACGCCTCATTCTGAAACAGACCGCGTAATCACCCTACCACTACACGTAACCATCAGAACCCATGATAGCGCAAGAACTGTACGATCTCCTGAAGACCACCTTCAGTGATGGCATTCTTGAGGCAAAGCTCGACGGCGTGATTGATCCCTGGGTGTCGGTCGCTCCCGACCGCATCCTGGACGTCGCACGCTTTCTCCGCGACGATGAAAGGACGCAGTTCGATCTCCTGACGCTGCTGAGCGGCGTGGACATGACCAAAGGCACACTCGCGGCCGTGTACCATCTGTACTCCATGAAACGGAACCACAAGATCGTCCTGAAGACATTCGTTCCCGAAACGCACCCGCACGTGCAGTCCGTGGCTTCCATCTGGAGAACCGCTGACTGGCAGGAGCGTGAGGCCTTCGATATGTACGGCATGATCTTCGATGGGCACCCGGACCTGCGCCGAATCCTGATGCCGGATGACTGGGACGGGCACCCCCTGCGGAAGGACTATCAGGTTCCCGAGTTCTACAATGGCATGAAAGTACCCTACTGATGGACGCGACACTGACGGAAGTTGAAAAGGGACGTCGTCCCACGACCATTCCCGGGCTGGGGCGTGCGCTCCGGACCGAAGAAATGGTCATCAGCATGGGGCCTCAGCATCCCTCCACACACGGCGTCCTCCGGCTGGATATCGTGGTGGACGGCGAGATTGTGGCTGATGTAATACCCCGCATCGGCTATCTGCACCGATGTTTTGAGAAACACTGCGAGCACATGGCGAACTACCAGCAGGTCATTCCGTATGTTGACCGCCTGGATTATGTCGCAGCGATGAGCAACGAATTCGGCTATGTCGTCGCCATGGAAAAGATGCTGAAGATCCAGGTCCCGGAACGCGTGGAGTACATCCGCGTTATTATGGCGGAGTTCTCGAGGATCGTCAGTCATCTCATCGCCATCGGCACATACGGCCTGGACATCGGGGCATGGACGCCGTTTCTCTATTGTATGCGCGACCGCGAGCACGTGCTGGATATCTTCGAGGAAACCTGCGGGGCGAGGCTCCTGTACAACTACATGTGGATCGGCGGACTCTCCCATGACGTGAAGCCGACCTTCAAGGACAAGGTCCTCGAGTTCTGCAAGTACTTCCGTCCGAACATCAAAGAGCTGAATGATCTTCTCTCATACAACAAGATCTTCATCGACCGGACGGCCAGTGTGGGCGTCCTTCCCGGAGATGTCGCAGTCAACTTTGGCGTAAGCGGACCGGTGCTTCGCGGGTCCGGCGTGCAGTGGGATATCCGGAAAAATGATCCGTATTCCATCTACAACCGGTTCGATTTTGACATTCCCTTCGGCAAAGGGGAGAAGGGGAAGGTGGGGGACTGCTGGGACCGGTACATGGTGCGTGTGCACGAGATGGAGCAGAGCGTGAACATTATCGAGCAGGCTGCGAAGCAACTCCCCGAAGGAGACGTGCAGTCGGCGATCCCCAAACGCATCAGCCCAAACGCATCAGGCCCGAGGCGGGTGAGATATACATGCGCACCGAGACCCCGAAGGGCGAGCTGGGGTACTACATCATATCCGACTGGCGAAGTGGACCGATAACCCCGATTGCCTATGAAAAACTTCCTTCTTGAGCTTCTCAACAACGAAGCGCTGGTGTACGTCCTGATGGCCCTCGTGCCTCTCATCTGGGTGATCCCGTTTGCCCTGTTTGGCGTCTGGTGGGAACGCAAGATCTCCGCCCATATGCAGGACCGTCTTGGTCCCATGCTCACCGGCGGATGGCACGGATGGTCTCAGACGATTGCTGATGCCGTCAAGCTGCTTCAGAAAGAGGATCTCGTCCCCGCAGCGGCGGATAAGAAACTGTTCGTGCTGGCTCCGTATATCGTGTTCGCCGGATCCTATGCTGCGTACGCGGCAATCCCGTTCAGCGCGGCCTTTGTCGGTGCGGAGATCAATCTCGGCCTGTTCTATGTGATCTCCATCTCCTCCCTCGTCGTTGTCGGGCTGATCCTTGCAGGATGGGCGTCGAACAGCAAATGGTCGCTGTTCGGAGCCATGCGGTCTGCAGCACAGATTGTCAGCTATGAGGTCCCTGTCGCCCTCTCTATCCTCGCGGTTGTGATGGTGGTGGGGACGTTCGACCTGCAGGAGATCAACCAGCTCCAGACAGGCCCCGTCTGGCACTGGCTCGTCTTCCAGAAATTCCCGTTCCTGTTCCTCGCCTGTGTGATCTACTTCCTGGCTTCCCTCGCCGAAGTCAACCGGACACCCTTTGACCTTCCCGAATCGGAGTCCGAGCTCGTCGCCGGTTACCACACGGAATACAGCGGGATGCGCTTTGCGCTTATGTACCTTGCCGAATACGCCAACATGTTTGCGGTGAGCGCGATCGTGGTGACGTTGTTCTTCGGCGGTTGGAACAGTCCGTTCGGAGAATTTCTATCGGGCCCCTGGTGGGGGCTCTTCTGGTTCCTCGGCAAAGGGCTGGCGGTGATTTTTGTGCAGATATGGCTGCGGTGGACGCTTCCGCGGCTTCGCGTTGATCAGTTGACGTATATCGGATGGAAGGTCCTGATTCCTTTTTCTTTTGCCATTATCCTGGGTGTTGGTGCCTGGGTGCTGGCGGCTGGGCAATAACAGTTCGACGGCAGGTGCGCATGTGATGCTGCAACCTGCCTGACATGTGCAACGAACAGGCCTGAAGTAATGAGCAGGTATTTCCGCGGTGTCTGGGACGGAGTGTATACCGTCCTGATTGGCATGAAGGTCACGTGGCGGCACCTTTTCACGCGTGCCGTCACGATACAGTATCCGGATGTGAAAGTGAAGCTTCCGGAGCGGGCGCGCAACAGGCTCTACGTCAACATGGACGACTGCATTGGGTGCGACCAGTGTGCCATGGCCTGTCCCGTCGACTGCATCACGATCGAGACCGTCAAATCCACACCCGACGTCGATCTCGGCCTGACATCAGTGGGCACAAAGAAGCGGTTGTATGTCTCGCAGTTCGACATCGATATCGCCAAGTGCTGCTACTGCGGGCTGTGCGTCTATCCATGTCCGACAGAATGCATCAAGATGACGGATGTGTACGAGTTCTCCGAGTATGAACGCGAGAATCTGGTGTACAGGTTTGCCGTGATGACGCCCGCAGAGATCGATGCGGCCAAATCGCGGCTCGTGGCGTACGACAAGGAGCAGGCAGCCAAGAAAGCTGCCGCAGCGGCGGCCCGTCCGGCCGCCGCACCTGCGCGTGGACCTGCGCCCGCGGCATCACCATCATCGCCGGCGCCAAAACCTGCGGCGGGCGGACCATCACCCGCAGCGGCGCCGACAACAACTCCGCCGGCAGCTCCAGCACCGGCAGCCGTATCAACACCTGCAGCGGCGCCGGCAACAACTCCGCCGGCAGCTCCAGCACCGGCAGCCGGATCAACACCCGCAGCCGCAACTCCGCCGGCCGCACCATCCACGCCGCCAGCTGCTCCACCTAAGAACGACACAAACCCCTGATCCCTATGGACACGTTCGACATTGTCTTCTACGCCTTTGCTGCCATAACGGTCCTCTCCGCATTCGTCGTGGTGTTCTCCCGCAACCTTATGTACGCGGCCTGCTCCCTCCTCTTCACGTTCTTCGGGGTGGCAGGACTCTACGTCCTTCTGCATGCGGACTTCCTGGCAGTCACCCAGATCCTGATCTACGTCGGCGGCATTCTCGTGCTCCTGCTCTTCGGGGTCATGCTGACGAGCAAAGTCATCAGTGTGGATATCAAGACAGGGACGATTCATACGGTTCCTGCCATGATCCTGGCGGCCATCGTGTTCGGCTCCCTTGCCGCTGTCTTCTACGCCACCTGGAGCCAGGTTCCTGAGCCGGTCACGACGGCGACAGCAACGACACGCACTCTCGGGGAGCTGCTGATGACGCGTTTTGTGCTTCCCTTTGAGGTGGCCTCAGTCATTCTTCTGGCAGCGCTGATCGGGGCTGCATTTCTCGCGCGGCGGATCCGTAAACCGTAATCCGGACGAACTCCTATGGATGCATCACCCATTTCTGAAGTGCTGGCATGGCTGCCCAACGTGCAGCTTGCGCACTTTCTTGCCATCAGCGCAATCCTGTTCGCACTCGGGATCTTTGCCATCATCACGCGGCGGAACGCGATTCTCGTGCTGATGGGCATTGAACTCATCCTGAATGCCGCCAACCTGAATTTCATTGCGTTCTCGCACTACGGCGGGCTTAACCTGGACGGCCAGGTCGCGGCTGTCTTTGTGATTGTCCTGGCCGCCGGCGAGGCAGCGATCGCCCTAGCCATCGTCCTGAATATCTACCACCGGTTCCAGACGGTGAACGTGGACGAAGTCAGTTCCCTGAAAGAATGACCATAGAAGGTAGAAGGAAACATTCTGATGTCTTCTGAGACGCTGATACACCTTTCCCTCGCCGTTCTCCTCCTTCCCCTTGCGGGCTTCGTGCTGATGATGTTCTTTGGCCGGAAGCTTCCCCGCCAGGGTGACTGGCTGGCAACGGGGATCAGCACGGTCGCTCTCCTCATCTCCCTGGTCGTGCTCTACCAGAAACTCACGGTGATGCCCGGCCAGGAAGCGGTCCTGAATTTCCCCTGGATAAACATGCACAATCTCCCGGGGATCGGTCCGATCACCATTGTGCTCGGTGTCGGTCTGGACAACCTTGCGGCAATCATGATGGTCGTGGTCATGATCATCAGCGCTTTGGTGCACTGGTTCTCGATCGGCTATATGGAAGGTGACGTGCGGTATTCGCGCTACTTCGGCTATCTCGGCCTGTTCACCTTCTCGATGCTGACGATCGTGCTGTCGAACAATCTGTTCCTGTTGTACGCCGGCTGGGAGCTTGTGGGCATCTGCTCGTACCTCCTGATCGGCCACTGGTATGAAAAGAAGAGCGCCAGCAATGCGGGAATCAAAGCCTTCATTACCAATCGCATCGGTGACTTCGGTTTCCTCCTCGGCATGCTGATTTTCTTCACCACATTCCACACGTTCGGATTGAAGGAGATCTTTGCCGGGCTTCAGTCGGGGACGCTGCCGTACGGGAGTGAGGGATGGATGACCGCCGCCGGGGTGCTGATCTTCTGCGGCGCGGTCGGCAAGTCCGCACAGTTCCCCCTCCATGTCTGGCTTCCCGATGCGATGGAAGGCCCGACACCGGTGAGCGCGTTAATCCATGCCGCGACCATGGTTGCAGCCGGTGTCTATCTTATCGCGCGCACGTTCCCGCTCATGACCGCCGAAGCATTGCTGGTGATCGCGTACATCGGCGTGATCACTGCGTTCATCTCGGCGACGATCGCCATCGCGCAGAACGACATCAAGAAAGTCCTTGCGTATTCCACAATCAGCCAGCTGGGCTATATGGTGATGGGCCTCGGAGTCGGGGCGTATACCGCCGGCTTCTTCCATCTCGTGACCCATGCCATGTTCAAGGCAGGACTCTTTCTCGGATCCGGTTCCGTCATCCATGCGATGCACCATGCCCTTCATGAGCAGCATGACCATCACACCGATGCGCAGGATATCCGGAATATGGGGGGCTTGCGGGAGCGGATGCCCGTCACCTTCTGGACGTTCCTCATGTTCACCCTGGCGATCTCCGGTGTTCCTCTGACGTCCGGCTTCCTGAGCAAGGATGAGATCCTCGCGGGGACTCTCGCCTTCGGAGGGATGACGGGGCACGTTGTTGTTCCCATCGTGGCGTTTCTGGTTGCGGGGCTGACGGCGTTCTACATGTTCCGCCTGGTGATCCTCACGTTCCTCGGCAAGCACCAGGATGCAGCTCGGTTTCCCATGGTGCATGAAACGCGGTGGGTGATGACCGTGCCACTGATCATCCTTGCCGTGCTCTCGTTCTTCGCATTCTACAGCGTGAATCCGTTCAACGCCTCTTCAGGATGGATCGCCCATGCAGTGCAGCGCCCCGAGTCCGTGGTCCCGGCCTCGCTCGCGGCGGCTGACCGCGAAACGTTCGGCGAGGCGCTCCATCACGAGCACGGTCTTGCCATGGTGCTGTCGCTTCTGGTGGCCGGCATCGGCATCCTGGTCGCCTTCGCCACCTATTACTGGAAGCGCATCAGCGCAGAGGACATTGCGCACCGCTTCGCGCCCGTACACCGCCTCCTGCTGAACAAATGGGGATTTGATGATCTGTATAACGCGGCCGTGATCGGCGGGACGATCGCTTTCAGCCGGATGTTGCGGTGGTTTGACAACATGATCATCGACGGCGCGGTGAACGGGACCGGGTGGCTGACACGCGGCACTTCGTTCGTGAGCGGCAAGTTCGACACGATCGTGGTAGACGGGCTCGTGAACCTGATCGCGTACCTGTCCGGGTTCGCCGGACTGGTATTCCGCAAGTTCCAGACGGGCAAGGTACAGACATATATTTTCTTCGCGGTGGGCAGTATGCTGGTATTGTATTTTGTGTTCCGCATGGTGTGATCATGCAGTAAAGCGTAACTCCTGGAGGATGGATCGTACATGGAATTCACATTGTTGGGCATCGGAATCCTGACCTGGCTCACGTTCCTGCCTGTGGTCGGCATGGCCATCGTGTTGCTCCTGCCGAAAGAGGGGAAAGACACGATACGCTGGACCTCTCTCGCATTCACGGCGCTCCAGTTGGTGCTTGCCGTTGTGCTTGTGCTCCGGTTCGACCGGACGCTGGCGGGGATCAACTCTGAAGCGGGAATGCAGTTCGTCGAGAAGGCGACATGGATTGACATCCAGAGTGTTGCCTGGTTCGGCCGGGTGCATATCGAGTACTTCCTCGGCGTCGACGGTCTGAGCGTGGCTATGGTCCTGCTGACGGCGCTGATCAGCTTCATCGCCACCATCTCGTCATGGTCGATCACAAAATCCCTCAAGGGATACTTTGCCCTCCTCCTGCTGCTGGACACGGGCATGATGGGTGTGTTCGTGGCGCTGGACTTCTTCCTGTTCTATGTATTCTGGGAAGTGATGCTCCTCCCCATGTACTTCCTGATCGGAGTCTGGGGCGGCCCGCGGCGCGAATATGCGGCTATTAAGTTCTTCCTGTACACGCTGCTCGGCAGCGTGCTGATGCTGCTCGCTATGATCGCGCTCTACTTCAGCACCAATGTCTTCATCGATCCTGCCGGCGTGATGTACTCGATCACCGAAGCGGCGAAGAGCGGTGTGCAGGGCCTGGAAAAGATCCACACATTCAATCTGATTGCGATGATGGATCCGGGCAACATGGTGCCTGGATCGCTGCTGGCCGGATGGGGTACCACCTGGCGCTACCTTGCATACGGCGCCCTCTTCATCGGCTTTGCGATCAAAATCCCGTTGTTCCCGTTCCATACGTGGTTGCCCGATGCACACGTGGAGGCCCCGACGCCGATCAGCGTCATCCTGGCAGGCGTCCTCCTGAAGATGGGTGCGTATGGCATGCTGCGCATCAGCTTCCCCGTGTTCCCCGACGCGATGCGGCATTTCTCATGGGAACTCGCCCTGCTGGGGGTCATCAGCATGGTCTACGGTGCGCTGGTGGCGATGGCGCAATCCGACTTCAAGAAGCTCATCGCCTATTCCAGCGTCAGTCACATGGGCATTGTGGTCCTCGGCATGGCATCGATGACCACGCAGGGAATGATGGGCGCGGTCTTCCAGATGTTCAACCACGGCACGATCACCGCAATGCTCTTCCTTATCGTGGGCGTGATCTACGACCGGGCGCACACCAGAGGGATTGACGAATTCGGCGGCCTGATGAATAAGATGCCGCGGTACGCAGCCGTGATGACAATCGCCTTCTTCGCGGCCCTGGGGTTGCCGGGATTGAGCGGGTTCATCAGCGAAGCGCTGTCGCTGCTCGGGGCCTTCCAGACATTCCGGACCCTCACGATCATCGGCGCTGTCACCATCGTGCTGACTGCGGGCTACATGTTGTGGGTCCTGCAGAGGGTCTTCCTGGGATCACTGCCTGAGAAGTGGCAGGGGCTGACGGACATGAACGGACGGGAGACCTTCATGCTCGCGACGCTTGCCGTGATCGTGATCTTCCTGGGTATCTACCCGTCTCCCATGCTTGATCTGATGAATGTCTCGATGAGTTCACTCGCCGGCATCCTTCACCAGGCCGGTGCACCTGCGATGATGGGACTGCAGTAAGCTGCGCCCATCGCGCCGTTCACACAATGAACAACAGAGTCTGAGTTATGACTGACAGTGTACTTCACGACCTTGCACTGATGGTGCCGGAAACGGCGCTGGTTGTCACAGTGCTTGTGGCGCTGATCGCGGACCTCATCTTCCGGCGCAATACGGCCATCGTCTCGGGGATCGTCCTTGCCGGACTTGCCGTTGCCGGCCTGTTCGTCCTCGGGCAGGTGCAGATCAGCACGAGCATATTCAGCGGCATGCTCGCTGTCGATCCCTTTGCGTGGTTCTTCAAGCTTGTCATCATCCTCTCTGCAATCCTGGTCGTGGTCTTTTCACTCGGATTCACGGAACTGACTGCAGGCGGGCGCAGGCTGGGCGAATACTACGCACTGCTCACAGCATTGACGCTGGGAGCGATGCTGATGGCCGGCGCCAACAACCTGCTGATGATGTACCTGGCGATCGAGCTTTCGTCGTTCACATCCTATGTGCTGTCGGGGTACACACGTGAAGCGCCGGACTCCAGCGAGGCGTCGCTGAAGTATGTGATCTACGGTGCACTCTCGTCCGGGCTGATGATCTACGGAATCTCCATACTCTACGGTCTGACCGGTACCCTCGGGTTTGCGGAGATCAACGCGGCACTGCCCGGTGTGATCGAACGGGGGACCACATCCAGCGTGGCCCTGGTGCTGGCGGGGATGCTGATCGTCGTCGGACTCGGCTACAAGATTTCGGCCGTGCCGTTCCATTTCTGGGCCCCGGACGTGTATGAAGGTGCGCCCATCACGATTACGGCATTCCTTTCGGTCGCATCCAAGGCCGGCGGATTTGCGCTAATGATCCGGTTCTTCAAGGTGACGTTTATCGACACAAGCGCACTGGCCTCTGTCCCGGGTGTCTGGGCCGTGCTGCCCGGCTTCGACTGGCGGGAGGTCGTTGCGGTGCTGTCGGTGCTGACGATGACCGTGGGGAATCTCGTAGCGATCTGGCAGAACAACCTGAAACGCATGCTGGCCTACTCCAGCATCGCCCATGCCGGGTATATGCTGATGGGCGTTGTCGTGCTGAGCAATCAGGGGCTCGCCGCCATCCTCCTGTATTTTGTGATCTATCTCTTCATGAACCTCGGCGCATTCTACGTGGTCATGCTGATTGCGAACAAGACGGGAAGTGAGGATATCGAGGACTACCGCGGACTGGGT
>JAGDMK010000084.1 GCA_017860635.1 Bacteroidota bacterium
CAATCGGATGGTCATCCGGCTGATAAGGCCAGTACGCTTCGAATATCTCATAGGTCCTGCGCCCGAGCACCAGCTCGCGATCCTTGCCGTCGAAACCTGATGCTGAGATGTCCATGCTCTCGTCCCCGTAGCTGAACATCCAACCGCCAAGGGTAAAACCGCCGGTGGGGTCTTCTTCCGGTCCGCCGGGTGCTTGCATGATGCCGTCTAGCGACGCAAACGTAGATACGATGAGTTTTCTCATGGAAACACTCCTGTCGTGAGGCGGGCCTTGGTCATGTGTGGCTCCTTCTGTTTTGTGGTTTGTGCATTGGTCGTCGAAAGTGCATTCGGAAGGCATAGGAAGCCAACATAGAGCAAAAGGACCACACGCCATTTCCCGGTTCTTGAAAGATGAGAAGGACAGACGAGTGTTTTTCGACGGAAGGACGAAAGGAGGGAATATCGTCGTTTAGGGGGATCCATCCGCAAGGGCAACAAGCGAGGAGTAAGCATGCATTCACTCCCTATGAAGCACAACCGATTGATGAACGAACCGAAAATCACCAAAGGACTCGGAATCACTTTCGAGTCTTTGTTCGCTGCACTGATCCTGTACCAGGCACAGCAGGAAAATATCCGCGCGCTGGACGAAGTCTACCCCCGCATGCAGAAGGGAGACGTGTACCCCCGACGATACGCCAGAAGCGTTCAACAGCAGCTCATCGGGGCCGGCCTCCCGTGACGTGCTTTGAGGCTTCGATGGTCCACCCACTATAGTCAGCTGGGCCGGCCCTTCAGGGCGAGGTTCGAACGGTTTGACATGGGCACACCCCCAGAGAGGGAGAACCGGCAGGCCAAAGTCTGGCCTCCTCTGTGTCCTTTTATGTTACATTCCTTCTTTAACCTCGATGATCTCGTCCGCAACCAGACCATGACCCTCGCGGTGCACTTTCATCGCTGCTTCCCTGTTTGGAGCGCTGACAAGACAGAATACCTTTCCTGAGCCTTCATCGAACCAGTATTTCAGATACTTCACCCCATACTTATTCTGAATCTCGAGGTCTTTTGCGTGGGCGCCGGTAACTGCTTCTGCGGTGAGGCCCGGAACATGCTTGTGGATGTCCATGAACAGTGGCATTGTGTGTCTCCTTTGTGATTGGTTCTGCAATGATGATATGGATTAGGTACCAGAAGCGTACTCCCTAGCAGCGAACGAAAGATCCCGGAATCTGTTTCTCCTCCAACGAGCCCAAGTGGAATACAGTATAGAATCTAGAACTACCCCCGAATAATTTTCGTTCCCGTGTTGCCACACCGGACAGAGGGGAATGGTTTAACCAATCATCTCAGGGTTTTGTACGATTCCCACATTTTTTTCAAATCGTTCATCAAGGATTCGAATTCCGGGTCCTGGCGTAGACTATTGAGGTTGGGATCTCTTTCGTATACCGGATAACACGGAAAGCCCCCTTCAATTGCTTTGCGGAGCCATTTGACGGCATCCACGCTGTTCTTCATTAATGCATAGGCCGAGCCAAGATTATAGGCCGCGTGGTGGAAATGACCCAGATACGTGTTCTCTCTTTTGGTCGCCAAACGGATCTTCCCAAGGGCTTCCGCTCTCTCCCCTTCTGCAGCAAGCATCATAGCCTGAGCGCTAAGGAGAAACGGGTCTCCCGGCATTTCTTTTGCGACATCTTGGAGAAGCTCTTTTGCCTCTTTCCGTCTCCCTAAATAGAAAAGAGCGATCGCAATCTGCGTAGGAACAACCTGGGGGTTGACCCCCGCCGGCACCTTCTTCAATTCAGTCAGTGCTTCGTCATATCGACCCAAGTACAACAGTGCGATCCCTGTTTGCCTTTGCGCATATGCAGAACCTGGATTGATCTGGAGGGCCCGGCGGCTTTCTGTCAATCCTTCCTCGAGTAAGCCGACGTGATAATAGACAAACCCGAGCATTTCGTGCGCCCCATCGTAGCTTGGCTTAAGCTCAATCGCGCGTCGATACGCCATGATAGCCTTCTCATGAGGAAAATGGTTCGCGGAGGTCCAGAGCAGGTTCCCTTTCGCGACGTACGCTTCGGCCAGATTCGGGTTTATTGAAAGCGCCTTTTCCACAGATACAAACGCCTTCTCTTCCCACTCCTTCTTAAGTGGTTGATCGAAGAATGCCTTCTGGGTATATGTTGACCCTAACACAGCAAAGGCTTCGGCAAATCTTGGATCGATGGACGTTGCGCGTTCTAGCAATGGAATAGCGATGTTCGCGTCTTTGATGTTTCGCCGATTGTAATGGTAACGGCCGCGCAGATACAGATCATACGCCTCAAGATTTTCTGTCGGGTGTCCCTCAAATTGTCGTTGGTCAACTGTGCTCAATGCAAGCTTCAACACGTCAATGATTTTGCGGGAAATGTCGTCCTGTATACTGAAGACGTCCCGCATAGGTCGGTCGAACCGCTCCGCCCACAATTGAACGCCGGTCTCTGCATTTGTTAATTGAACGGACACTCTGATTTCGTGGCCGCTCCGTTGAATGCTTCCTTCGAGGACATGTCGCACCTGTAGCTCATCTCGAATCTTCCGGTAATCAAACGGTTCCCCCTTGTAATGAAATACTGCGGAAGGGCTCATGACAATGAGCTGCCCCAGTTGTGAAAGATCAGTTATGATGGCTTCTGTCATGCCATCGCAAAAGTATTCTTGCTCTTTGTCAGAGCTGATGTTTTTGAAAGGCAACACAGCAATGGAATTTGGCCGTTTGATTTCACTTGCTGATTGAGTCTGATCGCCTCGCGGAGTTGGTTCGACCTTCTCCTTGTTAGCGATCCGGGGCAGAAGGAGTATGCCTGCAATCAAGAAAACAAGACAAGCTGCAATGCCACCGTAGAGATACGGGAGTTTCCTCGACAACCCTGCCGATCCAGTCGATTGTTGCTTTAATTTCCCGGACCCTGTCTCCCTCTGAAGAGATTGCAGATCGACATGAAGCTCATCGATGTGTTGATAGCGTTTGGTGCGGTCCTTCTGCAACGTCTTGTCCACAATCCGTTCCAGCTCCACCGGTACCCCGGTCCGGATCGCCGTCAACAGCTCGGGCTGCGCGTTCAACACTTGGTACGCAACGGCCTCTTCGTAGTCCCCCTGGAATGGCTTTCGCCCGCTCACCAATTCGTACAGTACCACCCCCAGAGCCCAGATATCCGTCCTGTGGTCAACAGGATCTCCCTTCAGCTGTTCCGGTGACATATATCCCATCGTGCCTACGGTTGTTCCCACCCTCGTCACAAAGGAACTCCCCCGGAGCTTCGCCAGCCCGAAATCGAGGATCTTCACCTGCCCTCTGGGAGTGACCATGATGTTCTGGCTCTTAATATCACGATGCACGATCCCTTTTTCGTGAGCAGCCTGCAACCCTTCGGAGGCCTGGATGCCAATACTGATTGCGTCTTCCAACTTCAACGGCCCGGACTTCACTTTTTCGGCAAGGTTCTGTCCTTCGATGTATTCGAGAGCGATGAACGTCTTCGCTTCGCTCTCATCGATCTCGAAGACCGTTGCGATATTCGGATGGCTGAGCGCGGCGGAGGCCTGAGCTTCAACGAGAAAGCGCTTCTTCTCTTCGTCGCCAGCGAGAAGAGCGGAGGGGAGGAATTTCAGCGCAACCGTGCGCTTGAGCTTGGTGTCTTCAGCCTTGTACACAACACCCATGCCTCCGCTGCCGAGGTGCTCGAGGATCTTGTAGTGCGAAACCGTCTGACCGATGAGGCTCGTCATGACAATTCCTCTCTACGGAGGACGATAGAAAAGGGAAACACTGCGTGCGACTGGTGGGAAGGAGTTACTATTGCGCAAGGATCCCGAACCTGGTTATCGTGTGAGCGGCACGACTCGTAGTGTACGATAGTCCGATGCATTCAGGACCTCCCGCGGCCGCTCATGGTGACCTGCTTGGTGGTTTCAGCGCGCGGTACCTGAGCAATCGCCATTCAACGAACAGAAATAGAAAATGACGCTTGGAGCATGCTATTTGTAACCACTACTACATCATATTCGTTCCCGCAACAATTGGCCAACTTCGACTTGTACAGGTTCCATACCGCACATTGACTACAAGCATTAGCATGCAGCTAGGCGTGCACGCGGTTGACTCAATTGACGTCCTTGCTTTCCACGACAATAATCTTTATCACTTCACAGAGGATGAAAACACTGCACCGCACACCACCGTTCGGAATGCGACGCCCATGAAGATTCTGTCCCGACTCCTCCTTGCCAGTCTCCTCCTTCCCTCTGGGTTTTGCACAGCCCAGCCTCAGCGCTGGGTCGATTCGACGTTGCATTCTCTCTCTCTGGAAGAGCGAGTCGGACAGCTCTTCGTGGTGGAGCTCGTTGCACTATTCACGCACGAGGAGGACCGCGCATACACGTATGCCCTCGAGATGATCAATCGGTATCACGTGGGATCATTCATTCTGGCGGGAGGGACGACGATCGAAATCCCGGTCGTCACGAACCGGCTCCAGCGCGCGTCGCGGGTTCCCCTTCTCATCAATGCCGATCTTGAGGCGGGAGCGGCACACGGCGCGACTTGGAGGCTCTCGCGGGGATGGACGGAGCGACTCCCAAAGATGATCCCCGGAGGAGGGACGCGGTTCGTGTCGCAAATGGCGATCGGCGCGACAGGCAACCCCGGCTATGCCCATTCGATGGGGCTGATCACGGCGCGGGAAGCTCGTGCGATGGGGATTCACTGGAGCAACTCTCCCGTGGCCGATGTGAACAGCAACCCCGACAACCCGATCATCAATACCCGCTCGTACGGAGAAGACCCCTCCCTCGTCGCGGCGATGGTGGAAGCGTACGTCCGGGGGGCGAACGAGGGCGGGCTTCTCTCCACACTGAAACATTTCCCCGGACACGGCGATACGCGGGAAGACTCACATATGCAGCTACCGGTCTTCCCTGAGGGGCGCGAGAGACTGGACAGCCTTGAGCTTGTGCCGTTCCGGGCAGGGATCGCGGCCGGCGCCCCGGCGGTGATGACGTCCCACATTGCCCTCCCCGCCATTGATTCCACCCGGTATCCCGCGACCCTGTCGCGCCCAATTTTAACAGGGATCCTGCGTGAGAGCCTCGGCTTCAAGGGAATCATCGTAACCGACGGCATGCGGATGCAGGGGATCACCGACCGATTCGGCCCCGCTGAGGCGGCGGTGGCAGCACTGGAAGCAGGCGCGGATGCCATACTCGGCATCGAGGATATCGACAAAGGGTTCCACGGTGTCATGGAGGCCGTCCGGTCGGGGCGCCTGACACAGGGGCGGATCGACAGCTCCGTCCGACGCATCCTGAGCGCCAAAGCGTGGGTGGGGCTCGACCGGAATCGGACCGTCGATATCGATAGACTCTTCCGGCTGGTTGGCGATCCCCAATCGGCCCGGATCAGCCAGGAAATCTCGGATCGTTCCGTCACCCTCCTTCACAATTCCGGGAATCTCCTTCCGCTACCCGGCTCAACCCGGCTCCACGTGGTTACGGTCTCCGAAGAACCCTCCGCGACTCTCGGCATCGATCTTCTCGAGGAACTTGGAGGATTCGTTGAGAGTTCGGATCTGGTCCATGTCTCGAACCAGACGGGGGCGGAGGTGCTCGACCGCCTCGCGGCTCTCACCGGTAAGAACGACGTCATGCTCGTCGGGATTTATCTCTCCGTCGAAGCATGGAAGGGAGATCGGCGGTTCTCCGAACCGGTGGAGCGTTTCCTGGCAAACCTCGACCGAATGCGACTCCCCGTCATCCTTGTGGCATTCGGGGATCCCTATGTGCTCGGGAAGCTCCCTGCAACGGCTGCAGTACTCACGCCATATAACGGGACATTCCGGGGGGAGTGGTCGATCGCCCGGGCAATAACCGGACGGATCGGAATCTCTGGAAGACTGCCGGTGACAATTCCCGGCCGGTATGCCCGGGGGGAAGGGATACGCCTCGGCTCTCCTTGACGGCTGATTACTTGCGGCACCTGTCACGGTCGAGGTGCAGGACGACGGACGCCACCATCCCCGGATACCGAAACGCTCGCTCCATGACCACGGAAGGCGAACGATGAAAAGAACGTCCCTCGTCTGTCAATTCAAGATACAAGAAGAGTTTCCAGGCGTTTCAAAAAGACATTGGCGAGGAAGCGGACTCGGGGTTTGTGATTCACCCAGGCGATAGTCGGCTGCCGCTGGCTCCGCGCGTGATGGGGGTTCCTTTTAGTGAATGGTAGAAGCGTTTTGGGTGCGTTGATCAGGAGGAAGCCTCCGATTGTTCGCAACATCGTCCGTTCCGGTTCCGGGCACTGTACCGCTTTACAGAAGAGCCCTCATCTCCTGACGAGATTGAGGGCTCTTTCGATTTCCGGCATGACGGTCAATGCAGAAGGACCAACTTCAGTGTCTGGACGAATTCGCCTGCTCCGCTCTTGGAGTCCCGCCCGATGGCGGAGTCCAGAGGGCGGACCTGGAGCCTATAGAGATACACTGCGCTCGATAGCCCCGATCCGTCGAACCTGGCCTCGTGAACTCCGGCGTCCCTTCTCTCATTCACAATCACAGCTACTTCCCTCCCGAGCATGTCATACACAGTCAACCTTACCAACGAGACCTTCGGCAACTCAAACTTGATGGTCGTACTTGGGTTGAAGGGGTTGGGATAGTTCTGCTCTAATGCAAATGCCGAAGGCGCTGTGGAAGTGGGATCAACGATGCCGGCGAGCGGAATGCTCCGTGGATTCTCACAAGCGCCAATATCAGGCCTCGTTTCCGTCGGATCTGGTCGAGGGCGACCGTAGAAACAGAACGATGGCGCGTGATGCCAGACACGTGCGATGTGCATTGAGTCGACACTTGCGACCTGCATTGAGTCGACGCCAGCACCGATGCACGGACTGGAATCTGACAGACGGTAGGTGCCGTCAACGAAGAGAGGGTCTGCATTGATGTTTCCCAGCGTATCCCCCCACCCCCTCCGGACATCCGAATAATGAAGTTCTATCCCACCGTATGTGTTTGGCTGATGCCACGCGGTCCATTCGGGGATATCGCCCAGGTAGATCTCTCCCCACTCCGTTGCGGCCTGGGGCTGATTCCACACAACATTGTTCAGCAGAAGAGGCACTTGATTCATGATGTGAAATCCGGAGCCGTCCCCGGCTGTGTTGTTCATAATCGTGTTGTTGATGAATGCAGGTCTCGGCATGTATTTCCCCCAGGAAGTCAGATTCGCGGTTTTGCCGCAGTATCTCCAGATCGATACTCCGCCACCCAGATAGCCTGCATGGTTGTTACATACGAGGTTGTTGTAGAACAGTTCCCCGGGATCATCGTCCAAGGTCCCTGAGGGCGTGTCAGTATAGGCAACGTACACTCCTCCCCCGTAACTCCGATAACCCAACGCTGCATTGCCGGTGATGACGTTGTTGCGAACGACCTTGACTCCCGGATTCGGAAATGCAGTGCAAATGCCGAGTCCGCCACCCATTGCTTTCCAGTCTCCCAAGTCAACGCACGTATTGTCCTTGATGTGGTTGTGCTCGATGATGAAGTTCACGGATACATTCGGTCGATCAGACATGACACTCATCCCTCCCGCTCCAGAATGGTTCCCTTCGACCCTATTGCCCGCAATGAGATTACCCCGGACGACAAGAAACGTGCCGGGAGCACCGAGCGGGTTGGCTCCAAGGCCCCCGTTAGCTGCCTCCAGATACAGATCAGGAATCGACGTATGATTGATGACATTTCCCGTTATGTGGTTGTTCGCAATCAGCGCACTCGACCCGCCGACCAACACACCTCCGCAAACCCTGGCATATGCTCCGTCGAGGAACATGCGCGTTCCGAAGCCGCCTGTGATGGTAAAGCCGCATAGCACAGTGGTCGTGTCTTTGCAGGATGCAATCGTCACAACGGTTGCCAGGTCAGTGTTGACAGGACGGCTCCCATCGATGATCGTGTTGGAGATGTGGCCTGTGTCTCCATCTAGGATGTAGTGACCTGCAACAACGATCGACTTGCTCTGGACGACGATGTTCTCATAGTACCGTCCCTCTGCCACCAGAACTGTGTCCCCGTTGCTGGCTGCGTCGATTGCAGCTTGAATCGTCGGATAGACCGACGGAACCTTCAGCATTTTTCCAGCCGCACCTTTTCCGAGGACCGGATTCCCGGGGTGAGTGTTGAAGTGCCAGGGCTGAGGCACCGCGTATCCGCTGAAGAGTGCGATGGCAAGGGCAAGGATCGACGCCGATGCGAGAGCACCTTTAGTGTTCATTTTGCACCTCCTTCGAAATTCACACCGGACCAATGCTCCATCTCAACCGATCCGGCTTCACTCACAGCGCCTTGTACTGTCTCTCGGGGGACCAGCGGCGGATCGCTGACTGCGAGGTCAGCGTGTGCAGAACCACTCAAGGATACCAGACCTTTCGATCTGCCCCTGGTCACACCATCGCTCGCAAGATACGCTTCGGTGTACCCGAAAGTCTATCGCCAATTCAGCATTCTCCTGCGATCTTTCGGCACGACCGCCTGATTTCAATGGCATCAGGCCCCGACAGGCCTCATGGTCGAGAATGCAGTGCGGTTTTTGCAGCTGTCACGTGGGGGGTACGACGGGAGTATCCGAGGGGGAAAAGCCGAATTTCCTTCTGTAGGATTGTGCAAAATGGGAAAGGCTGTTGAAACCTACTTCAAATGCAGCTTCCGATACCGTTGCGGCCCTTCGTTCGAGCAGCTGACGCGCCCGCTCCAGTCGAATTGCACGAATGAACTCATTGGGATGTTGGCCAGCGATGGCGATCAGCTTGCGTTCCAGCTGGGAGACACTGAATCCAACCTCCCGGGCAAGGTGCTCCACACCGAACTGGTCGTCCCCGAGATGCCGCTGCACAGTGGAGAGACATTTCTGCAGGAATGCGTCGTCCAGGGATACCACCGGAGCAGCCTCCGGGACAAACCGCCATTCACGACTGAATCTCTCTCTTAGTCTGCGCCGGAGAGCGATGAGATTTCCGACGCGAGCATTGAGCTCCCCAAGATCGAACGGTTTTACGAGATAGTCATCGGCCCCCCACTGCAATCCGTCCACCCTGTCCTTCGATGTGGCTCGTGCAGTCAGCAGGATGACCGGGATATGGCTGGTCCGCTCATCATTCTTGAGCCTCCTGCAAAGCTCGAATCCGTCCATCCTCGGCATCATCACATCACTTATCACGAGGTCGGGGATCTCGTCAACTGCACGTTGCAGTCCTTCCTCACCGTCTGTCACACCATCGACGCAGTAGTCCGCTCTGAGTGATCCAGTGAGGTACGCACGCATATCCGGATTGTCCTCCACTACAAGCACCGTCGCTTTGTAGCGCGCTCCGGATTTCCGGACGGCCTTCACCACGCCCGACTGCGGCAGAGACCCCTCCGAGGCTTCCCTGGAAAGCCCCTCCTCCACTTCTGGTTCAGCACCACTCTCCACGATCTCGTCTGATCTGAGGTGGTCCCTCCCGAGAGGGAGCAGGATTCTGAATGTCGACCCCTTCTGCACATGGCTCTCCACGGAAATGCTCCCCCGGTGCAGGTCGACGAGTTCTTTTACGAGGGCCAGGCCGATACCGCTTCCCCCCAGCTCACGCGCCGTAGCATCCTCGACCTGGTAGAATCGTGAGAATATCCTTTCCAGGCTTTCGGGCGGGATCCCGATCCCGGTATCCGACACCGCGATCTCGACATGGCCGACCTCTGCGGGATCCCCCTCCTTCCGGAGCTCAGCAGCCCGGAGGGAGACACTCACACGAACATCCCCGCCGTCCGGAGTGTACTTGAATGCGTTGGCGAGAAGGTTGTAGATCACATTTTCGAATTTCTCGGGGTCCAAGTACACCTCGATGCGGTCAGAGCCTGCAAAGAACGAAAGGTCAATACGTCTCAATGTCGCATGGGATTCAAAAGTAGCAACGACTCTGTTCATGAATCGCACCAGCTCAACCCGGCGGGCCTGAAGCTTCAACCGTCCGGCTTCGATCCTCGCAAGATCAAGAAGCTGGTCGATGAGTCTCTGCAGACGTCGCGCACTCCTTTCCATGATCCGAAGGTCATGACGGTCCAACTCGTTGCGAGTCCGGGCCAACATCTGGGAGACGGGGCCCAGAATTAACGTCAACGGCGTCCGGAACTCGTGCGAAATGTTCGCAAAGAAGTGGGACTTCATGGAATCGAGTTCTTTCATCTTCTCCGTTTCCACGCGCCGCAGTTCAAGCTCGTGCTGGTACCGGAGGCGACGGTTCTGCAGCCGCCAGAGTCCTGCGAGGGTCGCCAGGAGGAGGAGCGCATACCCGGCGTACGCCCAGCTCGAACGCCACCAGGGAGGAATGATGGTGATGGCCATCGATACCCCTTCCTCGTTCCATACTCCATGGTTGTTGGATCCTTTGACCCGAAAGATGTATTCGCCAGGGGTGAGATTGGTGAAGCTAGCGGATCGTTCTGTGCCGCAGTAGATCCATTCGTCCTGAATGCCCTCCAGTTTGTACGCGTATTGGTTCTTCTCGGGACTAGTGAAATTCAAGGCTGCGAAATCAAACGAAATGGCGTTTTGAGAGTACGGGAGGGTAATGTGGCTAACGAACTGGATGGCGGTTTCAAGTCTCAGGCTCTGATGGAATGTTTTAATGTCCGTCAAACAGACCGGAGGAACGTGCCTGTTTCGGCGGAGCTGGTCTGGATAGAATCCAACAGACCCCGATGCACCGGAAAACACCAGTTGTCCATCGGGTCCTCTTGCTGCATTCTGGCGGCTCCCGCCGAAGTCAGTGAATGGCAGGCCCTCGCTTGTGCCGTAACTCGTGATATGTCCGCCTCTGACATCGTACATGGAAATGCCCTCAGTGGTGGCGCACCAGATATTTCCCTGGGCATCCTCCAGCACCTTGAGCACATAGTCACTTGCCAGCCCGTCTCCTGCAAGGAAGTGCGCAATGGTGTCGGTTGTCAGGTCCAGCCGGTTCAGACCAAATGCCGTCGCAATCCATACGGCATTGGTGTCCATGATCACGGGTCTGATAACGTCGCATACCAGATTGTAGCTCAGACCATTCCGGTTACCCGGGGTGCGCAGGTAATGTTTCACGTCGACGCACCGCGCGTTCTCCATGTAGACCCTGAACACGCCATCACCAAGAGTCCCCACCCAAAGGAGTCCCCATTGATCCTCAAAGAGCGAGCCTATCTCTACTTTCTTCGTGTTCTTGGAGTGGATATCGATCTTGGTAAAGCGATTTCGCGCTCTATCGTATAGCTGGAGCCCCTGATCCTGCGAAGCCACCCAGATATCACCGGTTCGTCGCATCAGAATGGCCTTGACAAAATCCGATTCGAGGCCGAACGGATCTCTTTCATTCTTCGAAAGACGCTCGACGGTTCCCTTACGTGGGTCAAGCCTGTTCAGGCCACCACCTTGAGTCGCCAGCCACAGGTATCCGCTTTCATCTTCACAAATCCCATTTATACAGTCTGCACTGATGCTGTGGGGATCACCCGGACGTCGCTGGAAGTGTGTGAAAAGACCGGACCGGAAGTCGTATTTGTCGAGACCGGTAGAGGCGAGGCCAAACCAGAGATTTCCCGATCGGTCGAAGAAAACGCTCTGGACACCCGTGCTGCTCATGCTGCTCAGGTTCCCAGCGCGCCAACGGTAGTGGATAAACGGACTCTGGTGGCGGTCGTACTTGTACAGCAATGATCCGAAGGTGGAGATCCACAGGTTCCCCCAACGGTCCTCGAACAGCGAAACCGATAATCCCCGTAGCGGGATCGACGCCAGCCCTGCATCCAATGTGCCAACCCACAACGTCCCTTCGTGGTCGATGAGGAGCGACCCGATCTTGTCGGAAGGGAGAGAAGCGGGATTGGAATCATCATGCCTGAGGTGGTGGAATCGTTCAGTTCTTGGATCAAACAGGTTGATACCCCCGCCGTCAGGTACGCCTACAAACCCAGTGCCGATCCAGAGATTCCCCGATTCGTCTTCGCAGATCGAACTCACCGTATTGTGGCTGAGGCTTAGCGGATTGCCGGGATCGTGCCTGAAATGCCGTATGTCACCTGTTCTTGGGTCAAGTCGCTTCAATCCACCCAAGATGGTACCTGCCCAGATATATCCCTGACGGTCTTTGTGCAGGGCAAGAACAAAATTGTCACTCGAAGGGGGGCCGGGCGAAGCAGTGTCGGAACAGTCATATACTCTGCAATGCGGGGTTCCCTGAGAATCCAGAACCAGGTTCATGACACCTCGATCCTTGGTACCGAGCCAGACCGAGCCATCATCGTCGGTGACAATCGTCCATACGTCCATGTGAGCGAAATGAACGAACCGACCGGTTCTCTGATCATAATGATTCAGGTCACCCCCATAAGTCCCAATCCAGAGATTCCCACGGTGATCTTCATCGATATCCGTCACCCAGAGATCTGATATCGCGCTCGAATCATTGAGGGCGATCGTGTATTGCCTGAACCGGTAGCCGTCGTAGCGGTACAAGCCGACCTCAGTGCCGATCCAGAGAAAGCCTAGCGAGTCCTGAAAGACACAGGTGGGTATAACGAATCTGTGCTGTTCAAACCGCGGTTGGACTGATTGAGCGTGGAGAACACCGGTCAATGCGAGGAATCCCATGACGCAGAAGGCACACCAGCCACGTTGCTTCACTTCTTCCATGGCAGATCTTCCAGCGTAGAGTTGCATATGGGGTGGGGCCACCGGCACCTCCGGCACGCAGGGACGGCCTGCCTGCAAGAGAGACGGGAGTGCAACGAGGGAAATGTCGGGGGTGCTTGCACTCTCAGCTCGAACCACTCACCCCATGAGATTAGCCACAAGCGCATGCGGGGTTCGGCACATTGACCGTTGCATGCAATCTATGGAACCTCTGCGAAAAGGTAGAATATCGTCAAAGCATTGTCAACGACCGATTTGCCTGGGGGTCGAACGACCCGCCAGAAGCCGACACCGCCGGAACCCCTCTTCGGACGGCGCATTGGCTTCGAGGGTTTCGGGAGCGAGCTGTTGTCTGCCGGACGATCCTCTCCTTCACCACCCACCACCCAGTGTTCGCTACGGCGCCCATTCCGCGTGGTAGAGCGTCTTGTTAGCCACACATTTGCTTTGTGCAATAGTAGATCATACCAGTTTCTGCCGTCAATCCCATTTCTACGGCTTCTTTGTCATTCACTACGTCGTTTATCCCGGTGATCTCCACAGTGAATCCTGCCTCGCGAAGCCGATCGACGTAATCCGGACCATATCGCCTGACATGATCTTCTTGACCGAAGACTCTTAATCGCTCCTTGGAATCAAGACACGACTCCGGCGCAACGTGAAGCATCACCTTTGATTTTCCATCAAACAGATCTGTCTTCTTCTGGATAAATAGCCACTCAAGGCGGTGCCGTTCCAAGGCGTCACAATGAACGCATTGAGCATCTTCACGCCGGTCTATCGCAGACGGCTTAAAGCGGCGGGATGACTTCCCGCATACGGGGCAGAACCTCCTAATATCTCGCTGCAGTCATCGCGGTAGTGACGAATGCCTCGACGTTTTCAACCGGTGTGTTGTACTCAAGAAAATCGGCACTTTGGATGATGAAGGGGCCGTTTTTCTTTCCTGCTTCCATGGTTTCACGAGTCACCTGTCGGACCTGGTCCAAGGTTCCCTTCTGCAGCACGTTGACCTGGTCCACACCTCCAATGATGACGTAGTCCCCCCGGACGATATCGACCGCCCTCCTGAGATCGGCATCGCCAAGAGGAAAAGGAGAGAATGGTTCAACGACCCGGGCGCCGAGTTTCTTGTAGGAAGCCACCAGCGACATGATCTCACCGCAGTTATGGTATACGGCAGGGCACCCTTGCTCCTGAATGAAATCGATGTACCGCTTTTCGTATGGAAGAATGTACTGCTCGTACGTTTTGGCTCCCAGAAAACCACCAGGTACGTTCCCCCCGACAAGCATCACATCGGCGCCGGCGTCGATGAAGGCTTGTGTATAATCGAGGGTACGGTTGGTCGTGAACTGCATGAGCTTGTCAAAGAATTCCGGCTCTGAGAGAAAGAGCATGTAGAGCTGGGTGTGATCCATGATCATGGAAGCATTGTTGAAAGGGCCGCCTGCCACCCAGGTTCCCAGGATCCCATCGGTTCCCAGGTGGTCCTTTATCCGGCGGATCTTCTCCTTGACCATCTCGCCGTACGCAGCCGACATTTTCGGTTCATACGTCATGGCAATATCCAGGTCTCTCTCAGAAGAGATCGGCTTCTTCGTGCAGCAGTACACGTAGGTCCCCTTGTTCAGCGCCGTGCGAACGAACACCTGCGACAACTCCCCATCCGGAGTGGTTATTACGGACGACCGGACGAGGTTGTTTCCTTCCTCTGTCAACTCGGTGTTCACCTTCCACGTGTCGGTCTCATGCCCGTCGTCAACACCGCCAAGGCAGATGCCCAGCGGATGGTAGAGGTCAAAGATCATCCGCGCAAAGACGTCGCACCCGAGTTTTCTCTGAAAGTCGATGACTTTGCAGGTCAGCTTCTCATAATCCAGGGGATCTATGCCGGGATGGAGCTGATGAATGAAATGTCCGTGGTCCTGTATGAACAACGTTACCGGAACCCGGTCGGTGACTTCACCGTTGATCGTTCGCAACAACCGTTCTCGGGAGTTCATGGCACCGCTCTTGCCCCTAGTGTTCCTGGCCTATCGTGGATGCTTCATTCCAATGCATTTCAATCTCTTCCAGGCTCTTTCCCCTCGTTTCAGGCAGATAGTGCCTCACAACGATGAATTGCAGCAACGTCATGACCGCGAAGAACAGGAAGGCAAATCCTCCACCGACCAATTCCAGGAAGCGGGGGAAGAGCAGCGCTACGAGGAAATAGACGCTCCACTGGATGGATGACGCAAGAGCGACGGCTTTTCCTCTGATCCGGTTTGGAAAGATTTCGGCTACCAGAGTCCAGAACACCGGACCTATGCAGGCGGCAAAGAATGCTACAAAAGCCAGGACAAAGACCATTGTCAGGACCCCTTCAACATGCAGAAAGTAGGTCGTGGCCAGGGAGAGCAATGCGATGCACATCCCCAGCGATCCGACCAGATACAATGTCTTTCGTCCTACCCTGTCAATGATGGCGATGGCAACAAATGTGAAGAGAAAGTTGATGAAACCGATAAACGACGTGTTCAAAAGGGCATTCTGTGTTTCAAAGCCAACCCCCTGGAAGATCTTGGGAGCATAGTTGACGACCGCATTCATTCCGTCCAATTGTACAAGACCAGCAAGGAGAAATCCAACGAACGCGGCTCTCCGTGTTGACGGAGAAAGCAGCTCACGGAGCTTGGTGGTGTTCTTCTGAGATTCCAGGGTCTTCGCTATCTCCTCAATCTCAAGATCAGCATCGGCCGCGCCAGATATTCGAGCAATGATCGTTCTGCTCTTTTCTTTGTGTCCCTTCAGGTACAGCCACCGGGGACTTTCGGGGATGGCAAAAAGCCCCAGGAAAAAGATCACCGAGGGGACGACGCCTGTCGCAAACATCCACCGCCAGTCATTCTCCACACCATACAGACCGTAGTTTATCAGATATGAAATGAGTATCCCGATGACGATCGTGAGCTGGTAGATGGAGACCAACGTGCCTCTGATCTTCCTGGGAGCGACTTCCGCCACATACATCGGCGAAAGTACGGATGCCGCTCCAACGGAGAGTCCACCCAGTATCCGGCTCAGGACAAAAGCGACAAAGGTCTGAGAGAGGGCACTTCCCAGACACGAGAGGGCAAAAAGCAGAGCCACATAGATCAGGATTCTCTTTCTGCCAAACCTGTCCGTCAGCGCCCCAAATCCCAACGCGCCGATCATCGCACCAAGCACGAGCGAGCCGGTCCCCCAGCCGAGTTCGAGTTCGTCCAGATTGAAGTACGACTGCAACGAGGTATTTGCGCCGGAAATGATGGCGATGTCAAAGCCGAACATCAGGCCCCCGAACATCGCGACGGTGCAGATGAAGATCAGGTAGATGTTCTGTTTCATTGTGACCCAGGCTTATGGGATGGATTTGCCGTTTTCTGCATCCATGCGGAAGCGGACGGGCGCAGCCGGTGAGATACGATGATGCTCTCTGCTGAACACCATCTCACCCGAGGAGCGCACGCGGACGTTCAGATCAAGCAACGTGTCGGCCGGTGAAAGGGTCAGGCTGAGCAAGCCATCAGGTACCGATGGTTGCATCGGGAGTATACGCTACAGGAGTTGGAATTGCAAGGTGTCACAGGGGTCAGGTCGCCGCATCCGACCTGGTGCAGCGGACAGGCCATGAGACAGTGACGTACCCTTCTGTCACAGAATCGGTGCCTGATGCCTCCCCCGGATTCCGCGCTCGCGTGGAACCGGCCGGGAATACCCTGCCGAAGGGCTAATGCCGTCGCTGATTATAGTCGAGGCGGATATGGCGGCAACACAAAAAACCCCGCCAGGCTGACCTGACGGGGTTGTACTCTGTCACGAGCGCGATGTCTTCACTCATCGCCTCAACGATGCGCTCGCGGAGATTCATGCCGGTTTCTGCCGGGGCCGTTGCGATAGTAGCCGTGCGCCTTGCCGTAAGGCGGACGGTAATGCTCCCGGTAAAGGGGGACACCGCACCAGTTTGAGAGATTTTCCCACGTCGCGCCGCGGAGTCTGAGACTGTAGATCTGCCGCAAGCTGTAATGCGAATGGGTGTAGATGTAGAGGATTACGGGAATGTCCTCATCGATTACACCGGCTTCGTGCAGCACCCGGATGTCATGGTAGGGCACATCGTAGTCTTCGGAAAGCGAAACATAATATCTGTTCATGGGGGGTGAGCCCAATTCCAGCCGGAAGCTGACGCGAGTCTGGGCATTCGATGTCATCGCAAAAGCCACCAGCAGAAGTACTGCTATCGTCGCTGCAATTCTGCTCTTCGCTTTCATGGCCATCCGCTCCTTTCCCTCAATTGACTCACTGACGAATTCTCTGAGGTTTGTTTGTTCAACTCACGTGCCACCACAAGAAGGGGCAAAAAGGGGCGGATCTGGGTCGGCGTGTGTATAGAAAAAGGGTCGGGACTGTCTGCAAAAATGGTGCAGAGGGAAGCGTGGCAAGGACCTCCTCCGGGGTGTATTCGGGAAGCATCCGGCAGTTCACATTTGCGGTTGCCCTTTGCGGTAAGGCGTTGACTGCATGGCCCCCCTGGAGGATCGTGGCAACACACGTGGTGCGCATCATCGCATTGTAGAACGGAGAGGAGGCGGCAAGGCGACGAGCAGCCGCGGTATCAAGCGGTGCGTGTCCCATCGCCAGGAGGTCCGCTCTGAGCCCGGACGATGTGTCAGTCGTCCGCCTTACCGAGATAGCGATAGAGCACGCCGCCGAGAATCCCTCCCACGATGGGCGCTATCCAGAACAGCCACAGCTGAGCCAGAGCCCAGCCGCCGACAAAGAGCGCCACGCCCGTGCTACGCGCAGGGTTCACCGAAGTATTTGTCACCGGGATGCTGATGAGGTGAATCAACGTGAGACATAGCCCGATGGCAAGAGGCGCAAAACCCTGTGGCGCACGTTTGTCAGTCGCGCCCATAATGACGACGAGGAACATCATAGTCATGACAACTTCCGTGAGAAACGCTGCACCCAGTGAATACCCTCCCGGGGAGTGCTCTGCGTATCCGTTTGAGGCGAAACCGGCGCTGACATCAAATCCGGCCCTGCCGCTTGCTATGAAATACAGAACCCCTCCGGCAAGGATCCCCCCAAGAACCTGTGCAATGATGTACCCGGCCAGACTCTTCGCCGGGAAACGCTTTCCAGCCCAGAGACCGAAAGAGACTGCGGGATTCAGGTGGCATCCAGAGATGTGGCCGATGGCGTAGGCCATGGTCAGAACCGTCAGCCCGAATGCCAGGGCAACGCCGGCGAATCCGATACCCAGTTCCGGAAATGCTGCTGCCAGCACCGCACTACCGCATCCTCCCAGAACAAGCCAGAACGTGCCCACGAATTCGGCAATGTGACAGATCCCTTCGTTCCACAGTCCATCATCCAGGTATCAGCCGTACCGCCCTTCCCATAGCTCCTCCAGGAAGTCCGCATACGGAAGGATCGAAATGTTGCCGGTCAGCCACATGATTGCTTTGTGCAGTAGTAGATCATCCCAGTGTCTGCCGTTAATCCCATTTCTATCGCTTCTTTGTCATTCACCAAGTCGTTTATCCCGATGATCTCCACAGTAAATCCTGCCTCGCGAAGCCGATCAACGACATCCGGACCATACCGCCTGACATGATCTTCTTGACCGAAGACTCTTAGTCGCTCTTTGGGGTCGACTATTGATGGATCTTCAATTGTGTGTTCGCTGGTGATAGGGACAAGCAGTATCGCCCACCCGTCGTTTTTCAGAACCCGGAAGAATTCCCGCATCGCCCGCCTGTCATCCTGAACATGCTCCAGCACATGGCTGCAAGCAATAATGTCGAATGATTGGTCGGCATACTGAATATCGGCAACATCCATTCTGACCATTGCGCGACGATTGAATAGATCAGCCGTAAGGTAGTTGTCGCCGAGGTGCTTTCTGAACCTTGGTTCAAAACACGATTCCGGCGCGACGTGCAGCATCGTCTTGGGTTTGCCGTCAAACAGATTTGTCTTCTTCTGGATAAACAGCCACACGAGGCGGTGACGTTCGAGGGCGCCACAATAAACGCATTGAGCATCTTCACGCCGGTCTATTGGAGACGGCTTAAAGCGGCGGGATGACCTTCCGCATACGGGGCAGACTCTCCCTTCTCCAGCGTAGACCAACCCCTCTGCAAACCTTCTCAGAGGACGAAGAGGCTCCTTCGCCCACTCCGGGAGCTTTGAAGAAACGCGTCTCACATCAAGGCTCCTTGCGCACAGCGAGTGTGATACTGCTCGAAAGGAATTGAAGGAAGTTCAGAGAAATCGGGAAATCCCTGGACTGTGGATCCGTTCACGCTTTCATAAAGAGTTTCACTTCCCCGAACTGCATTGAGAGCCTGTGTTCGATTGCCGCAGCACCTCCTTCCACAGAAGCCATCGGGTGCGGCAGCCTGAAGACCCGCTCACCTTCATCGGCCGCGACGAGCATTGCCGCGTCCTTCGTGGCCCGTACGTTGTCGGGCTTGGAGCTCCACAGCTTCACTCCCGCCCGCCCCGCAATCCACCGGAGCAGTTCTACCGGCATCGGCCCCGTCCCCACGTAGATCGACGTGAAGCCATCATATTCCCTGCTCGCAAATGCAATGTCCTCGTTGTCGCTCCATGTGCCATGGACGCGGACCGCTTCACCCTCGCGCGGGACTACTGCAAAACGCGGATAATGCGGCTTCTGAACACCAAACTCCCGGAAGTACTTTAGTTCATTCTCTTCGACCTTGCAGCGGATCATCATCGGGCCGGGTGCATCCATCCGCTTGAATTTAAAACCGGTCAACTCCTCCATCTGCGATGGCTCGAACTTGTGCTGACCGATGTAGCCCGGCGCATAGAACCAGACGACCGTTGCACCCGTTCCTTTGAAAATCTTCCGCAGCCCTTGCACTTCATCCCCTCTCAGGAAGAATGTATTGACCATGAGAAAGAGCTTGAATCGAGAACGGTCATCGGGGACGAGATCAAACCGGTGCACAAAATCCGCCGGCGCACCAATCCGGTTGATTGTGCGCGCCTGGGAGTTTACCATCCAGTGGCCGATGAAATCACTTATAACGATACCGTGGTGTTCCCACGGCTCTTCGGCCTTCCAGTTCTTCGTCGCAAGCCATGATTTCGGCTCGTAGACAGCCGCAATCTCAGAGATCGGACTGATGTCGAGTTTCGGGCGCTGCTGTTCTCCCAGACTCAGAAGCGATCTGATTTCGCGAATCATCGGAGGATCATCATACCAGCTCTTGTCGGCTTTGAAGGGCGGGTCAAGGTGCCCGAAGTCGAACAACCAGCCAGCATGACCTGTGGCAAAGACCTGACCGATATCACGCCGGAGAATCTTGAGTGTCCCGTCAACGGTATCCGAACCGGAGCCGCCCTCGCTCCGGCGGTAAGGCTCGACGTAGGTACTGCAGTCAATTTCTGAGATGAACATCTTGTTGTTCCGGCGCATCGATTCGCTCAGCACACGGTATGCCCCGTCGCCACCAACCCCGCGGGCACGGCCAAGCCAGTTACCCGCGTCATCAATCACATCACTGTCCCATCGCTGATTGCCGGGGACATTGCTCCGTTGATAGGTGTACGGCGTGGCAATGAAGTCGATGTCGGGAGAATGGAGCACCGCGTCCGGCACGAGGTGACCGGCTTCCTGGATCATGACATTTTCCAGAACATAGCAGAAGAACGTCCCGCACATGACCCGCCTCCCGGTCTCCTCCTTGATAATCCTGGCAAACCCAGCCACCGTCTCTGCCGTGTTCGCGTGGTACTTCGTTAGAAACTGTATGACATCCGCGTCGGTCTCGGGGTTGCGCAACAACGGTCCGTCCTTGTCGACTCGGCGCTCAACCGATGGCACCGGTCCGGCCACCTTCTGCATCGGTAGGCTGTAATCGGGAAACCAGCGGCAGCCGAGGTAGTGCCACTCGCCGGTATGCATGCCGGACACGTGATATCCCATCATTCTGCTCTTCAGGGGTGACGATTCCAGGTGCCTCAGGAAATGCCGGAGCATATCCGCAGTCTCCTTCTTCCAGATCTCGGAGGCAAATGACGCCCCGTACGGATCGTTCAGAGCCCAGTTAAGTCCAGAGTCCCTGTCGACATACTGTGGCGGAACTTTGTACTCTTCAGGAGGTACAGGCAGCCCGCATTTGATGAGTTCCTGAGGATGTGACTCTTTCCACCAGACTGGAGCATAGAGATGAATGCGTGGAAAGAGAAATGCGTCGGGAACGATCTCCAGGAGCTTTGCGAAATACTTATCGTACTGTGTCCAGTCGTACTTCCCCGGGCCAGTCCAGCCGTCTTCGAGGCCGATCAATGGATGCAGAAAGCGTATTCCGGCTTCCCGATAACTCTTCGCAGTGCGGAGTGGACTGGAGCTCACGGCAAAGAACGGGAATTCCTCCTTTCCGTTGAGAAACAGCCGCGCGCCCCCTCGCTCGATCCGTATCTCCGATCGGCATGGCGGCTCCCCCCGCAGCAGATCCAGACGCGTGAGGATGCTCTCATCGATCGCGGCAGTCATGTGCTCGAACTTCCCAAACGGAGGGAAATGAGCCAGCGGTACGGCGGCAAACGTTGTCGCCAGTTGTTTCAACGATTCGCGTCGGTTCATGGGATGCAGTATACCTTCCTGTTGAATTCAGAAGTGCCGAACGGGTTACGCAGGTCCATCGACGTGACCTTAGCACCAGGGGTTTTGCCTGAGGGACTGGAATACCCTTCGGAAGACTGTCATCTGCTATGCCGTTTTCCGTAATGAAGATCGGTTTCGCAGTCCGCGAGGAAATCATGCGGAGGGCCCGGTACAATCCCTCCGGGTAGGAAATCATGCGGAGGGCCCGGTACAATCCCTCCGGGTAGTTCTCCCAACCCTTATCGGTGAGCTCTTCCCGCGGAAGACGGTGGACCTCAACCATCTTTTCTTCCGTGAACGGGTCAACGTGGTAGAGAAGCCGGGAATAATAATTGAGACCCACGAAATCGAACGCCTCGGGGACGCCGCTGTCGTAATGTCCACTTCCTACGCCGGGAATGGAAAAATCAAAGACTCCCGTCGTGAGATAATCGACCACCGAAACCGAGAAGGCGTTGTTAAGAAAGTGGGCGAGCATCACGTCGAGGAGATTCCACGGCTGGGGTGAGACAAAGACGAAGATGTTTGCAAGGAGTCCAATCTGCGCATCCGGACGGAGATTCTTAATCACACGGTAGCATGCTGTGTGCGCCCGGAGCAAATTCCGGAATACCACAATGGCTCTTCCAGAGTCGCGAAGTCCGGGTGGAAACGTGCCACGATAGTACCCCTCAACGGCATAGATATTCGGTTCGTTGATGGTTGACCAGAGTCGCACTTTGGATCCGAGTCGCTCGACCACTTTGGAGGTGAAACGGGCGAGGATTTCCGGAGAGTCATCCCGCTCAAATCCCCCCTTCTGATCGAACCAGATCGGGTTCGTGAAATGATGAAGGTACAACATCTCTTCCAGCGCGCGCGGTCCAGCAGACCAAGTGAAGTGTGTTGGGAGAGTAACCTCCTGCAATAGAGCGAATCGTACTTTGTCAAGCAGACTGACTGCTTGAAGAATCGTGGAAAAATCACTCACTTCACGAGCAAGAGGTTCTTCGTCTCCACGAATGCACCTGCCTGCATCCTGTACAAAAATACACCACTTGAGAATCGTGATGCGTCGAACTTCACCTCGTGATATCCCGATTCCTTCTCTCCCTGGACAAGCGTCGCGACTTGCTGGCCGAGGGTGTTGAAAACGGTTAACGTGACATGCGAACGATGTGGCAGCGCGTACTCGATCGTGGTTGATGGATTAAACGGATTGGGATAATTCTGCCGAAGATCAAAAGAGTCAATCACTTCATCAGAAGTGCCCACAGAAGTCAGATCATTGGTCAGTCTCAAAAGAGGCCATGTGATCCATCCAGTCAGATTGGTACCCCACGGGCTGGTCGAGATGTTTGTATTCGCCGTTGTGTCCCCGAGGAGGAACTTCTGAACAAAGGCAACGACATCCGGTCTCTGGACATCCGGAAGCTGGCAGTGCACATGACCTCCAACCTTTGAAAAGCCAAACCGGTCGTTCGCTCTCATTCCTACCCAGACCAGTTGTGCAGCCATGCACCCTACAAAGCCGGACTCATCTGACAGCCATACATAATCGGGATTTCCCAGGACAAACAGGGCCCGCGGTGCTATCAGCGCCATTACCTCATGCTGATCGAAAGGGAGGCTCGTCACAGAATTGTTGAACTGGTTGACATCCTGATAATACCAGGCATTGCCTTGTGCGTTCGCCAGCGTTTCGACAGTCGGGCCGACGAGTTGCGAAAAACGCCATGTCGCATCACCCCCACCTCCCGGCTCCTGAGCAATTGTCAGCGCTATGCGCTCATCAAGAGCGCCGGCATACAGTGCCATCTTACCGGCGAAGGAACACCCGGTTACTGCAAGGTGCTTGAGATCGATGTTTGTCTGGGGAACCTTGTACAAACCATCGATGATGCGGCTGATACCCCATGCCCAGGCGGTGAAGTTCCCCACTTTGGGATCAGGGTACAGCGTGTAGAACCCTCCCTGACCGCGGGGTGCACCCCATGCTGCGATCTCCCCAAAATTGTACGTGATGGTCGCGATATTGCGACCGGTAAATATGTCTGGCGGCAGGCTGCCGGCCCCGAAGCCCATACCAATCACAGCTGGAAATGGTCCGCTTCCACTGCCCGGTAGAGCAATGGTGGCATGCAGAGTAAGGGATTTTCCTCCAACGACTACAGTTACGGTGAGTGTGTCATTGGACAAGCTGGCCCGAAGAGTGTCAGGAGGAGCCGGCTTGTTCCCCAGCAGATAGTGCTGGACCTGCGCGCTGATCTCGGCACGCCGTCGCCGCCATTCGGAGTACTTCGAAAGGCGACCGCTACCATCGGCCCACAGAAACGGATCTGGTAAGGAATTGATGCTTGGAAGGTTGTTGATCGAAGGCAGAGCCGGGGCCGGAAAGTCTGCGCCTGTATTCTCGACATCATAGACCAGAGGCATTTTCTGGGCTGATGAGCCGACGACCAGCAGAATGTTTACGAGAAGCGCAATGCGGAATGTCTTCGCTTTCATTGGGGGATTCCTTGTTCCTGCCTTTTGATGCTTCTAACGGCGTTGCGACTGACGATCCGGAAATCAACGCAACAATAGGAGTCGACGATTCTGCCTGAAACTGTCCGTCTCCCCTCCATCTGCTTGGCGGGCTTGTTGTCGATATCCCTGCTGCCGGAATTGGCCACGTTGATCCCGGTGGTGGACGGGAGAATCATCGGACGCCGATGTCTGTGCCGCCAAGATAACCCGAGGCGGACCAAAAGGCAAGGGGAGGATCTTCGGAGCCGTCACTTTGGTTCATCCTTCAGACACTGGTCCAGCACTGCAAACGCCTTCGCCCGGGCTTCCTGAGGGATGGTGTGTCCGCCGCGGAAGAAATACGCTGCAAAGTTCTCGGGGCTCTTGTACAGATCGTAGATCGGCTCGATGCGAGGCACCACCTGGCTCCTGATGCTTTCGCCGCCGGGGAAAACCTCATCATCCAGCGAAACGGAGAGGAAGAGCGCCCGCGGAGCGATGAGGGAGAGAATATGATGCCAATCGAACGGGGTCTGATCGACTTCTTTGAGTTTGAAATTCTGGAAGGTTTGCAGGGTCATTTCTCTTCCGCCGAGAAAGAACCCGAGCTTCGGTATCAACGCTGTGGCATGCGACCAGCGAAACGTGTTGCCGTCGGTGCGGAATGGGACGAAACCGCAGCTTGAAATCACGGCTTTGATGCGGCTGTCGAACGCTGCAGCAAGCAGCGATCCGTACGCTCCATGCGAATGCCCGATCGCGCCAATCCGCTCCGGATCGACTTCGTCCAGCGTCTGGAGGTAGTCAATCGCCCGTGATTTATCCCAGATCATTTTTCCCGCAATGGACCACTCCTTATGCTTTTCATAGAACGCAATGGCGTCGCCGTAGTGGCCAAGCAACGGATTATGTCTTTCGCCGAAGCAGATTTCATCCGGCGCAATAGTAACGTAGCCCCGCTCTGCCAGCTCGGGCGCAAATGCCATAGCGGGATTTCCATCGATGCCGGCGGCTTCGCGTTTGCCGTACGGATTCGTCTGGTGCGCGCACAACGCTGCGGGATGCCTCCTGACGCCATCTTTCGGGAGAAAGACATAGGCAGAAACGTCGTCGCCGGATTCCACCGTGTAGATGACTTTCCGGCGCACGTACTTGTCAAAGTCCTTCTCTTCCACGATTCTCGGATTGAGCGGGGGTGTGGCGCGAGGGAAATCTCCCAGGACTTGCAACAGGATGTGCTTGATTTCTTCCCGCTTCGTGAGCCATTCTTCGGAGCTCACAATCCTGCGGCCCCCCACCGTTAACAGGTCAACAAGCTCATGCCGACCAATCTGATCGGACAAGTACCTCTCTGGCTTTGTTCCGGTCAGGGCTCGCCATTTGTCCCAGCTCCATGCGTAATAGAACAATTCCTGGAACACTGATCCCGGCACTACTGACCCAAGCCCCAAGCAGAGTGCGGATGAACTCGCTTTCAGAAAATCACGTCGATACATGGAGAGGTACTTTCATCAAGGTTTGTTGAATGATGCAGGACCTTCAAATGATACAGGACCATTGAATAATACCCAACTGTTGACCATACAGAACAGCCGATCTCCCGGGCCGCTGATCGAGATTCCCTCACCTCAGACCTGTCGGAATCTCTCCGCTGACCGGCGCCCTCACTCCTACCTGGAGGATTGCGGCACTTCCCCCTCACCGGAGCTTGCAGCATCAGAGCTCCAGAGAGTCTTTGCGCGATACCTCAGGTACGTCCCGTTTACCACGACGTACGACAGCCGGTTGTCGCTACTCTTCCTGATGAGAACAAACGAGGCGTCCGTTTGCATCGTGCCGTCCGCATATGCCCCGGATGCAAAATACAGGTTGTCGGTTGATCCAGCATTTTGGACTACGAAGTGTTGCGCAGAAAGCCTGGCCGCCCGGGGGATCTCGCTGGCAGCACGGAACGGAAAGAGGAGGATGGGAAACTGGCTGGGAAAGTCTGACCGGCTCACCTGGTCGAATCTCACCCAGTTGATCTCCTCCGTTTTACCCGGCACCCGGACACTTGTGCTCGCCGCCATTCCTTTTCCGACCCGGCTGGCACAGTTCACACCAACTGGAATAATCCGGATCCCTGGAGCAGATTTACTTTCGAACCCCGCACCAGCGGGAAGAAGTACAGTGGGAGAATGAAAGTACCAGGAGAGAGTGTCAATGCTGCGGCTGGAGTGAAGATCATCCACGACAAACCAGTACCAGGGCTTTATGAACGCAATCTGTCTGCGATGGCGAACCCCAAATCGCCGGTATCCGTTTTGTTCTCCGGCGAAGAAGTCCACGGTGGCGGTGGAGCCCCAATAAATATTCTCACCTCGCAGGCCTTCACGTTCCATGTTGCTGTCATTGACGACGACCATGTTGTGTGCCCGCGACGACCTGTACCAGGTGAGATACAGGGAGTCGTCGTATGTCAGGCCGATGCCTGCGTCCACGGCGAGCGGTGTTCCGTAAGCATAGAGCTCGAAATCGAGGAGGTCCAGGTGGGTATGAAATCCTGCGGACGGACCGTGATTGACCGTCATATACAATGCATCCAGTGACCAGTCGCTTCGCATGACGGTGAAGCCCGACTCGGGCATATGACGGGAGGTGTATCGCGGACGGGCACCGCTGTCGCCGGTGAAGAACCTTCTTCCGTCCCGCGTGATTCTCTCCGGGAAGAGCCCTCGATGGCTGTCATTGATGGCCGGAACCTCGCCCGTTGGAGCAAGCATGCTTACCCACCACTCGAGCGTGCGTCCGAGGGACGCACGGATGCGCCTCGCGGTTTCCTGCTCAGTATCGTACGCTGCGAGGAGGTATGCCAGGTTGCGGTAGTTCAGGTACGTAGCCATCGTATAGTTCCGAGGGGAACGTTCCGAATGGCCGCCATCGGGAAAAAAGTCTCTCTCCAGGTGTTCCATCATCCTCTGCAGGCCGATCTGTCGCCACTGCGCCGATTCGCGGAACTCGGGAAACACGAGCGCGAGCTGGACAAGCATGTATGAGCCGTGGACTTGCCAGTTGCCCGGCCTGTACCCTTCCCACTTCTGCAGTTGATAGAGCCAGCGCCCTGCGGCAAGAAATGTCTTGAGCAGCCGCACCTGGGACTTGGCGCTTCGTTGCCGGCAAGGGAGAAGGTAGTATTCGATGAACATCCGGTTCCGCACCCCCAGCCCGAGTTCATAATAGACAACATCCAGCGAAGGAAATCCCCGGGTAATGGAGTTGCGCTGCTCGTACCACACATTGAATAGTTGACCGAACTTCTCCAGGTATTTCTCATCACCTGTGAGTACCGAGGACATGAGAAGCGGGCGGGACCAGATCCAGTAGTGAAACCCGTATTTCCCTGATTGACCCATGTCCCTGTTGAAATCCACATCCTTTCCAAATGTGATGACGCTGTCTCCCCACGTCCTGATTGTGTTCTGCAAGATCAATTCTGCGCGGGCAATGATCGTGTCCCGTTCGTCCGGAGACTGAAGCGTCGCATCCCGCAACTCCATCGGCGATTCCAGCAGGTCAGTATCCGGCAGAAGATGATCCATCGAGGTTATGTACGCGGGCTGTTTTTTCGCCGACCAGTAAGCACCCCACACAATTGCCGCCCGCTCAAAATCTCCAGCGTCTACAAATTCGCGGAGGTCCTGGAGGCCTGCGCGGTCAAGGTCAATCGAATTCCACAGGTGAGCATCATCAATTTCCTGTATAGCCTCCCGGACGTACGCCGGATGACGCAACATCGAGCTGTCGGAAAACGAGGTCTGAGCTAGGGTCTTAAACGGAAGACCTAATGGGGCGATCAGTAGGAAAAGTATGGCACAGAGGTGAAGTGGCGGTCCGGAACTCATGGGAGAACATAGGCAACCCGAAGTTCTAAGTCAACATGA
>JAGDMK010000259.1 GCA_017860635.1 Bacteroidota bacterium
TGGGACGGACTGCCTGTGCAGCTGGTGGAGTTCGACAAGGGCGGCGACCTGAGCCTGCTGTTCACCTCACGCGACGGGAAGCTGATCAATACACGGGATCTCTTCTTTGATGTGGCCGGACCGAAATGGCGGCGCATTCAGCTGGCGGGAGCAGATTCCGTAACGCTTGCTTTTGTCCTTCCTGTGAGCGGAGGCGGCCGGCTGGTGAAGACGTTCACGTTCCGGAACGGCAGTTATCAGTTCGACAGCAGGTTCACATTCGAGCAGATGGAGGGGGTGATCTCCAATTTTGAATACCAGATTGTGTGGGAACACGGGATCCGTTACGCCGAACATAACAGCGTGGATGAATCCGGTTTTGCCATGGGGTATGTCTATTCCGGGGACGAGCTGACGGAGGTGGACGCGACAAGTGCGGGAGAGCGTGTGCAGCGGGACATCTCGGGAGCGACCGATTGGGTGGCTACACGGAACAAGTATTTTCTGATTGCCCTTCTGCCCAACAGGCCTAAGAGCGAGGGGGCATTCATTGAAGGGACACACCTCGCGGAAGCCGACAAGGGTGTCAAAGAATCGTACGCGCTGGCACTCAAGATGCCGTTCCGCAGCGGTCCGGTCGAACAGTCGGAAGTAAGCGTCTATCTCGGGCCGCTGGAGTACGACACGGTCAAGGCGCTGGGTCGGGGCGTAGAGCGGACCATGAACCTGGGGGCTGCATGGATCATCCGTCCGATCTCCGAATATGTGATGATCCCGCTCTTCAAGTTCCTGCGGATGTTTATTCCGAACTACGGTTTCGTCATCATCGTCTTTTCGCTCATCATCAAGATTGCGCTGCATCCGCTGACGCGCACCAGCATGAAGGGGATGCGGAAGATGCAGGCATTGACGCCGATGATGAACGAGATCCGTGAGAAGTACAAGGACGACCCGCAGAAGATGAACGCGCAGGTGATGAACCTGTACAAAGAGTACGGTGTCAACCCTGCGGGCGGTTGTCTTCCGTTATTGCTTCAGATGCCAATCCTGTTTGCTCTCTACTCCGTCTTCCGGTCGACCATTGATCTGCGCCAGGCGAACTTTATCTGGTGGATCAAGGACCTCTCGATTCCGGATGCCATCACCAAGCTTCCGTTCACGGTCCCCCTTTTCGGGATGAGTGAAATCAGCGGGCTGGCAGTCCTCATGGGGATCACGACATTCCTCCAGCAGAAGATGACCGTCACCGATCCGCGGCAGAAGGCCATGGTATACATGATGCCGGTGATGATGACGCTGATCTTCAACAGCCTGCCGTCCGGACTGAACCTCTACTACTTCGTGTTCAACCTCCTCTCCATCGGACAGCAGATGCTGTTCAACCGTCAGCACAAGGACGAGCCGTTGCGGAAGGTGGATCCGAAGAAGTCGCAGGGTGGGATCCTCGGACGCATTGCGAAGGACCTGCCGAAGATGAAGAAGTAGAAGTGTGGCTGGCTTCACGCCGTTCAGTGAGTGGTGTTGAACTGGCAACACAGCATTTCCATAGGGGCATACGCAGAAAAGGCAGAACCAGATATTGGGGTACAATCTATCAGGCCCGCCGGCGACGGTGGGCCTGACCTTTTTGTAACCACAGGAGTCTGTCTGCTCGTGAGGACTGGCTCTGCCCTTGGCCCGCGCAGGTGCGTTGTCGTTTGTAAGAACCACACAATATCACATTCTCTCCTGCATGCTTGCGCTGCTGCGCAACACGCATTATCTCGCGTACTCAAGTGTCCGGCATGGCGCAAACCGGATCTGGAATTATGCCCCCCTTTCAGGTTCGTTGCGACTGTACGTGGAAATCCGTAAACTACTCAGTTAGATGCTGTTCTGAAGGAATTTCCCCGAAAGTGACGTTGTGGACAGGATTGCAGGCGACACCATGGTGGCCATCGCAACCCCGCCAGGAGCGGGGGCGATTGCCGTTGTGCGCGTCAGCGGCCCGGATGCGTTGCAGATTGGAGCGAAAGTCTTTCGTGGGAGCGTGAATGTTGCAGACGCCGGGGGGTATACGGTGCACTATGGGCACGTTGTCAACCAGAAGGAGGAACAACTGGATGAAGTGCTGGCAACGGTCTTTCGCGCTCCGCACTCCTTTACAGGCGAAGATATGGTGGAGATCAGCTGTCATGGAGGCACGCTGATCACGCGCACCGTGTTGGAAGCCGTTATTGCGGCGGGGGCTCGTCCAGCCGGACCCGGCGAGTTTACGCGGAGGGCGTTTCTGAACAGCCGGATCGATCTGTCACAGGCCGAGGCCGTCGCGGACCTGATTGCGGCACAGAGCCGCAGGGGGCAAAGTGTGTCTCTCGGGCATCTGGAAGGACGCCTCGGGAATACCGTGCGCGGGCTGCGGAAAGAGGTGCTCGACTTATGTGCGTTATTGGAACTTAATCTGGATTTCACAGAGGAAGGACTTGATGTCATCAGCGCGGCCACACTGAGGGATCAGATCACCTCCCTTCGGTCGCGCATTTCCTCCCTGGCGTCATCGTACGCACAGGGACGGATCTATCGCGACGGCGTGTCAGTCGTGCTCGCCGGAGAACCCAACGCGGGAAAGTCAAGTCTTTTCAATGCCCTTCTGAAACAGGACCGGGCCATCGTGACGCCTGTGCCGGGGACGACTCGGGATGCGCTCGAGGAGAGCATCGTCATCAACGGCATACTCTTCCGGCTCACCGATACGGCCGGGCTCCGCGAGACAGTTGATCATGTCGAACGACTGGGAGTCGAACGGACGCGCGCTGCAGTGACTGGCGCCGACGTCGTCCTGCATGTGATGGATGCTGCGGTCTCGTCTTCGGTCCAGGAACACCTCGATCGAATGGCCGTGCATTCGGAAGGACAACAGCTTCTGCCGGTTCTGAACAAGTGTGATCTCCTTCCTTCATGGCCCCAGCCGGAAGTACGGAAAGAGCTGGAGCAAGGAGCTGCCTCCGTTGTGCTCGTCTCGGCAAAGACGGGAGAGGGACTTGAGGAGCTTCGCACAGCTCTGTCGAATCTGATTCTGGGCGGGGCGTCGCTCGGGATGGAAGACATATGCATAACGAACGAGCGCCACAAAGAATGCCTGGAGCGTGCTCTCCAGAACCTTGATGGAGGAATCGCCTCGATGGAGAAAGGTGCTTCCCAGGAGTATGTGGCTTTCGATATCCGGGAAGCGGCCGCGGCCCTGGCGGAGATTACCGGGGAGTTTTCGAGTGAAGAGGTGCTGAACCACATATTCGCGCGGTTCTGTATCGGCAAGTAAGACGGGAAGTCAATGTTTCACGTGAAACATCGGTATGATGTCGTTGTCGCCGGGGGTGGGCACGCCGGGGTCGAGGCAGCCCTGGCTTCAGCCCGGATGGGGTGCAGTACGGCTCTTGTCACTATGGACCCCGCAGCCATGGGCCGAATGTCCTGCAACCCGGCGATAGGGGGCACCGCGAAAGGACACCTGGTCAGGGAAATTGATGCCCTGGGCGGCGAGATGGGGAAAATCGCGGATGCCACAGGTATCCACTTCAGGATGCTCAATACATCAAAAGGACCGGCTGTCTGGTCACCCCGCTCCCAAAATGACCGCGAGTGGTATAGCCGGGAAGCCCTCCTGAGGGTCAGTATCCAACCCGATCTCGATATTGTTACAGGGACCCTTGCTGATATCTTTGTGGAAAATGGCACAATGTCCGGTGTTCTTCTGGACAGCGGCGTGAAGGTCGCCTGTACGTGCCTGGTCCTCTGCAGCGGGACATTCCTCAATGGTCTCATGCACACCGGCAAGCAGACGAGCCAAGGGGGACGGTTTGCCGAACCCGCATCTGTCGGGTTGACTGAGAAGTTCGCTGCCCTGGGCTTCGTCGCCGGGCGGTTGAAAACGGGCACGCCTCCCAGGCTCGACATCCACTCTATCGACTTTGAAGAAACTGAGATTCAATATCCCGACGAACACCCGAGTCCATTCTCGTTCCAGAATACCGAGATCACCAACCGTCAGATCCCAATGTATCTGACGCACACAAACGGACGGACACATGATGTCCTGCGGACCGGGTTTGACGAGTCGCCTCTATTCACCGGGAGGATCAAGGGTGTCGGACCCAGGTACTGTCCTTCCATCGAAGACAAGATCAACAGATTTGCCGATCGCGAGCGGCATCAAATCTTCCTCGAACCGGAGGGGTATGATAGCAAACTTGTCTACATGAATGGTTTCTCATCAAGCCTCCCCGCCCATGTCCAGAATGAAGCTCTGCAGACCATTCCCGGGCTGGGGCATGCCCGGATGATCCGCCCGGGCTATGCCGTAGAGTATGACTTCTTCCCGCCGTACCAGGTTAAGCACACGCTCGAAACGAAGCTGGTAAGGGGTCTCTTCTTTGCCGGACAGATCAACGGGACAAGCGGCTACGAAGAAGCCGCCGGGCAAGGCATCATTGCAGGCATTAATGCTGCCCTCCGCGTAAGGGGTGCGGACCCGTTTATACTTGACCGGAGCGAGGCATAT
>JAGDMK010000085.1 GCA_017860635.1 Bacteroidota bacterium
CGAGGCTTTTACCGAGCGTCTGTATACCGGAAAGCTCGATCTCACTCTCCCGGTCACCCTTTCGGAGGACCTTTCGGCAACGTTCAAGGTCGGCGGCAAATATGCACCTTCCAAGCGAACGAATGATCTTGAGGAAAAGTACAAGAGGATCGGCGACCAGGATTTCTACGACGCAGTGAAGTACTTTATCCCCGGCAAGGTGCTCTCCAATACCACTCCTCTTCTGCTATCCGACATCTGGAACACGGATTACAAAAGAGGAGATTATTTCTTTAATAGTTCGTACCCAATCAAATACGTCGTTAACACCAATCAGATGGACACCTTCCTGCCTCAGGCGACAATAACCTGGGTACCCAACAGACACGTGTCGAACTCTGAACGATATGATTTTGATGGCAGAGAGGCTTTTGCTGCAGGCTACGCGATGGGTACCTTTAATATCGGACCCCGATTGAAGCTGTTTGGGGGCGTTCGGTATGAACATTACAATATGGACTATAAAGCGAATTTCGTCTATGTCACTCACTCGGTCGATGGAGTGTGCCTTATATTTGATACATTGAATACGGTCAATCGTAATGACGACGATTTCCTTCCGAATGCCCAGCTCCGGTATTCGATTACGGATTGGGCCGATCTGAGACTAGCCTACACGCAATCTCTCTCCCGCCCGGACTATCAGGCGATCCTTCCGAATATTTACTTCGAGCCCGGCGCCTCAGCACAGGCTGGAAATACCAGATTACAACCAACCCTGTCGAACAACTATGACGTAAGCCTCTCCTTCCACAATAACGATCTTGGGCTCTTTACGGTAGGCGGTTTCTACAAGAACCTGGACAACGTGTTTTTCTCGACATCGATCTACTATCAGAATCTGGGACTCTATGACGTTTCGTTCCCCGATTCATCTCTCTGGCAGGGTCTCGGGCTCCAGGCTCCGAGCAAGTCGACGCAGATATCCACGTTCATAAACAATAATCATCCGGCCCACGTAAAGGGGATAGAACTCGAGTGGCAAACGCGATTCTGGTACCTGCCCGGTCCTTTTGACAACCTGGTGTTGAATATCAACTACACGAGAGTCTGGTCTGACATGGACTACCGGCAAGTGCTGAACATCGATTCAACCTATCAGGATGGCAGATTCACGAAACACGTATACCTCACCAAAGACACCACGCGCAATGCAAGGCTTCTCAATCAGAGTGACCACGTTCTGAACGTGGCGCTCGGAGTTGATTACAAAGGATTCTCGGGACGTGTCTCGTTCAACCTGCAAAGCAATGTGATTACCACTGTTGGAGCAACGCCGGAACTGGATCAGTTCACGGGAGCAATCTATCGATGGGATCTCACTCTCAAACAGGCATTACCGGTGGAGGGCCTAAGTCTCTCCTTCGACGTTCAGAATTTGACGCATTCGCCAACAACCACATATCAGAGATTCAGACGGGTCGTCGGGGGGGAGGTATCGGATAACGTTGCACAGACTCAGTATTATCCAAGCTTTTATCAACTTAGCTTGCGCTACAGCTTGTGATTCTTTTCGTCACTAAATCCGCGCCTGTGTGCGTGATCCAAGGCGTTCTTTCGACATCTTGCTAAGAAATCAAGGAAAGGAGGATATGCCTGAGGCGAAAAGCGGAACGGAGGTATAGTTCAATTAACGTATTTTGGTTTCACATAGGAGGACTTACAGTGAAACGCAGATTGGTACTTCTTATCGGTGCGGTACTCTTCCTGTTCTGTGTGGCTGGGGCACAGACCTTCCCAGATTATGTTTCCTCCATGCGGGGAGATACTGCTGTTATCAAAGATTTTTCGGAAAAAGGAAATGAGGCGAGTACGCTGGGGACCGCGATGAATCTGGATGCGGCGCCACCCGCGGGACGCGTGTATATGCTAAAGAAGAATGGCTATTATCCAATTCTTGCAACTCCTACCACAGCGACGGATAGACCGGTTGTCATCGTTGGTGAGGACTTTACGCGTCTGGTGAATAATAAAAACGCGAGCTCCGCGCCTCCCGTAATCTGTGGTTACAGGGATGCGGGCGGCAACAACACAGGGGGAATAAATATCGGAAGCTCTGCGACGATCAAAAATTGCAGCATCATTCCTGGAATTTCGGATGGCACCCTGGGCTGGGCGTTTTTCGGGACGACAGCGGCAGACCAGAAGCTCGTTCTTGAGAATGATCTCTTTGAGCGGACACGCTGGGTCGAAATCCAGTCCAATGCCTGGCCAGGGATGAACCTGCAGATCCTTGACTGCTATTTTGTGAACTTGAGCGGGCAGCCCTGCCGGCGCAACGGTGGCGTCTACGACAATGTGAACAACAATACAGATACGATCTGGGTGGAGAATTCAACGCACGTCATGGCCCAGGGGATGATGTATAAATTCAGGAATTACCAGATCAACAAACTCTTCTTCAACCATAACACGTTCGTTGACTGTGCCGGAAGCATCTTTGAGAGCCAGGGATACGTCAGCGACCTGACGGTCACCAACAACATCTTTGTGAACTGCAACGTCCAGGCGTTCGGCGACAGCATTGGCAATAACGAGGACAAGAGTGAAGTCGATCCGCATTGGCTCCCGACGGGTCTGGTCAATCTCGATACACTGGAGTCCACGATGGTCCAGATGGATCGAAAGGTGCTGGTGGACAACAATGTTATCTACTGGGATCCCAAATTCGATGACATGGTTGCCACGTTAAAGACCAACAACGTGAACAACGATCAGACCTGGGTCTCCCAGATGATTACGATGAATACCAGGACCCAGGCAATGTTCGACGATGATGCGAATTATCCATACTTGACCGAAGGTACCTGGTATCCCAAATTGCCCGCCTTTACGGACCCACAGGACCTTCTGACGAATTGGGTTGATTCGGTAAAGGTCTTTGCTACGAAGACGGTTGACATCGCGGGCGTCGGAACTGCCGCGGTTCTGTCCGATTGGCGGAAGGTCCTGATCGGTCCTGATTTCTATGTTTACTCGGACTGGCCGATTCCGATCGATCTTTCCTACACTGATGCCGATCTCATGGCAGGTGGAACAAATGGCTTCCCGGTGGGCGACTTGAACTGGTTCCCTGCACGGAAGGCCGAGTGGGAAGCTCAGAAAGATGCGGAGCATGCGAAACTGGATTACATGTTGTATAATGGGACGCTGGCCGTTCAAGAGGGCGGCGCACTGCCCGAAGCCTTTGCTCTGGACCAGAACTACCCGAATCCCTTCAACCCGAGCACGACGATCGCTTTCTCGCTCCCGCGTGCGTCGGATGTGAGTCTGAAGGTCTTCAACCTTCTCGGTCAGGAAGTCGCGACGCTGATCAACGGACACCGGACCGCGGGCTCGCATGAAGTCAAGTTCAATGCTGCCGGGCTGTCGTCCGGGGTGTATTTCTATAAGCTGGTAAGCGGCGACTTCACGCAGGTGAAGAAGATGTCGCTGGTGAGATAGCAGCAGTTGCTCTCTCATGCCCGCCCAATGGGCGCGGCAGGACTATGGGCGTGGAGTTGGAGGCGATCATGTCCCTCCAACTCCCGCCTCCATTGGGACTTCCACGTGATATGTTCGTTGTCAGTCGGGAGATCGGGTCAGGGCACCTCGTCGCGCTGTGCGTGACCGGTGGCTTGATCTCTCTGGGTTTTTACCGGACCCTGATAGTGACTTATCAGGGTTTTCTTTTTACTATTGTGTAGGCCGGCCCCGGGCCCTCTTCTCGCCTGCGGTTGTCGTCCTTACCGGATCCATTGGGTTCATTTACTATGAGTTCCTTTATGACACACCGAGTGCGCTGCCTGCTTCGTTCTGCTCTCCAGGGGCTTCTGGCGTTGACAGTTCTCACCAGCGGCCATGCCCAGGACACCTCCCGGCAGAGTATCATCGCAAGAATCGATGGCAGGTACCCGATTAGCTTTGCGGAGGTGCAGCAGTTCCTCTATGACTCTCATCTTATCTACAAGTACCCCAAGAACAGGGCAAAGGCGTACCAAAAAGCTGTGGATGGGAAAGTCGTGAATCAGTTGAAACTCATTGATTTCTTCGCCCTGGGACTCGACAAGGACGAAGAACTGCTCCGGGGAATCAAACGGGAAATCAGCGAAGAACTGGTGGTTCGCTACTACGAGACACAGTTCTATGAGAAGTATATGAACGAAGACTCTGTCAAAAGCGCATACGCAGATGTGGGGAAGGAGGTGGTCTATCAGCAAGTCACTCTGGCAAAGCCACAAAGCGCATCGCCGGAGGATCTGGCATCATTGCGAGCTCGCGCGACCAGCGTCAAGAATCAAATTGACGGTGGTGCCGACTTTGCAGAGGTGGCGAAGGACTACACTCCCGCCAGTGATTCAGCCCGTTCAGATTATCTCATGCCACCTCTGACCTGGAGGTTAAGCCTCCTCAGCGACCTCAGCTACACCATCTTTCGTCTGCCCGTTGGTGAAGTGCGAATCATTGAAAGTACAGAGTCAATCTCCATCGTGAAAGTCGTCGCAGTCAGGAAGAGAGACGTCGCACCATATGAAAACATGAAGGAAGAGATTCGAAAAGCTCTCGACCAGAGGTACGTGGATGTCAGTCTCAAGGAGTTTGAACGAACGAAGCAGAGCCTGATTGATGAAAAGGCGTTGGCGTGGAATCGCGAAGCGCTGGAACAGCTGGTACAATGGTCGGGTATCCCTCATTTCTACGACACTGGTTATTCGGATACCTTGCGCAATGCGGTGTCGCGCGGGAGAAATCTCGTCGTTGTCACCTATCCCAACGGGAAAGTCGATCTCTCGGAGTATCTCCGCCTACTGAATGACGTCCTGAAATGGGGGAACGTATCCCCCATAACGCAGGAGAACGTGAAGAAGTATATCCTCGAAGCCGTGCGAACCGACATCCTGGTGAAGAGGGCGAAGGCCCTGAATCTCGAAAGGGACATCTTCCATGCTCAGACAAACAATCCTGTGCTGCGCAACGAGATTCTCCGGCTCTACGACTTCCAGGCAATTGAAGCCCGAATCCCGCTGGCGACCGGCAAGGCGCTCAGAGAGTTCTATGAGGCACACAAGGAGTCGATGTTCTACCAGCTAGCAAAGGTAAATCTCTACGCGGTCATCGATTCAAGCAAGAAGGTCGTGGAGGAAGCAAGACGTAAACTCAAGCAGAACGTCCCGTTTGAAAAACTCGCGCCGGAGATCTTTGTGAAGACATATGTACGGGGACGGGATGGCGCCATGGATACCTTTCTCGAAGATGAACCCCCGTACCTTGCTGAACGTGCGTTCAGACTGAAGCTCCACGAGACCGCCGGACCAATCGAATACATCGATTCCACAAAGGGGCGCCAGTATGCGCTCATTAAATGCGTCGCCCTGCGGGGGGAGAGACAATTGTCCTACGAGGATGTGGAGAAGACCATCGCGGAGGTTTTCACAAAGTACCACAGAGCGGAGCTCACCCGGGCCACGGAAGACTTTCTGAGGAAGAAATACACCGTCACGGTCTACGCGGACGTTCTCAATCGAGAGCTGGAATCCATGGGACTTAGAGCCCAATGATGGAGGAGTGTATCATGTTTCCACGGTTTATCTCGTTCACTGTGACGAACGCGTGCAACCTCCGGTGCCGCATGTGCGGTCAGTGGAGCGAGGAAGGATATGTCCTGAACCACACGGTCGACACCAGATCGCGCATGACTCTGGCGGACTGGAAACGCCTGGTCGATGAAATTGCTGAGCACAAGATACGATTCGTGCTGGTGCGCGGGGGTGAACCGTTTCTTTTCAGGGGCATCATAGAGCTTCTGCGATATATCAACGCGAAGGGGATCTTTCTTTCGATCGACACCAATGGCACTGTCCTGGATCGGTGCGCTGTGGAGCTCAGCAGCATCTCCAACATGCATATAACGTTCTCGGTGGACGGTCCTGAAGATGTGCACGATGCTGTCCGATGCGAGAAAGGAAGCTTCCAGAAGATAAGACAGAATATCGCCTTGCTGACAGATCTGGAACAGAAATGCGGCAACAAGATCAGTAAGAGCATCTGCTTCACCATCAGCAGGTACAACTACACCTCGCTGGGGCAAATGGCTGATGTGGCTCGCAGCCTCTCCATACCCTCCGTCAATATTGTGCCGTATTACTATTTTTCAAATAAAGTTGGAACTGAATACGACAGGGAGCTGAGAGAGAATTTCGACTGCACAGCCTTCTCCTGGAAGGGATTCCATCACGAAGGTTCAGGAGTTCAGTTCGACAGGTTCAAAGAAGAACTGCAGAGATACCGGGAGACCCTGGGTGACATCTATGATTTTCCCTACATGCCCCTCACCCAGGATGAGTACAGGATCTGGTTTCACGATGAATCGACGCAGGTGAGATCTGCCACCTGCCTGAATGTCGAGAACCTGATTGATATCCAGCCCACCGGTGAGGCCAATTTCTGCGTTGATTTCCCCGACTACTCGATCGGTAACATCAAAGATGCTAGCATCAGCGAAGTTTGGAACAGCTCCCGGGCACAGAGGTTTCGAGAATACAGGCGTCGGAAACCACTGTCGGTTTGTCACCGATGTGGGGCCAAGTACATATCTGAAATCAAAGAATAGACTTCCCCGAGACCCACAACACTCAGGAAGCTTACCGATTGTATAAAAGGAGAATATCATGCTGTGGAAACGCGTAAAACATGGCTTTGAAGGTATCCTTGCGGGGAAGATCCTAAGGGATGTGCGCAGCCAGACGAGCGGAACCCTTGTCTTGGTGCTCCTGATTCTCATGTCCAACACAGTGTTCTGTCAGAACCTGCAATTGAATGATTCTGGCTACCTGGAGACGCGAGGTCTCAATGTCCTGGTCTTCAGCAACCAGTACAACGGGTTCTTCTTCGATGAAAAGACTTCAGGGATCGAGCTTATCCATCACGGCGTTCGAACCGCAACAGGCGGCGCGGTTCGGCTGCAGGCGACACCTGAACAGTGGGATAAGATCCCCGTGATGAAGGATCGCACGCTGGACAAGAAGAACAATTCCATCGAAGTGAAATTGCGGTATGAGGATTACGAATTTGATTCCAGGGTGACTGTAACGGCAAAGGACAATGGGGTGATGATTCGTGTGAGCCTCGACAGGCCCCTTCCTGAAAACCTCGTCGGACACGCAGGCTTCAATCTCGAGTTCCTTCCTTCTGCATATTTTGAAAAGACATATCTGGCCGATGGGCGGCCCGGCATTTTTCCACTCTATCCATCCAGTAACACGGAAGTCCGTCCCCAATCGCGGAAGGTACCTCAGTTCAACGGATACTCAACATTCAATGACAGGGGCAGAAACGAATTTCTTGCCCCGGTACCTCTGGTGACATGCAGGACACTGGTTCTGGCGCCCGAAGATCCGGAACGCTTCGTCCGGATACAGTCCTTGAGTGAGGACTTGATGCTCTTTGATGGCCGTCTTCTCGCTCAGAACGGATGGTTTGTCGTGCGCAGTTCGATTCCGGCAAACAAAACAGGCACCGTGGTCGAATGGTACATTGAGCCGAACACAATCCCGAACTGGACGCGAACACCTGTTATCGGTTTTTCCCAAGTCGGATATCATCCTTCGCAAAGCAAGGTCGCAGTCATAGAATTGGATAAGAATGACAAAGCACTCACAACTGCGACATTGTATCAAGTAACGCCAGAAGGCAAGCTCGTGGAGAAGCTAACAGGCGAGGCAAAGGCATGGGGGAAGTTTCTCCGTTATAACTACGTGAAGTTCGACTTCACCTCGGTGAAAGACAGCGGTCTGTATCTCATAAAGTATGGCGACGGACAAACCGATGCGTTCCCGATTGGCACGCAGGTGTATGGCAACGTCTGGCACCCGACGCTCGACGTCTGGTTCCCGGTGCAGATGGATCATATGCTCGTGAGGGAAGCATACCGCGTCTGGCATGGAGTTCCCTTCCGTGACGATGCGCTCCAGGCTCCCGTGAACATTCGCCATTTTGACGGGTACTGGATGGATTCTACAACTCACACAAAGTACAAACCGCTGGAGCATATTCCCGGACTGGACGTCGGCGGGTGGTTTGACGCAGGTGATTTTGACATCGAAACCGGGCACCACTGTACAACCATTCAAAGTTTTGTGGATTCATGGGAGACGTTCAGCCTGAAACGTGACGAGACCTATGTAGATCAAAAAACGAGGTTCGTTGAAATTCATCGCCCCGATGGCAAACCGGATCTTTTGGAACAAATTGAGCACGGGACTCTCCAACTCGTGGCGCAATTCAAAAATGTCGGTTTTGCAGTACGGGGGATCAATTTTCCCCACTTGTATCAATACCATCACCTGGGAGATGCGTCAACAATCACCGACAATCTGTTGTACAATCCTGGGCTCAAACCGTATGAGAGTGATGGACGAACTAGCGGGACCTTGGATGACAGATGGGTCTTTACCCCTGCACTCCCGGGCCTGAACTACTCCGCAATCGCAGCATTGGCAGCCTCAAGCCGCGCATTGAAGGGGCATGACGAACAGCTCTCCGCCGAAGCTCTTTCGACAGCCGAGACTGCCTGGGAGAAAGAACGCAAAGAGCCTCCACCCGCGCAATTTGCGAGGTTCCCCTGGTTCTTCAAAAACGCGGAATGTGGTGCGGCGCTGCAACTCTACGTTACGACGAAGAACGAACGGTATTACAGAAGGTTCGATGAACTCATATGGCCTCAACTGGACTCCGCTCTGGTATGGAATATTGCGACTGCCGCGAAGGCAGTACAGTACATGCCGCAAGGCTACAAATCGAAACTTGAAAAATACGTTCTGAAGTACAGGGGAGTCATTGACACCCTCAGCAAGCAGAATCCTTACGGAGTACCTATCGGGACAAGAGGCTGGGCTGGAAACTCTGAACTGATCAATTGGGCTACTGCAAATTACTACTTGCACAGGAGCTTCCCGAATAGCATTGGACGCGAGCACGTGTATAGAGGGCTCGACTATCTGTTTGGCTGCCATCCGTACTCGAATATCTCGTTTGTTGCGGGCGTCGGAACGAAATCAAAAAAGAGAACCTATGGCAGCAACAGGGCAGATTTTTCATTTATCGCGGGGGGTGTTGTTCCCGGCGTGCTCCTGTTGAAACCTGACTTTCTGGAGAACAAAGAGGATTGGCCGTTCCACTGGGGCGAGAATGAATGTGTGATTGATATCTGCGCCGAATACATATTCCTGGCGAATGCCGTCAATGAACTCTTGCAGAGCGAAAAATAGGAAGAAGTGTGACCGAGTGAACGAAGAAGTGCAGATTAACACACGACAGCAGATGGAGGCAGACATGAAGAGACTTATTGTGCGACCGTACAGTTGTCAGATACTCTTAGCGGCAATGCTGGTTTTTGCCGGCCCGTCGTCGCTGCATGCGCAGCTCGTCACCAACGGAGGATTCGAAAGCTCTAGCCTCGGTGACGTCACGGCGTCAGGCATCACAGGCTGGCTCATTCAATTCGAGAGCCCCATCGCTCCGCCGCCTGTGTACGAGATCGTGGGCGATACCGTGCAACAGGGAAGCCGCGCGCTCAAAGTGACTGTTCAAGGCCTCGGGACGAACCAGTGGGATATCCAGGTTGTCGCGGACAGCATTCCGGTGAAGCCGGGAGCCACGTACAATTACACAGTCTGGGCGAAGGCCGCGAAGGCAGGTGCCCAGGTGAATTTTACGATTGGCAACTATTCCTATGCCGAGTACAGAGCCATACGGCCGGCGACACTGACGACTCAGTGGCAGAAGTACACGATGACGTTTACCGTGAACGACAATCAAACGATTATTCGAGCGCCGATCCACTTCAATTATGCCGGGAACACGGACAATGCTATCTATATTGATAACCTGCTGATCGCCGATATCAACGCAGGCAAGCTCCCCGTCATCGTCGAGGCAGAATCCGGCGTTGGTGGCAGCAACTTTCCCATGTTGCAGGATGGCCCTGTTTCGTACGTTGCTGTGGCAACGAACTTCATCACCGGCGGATCTCCGGGCGACACAAGCCGGATGATCACGTATCAGGTCACATTTGCGGACTCCGGGAAGTACAATCTCTATGCCCGGCTGCGGGTTGGAGCGGCCGGCTTCGATGACGACAGCTTCTTCTACGGGAATGGGTTCGGCTCGAAGCGAGATACGGCCGTCGCCGACTGGATCATCGTGAACGGCGTTGCATCCGCCGGCTTCTCGAACGCGGCCGATGTCGTTGATGGCCCGGGAAACCTTGGCACCGGTGTCTGGAAATGGGTCAACCTGAAGAACGGCTACCAGAGCACCCCGGGACAGCCATTTGTCGTGAACATCGACAGCCTGGAACAAACCTTCCAGATCGGGGGCCGTGAGAACGGGCTAGACATCGACAAGCTTGCGTTTGGCAAGACATCGCTGAGCTTCACCGTTGCGAACCTCGACAGCGTACAGGCCGGCCAGCCCGCAATACCGGACACCGGCACGATCTGGGATGGGCCGGCGATCGCCTCGGGTATGTCGAAATTCATCGGTTGTTCGTACGGTGGCACGGACGCCGACTTCATCAAGTACTGGAACCAGGTCACGCCGGAAAACGCGGGCAAATGGGGATCCGTCGGGGTCACAACGGACACATCACAGTGGAACTGGACGGGACTTGACGCGGCTTACAACTACGCAAAGAACAATCAGCTTGTCTACAAGCATCATACCCTGATCTGGGGTGCCCAGCAGCCTTCCTGGATCTCCAGCCTTGATTCCGCGACGCAGGCAGGCTACATTGAGACCTGGTTCAGGAAAGTGGGGCAGAGATACCCCGACATGGACCAGGTAGATGTCGTGAATGAGCCGTTGCCCGGACACAACCCGCCCGATGGAACTTCGGGACGTGCGAACTACAAAAATGCGCTGGGTGGCAATGGCGCGACAGGATGGGACTGGGTCATACGAGCCTTCGAGATGGCGAGGCAGTATCTACCCAACACGCAGTTGCTGTTGAATGAGTTTGGCATCATCAACGACAATGGAGCCACGACGTCCTACCTCCAGATCATCAATCTGTTGAAGGACCGGGGCCTGATCGACGGCATCGGTGTCCAGGGGCATCGCTTTGAACTTGAAGGCGCCGACACGAACATGCTCAAGGGCAATCTGACAAGGCTTGCTGCGACGGGATTGCCCATCTATATTACCGAATTTGACCTTGGCAACCTGGGTAACTCAGGCACTCCGAACGACGTGCAACAGCTGCAGTTATACCAGAAGGTCTTTCCGGTCCTGTGGAGGCATCCGGGCGTGAAAGGTATCACGTTGTGGGGATACCGTGAAGGTCAAGTGTGGCAGACATCATGCTACCTGGTTCGGTACTCCGGAACGGCCAGACCTGCCCTCGTCTGGATGGCGCAATTTGTCCAGGACAACCCGGTCGGCGTTGCGGAGGCTCCTTCAATGCTGCCGGCGGCTTTTGAACTGGAGCAGAACTTCCCCAACCCCTTCAACCCGACTACGTCCATTCGCTATGGTGTACCTCGATCATCACACGTAGCATTGACCATCTTCGATATCCTGGGAAGGGAGGTACGAACGTTGATTAACGAGGTGCAATCACCGGGCCACTATACCGTGACATTTGACGGGCGCGACCTTGCCAGCGGGGTCTATTTCTATCGACTTGCTTCAGGCAGCTTCAGTGCAACCAAGAAGTTTATGATGGTAAA
>JAGDMK010000260.1 GCA_017860635.1 Bacteroidota bacterium
GAATCAGTGCCACGCGTGTTTCGCCCGGCATGGTCTCTTTCGGTACGCCGATCTTCATGGATCCGCACATCCTTTCGAGATGGTACGATGTGTGTAGTGGCGCTGGAAGCGGTGGGGCATGGTACAAAAAAAACCCCATATCTACAAGCAAAGCGTGGAACCACTGACGACTGGAAAAGGTTTTAAAGGAGGGGATATCATGCCCTCAGAGCAGTCCCTTCTGGAGACAGTCTATGGCAACACGGGTACGACGTCAGCGAAAAACGTTTTGCACAGAATGTGGTACCGACCTGGATGAGTTCTGGCTTTCGTCAGGCTCCTCATCATACAAGGACGTTCTCAAGCACCATCTGGAGTGTCAGCGTGAAGGACGCTTCAAAGGAACCATGTGTTCCAAGCTGTACATTTTGGATGGAGGGACACCGGACACGGCAAGGGCGCCAAAGGCCCTTTCACCCCGCAAGCGTGCTGCTTTGAAGAGTGCTATCCTGAAGAAAATCGCAACTGAAGACAGAAAGACGCGGGGGCGCTAACGCTGCTTGCTGCGCCCCCGTTCCTACCTCTTCTTCCCTGTTTGCGGCAGGTAGTAGTTCTTCGTATACTCTGCGACCATGCGATCTGTATTGAATATGGGAATCAATGACGTCATCGCGTGCCGCATGCGCTTGAGCCAGTTGTGCGGAATGTTGTCCTTCCCCCGGTCGTAGTACAGCGGGATCACCTGATTCTCCAGAACGGCGCGGAGCGATGCCGCATCCAGATCATCCTGCAACTGATCGGTGCTGGCGGTTGTGTCTTCCCCGATCTTCCATCCGTTATGTCCGTCGAATGCCTCTCTCCACCAACCGTCCATTGTGCTGAGGTTCAATCCGCCGTGCATCATCGCCTTCATGCCGCTGGTGCCGCAGGCTTCCATCGGACGGCGCGGCGTGTTCAGCCACACATCAGCGCCGGACACAAGATAGCGCGCGACGTTGATATCGTAGTCCTCGATGAACACGACCCGTCCGAACAGATCAACACGGCGTGCGATGTTGATGATTTCCTGAATATAGTGTTTGCCGGCTTCGTCGCGAGGATGCGCCTTTCCAGCAAAGATGATCTGCACGGGTCGCTCTTTGTCGGTGAGCACGCGGATGGCCCATCCGAGATCGCGGAAAAGCAGCGGTGCACGTTTGTAGGTGGCAAAGCGCCGGGCAAACCCGATGGTGAGGACATCGGGCGAAAGGACGCTGTCAAAGAGCCCGACATCGTCGGGGTTGTGACGCAGGTTCTGGTCCCGGAGGCGTTTGCGCGCGAACTCCACCAGCTCCCGTCGAAGTGATGTGCGCAGGGCCCAGAGGTCCTGATCGGATATCTTCTTCGATTGGAGCGCCGCGTGCCAGTACTTGGGATCGCGGAATTTGTCGATCCACTTGGGTCCGAGATGAACGGTCCAGAACTGCGATGCCGTCGGTGAAGTCCAGCCCGTGATATGCACGCCGTTTGTCACGTGTCCGATCGGAACCTTGCTTGCCGGTGTTTCCGGGTACAGATCTTTCCACATCTCGCGGCTCGTCCGGCCATGCAGTTCGCTCACACCGTTGGCCGCACGGCACATCTTCAGTGCCAGAACGGTCATCGTGAACTGTTCACCTGCGTCGTCAGGATGGACACGCCCGTAACTCATGAGCTGGTCGATCGACAGGCCGAGCCCGGCAGCGAAGGGACCCAGATTTGCTTCCATGAGGGAACGGTCGAAGCGGTCGTGGCCAGCCGGAACAGGTGTGTGCGTGGTGAAGACGCAATGGCTTTTGACGAATGCCTGAGCTTCCGCAAGCTGCTTCTTCAGCTGCAGCTGCTCACGGAGGAGTTCAAGCGTAAGAAACGCGGAGTGTCCTTCGTTCATGTGAAAGATCGAAGGCATGATGCCGAGCTTGCGCAGGAGACGCACGCCGCCGATGCCGAGGAGTATTTCCTGACCGATGCGGTTGTTCTGATCGCCGCCGTAAACGTGTGCTGAGAGATCGCGATAGAACTGGCTGTTCTGAGGGAGATTGGTGTCAAGCAGGTAGACCTTCACGCGGCCGACCTCAACTGCCCAGGCCTGGAAGTCTACATTTGTGTTCCCGATGGGCACGCTGCAGAGGACCCGGTTTCCCTTCTTGTCCAGAACGGGGCGCACAGGAAGCCGCTGCGGGTCAAAGGTCGGGTACAATTCCTGCTGCCAGCCATCACGGCTGGTCTGCTGCCGGAAATATCCCTGGCGATAGAAGATGCTGAGGCCGATGAGCGGTAGACCCAGGTCGCTGGCGGATTTCGTATGATCGCCCGCCAGAATCCCGAGGCCGCCAGAGTAGATGCGCAGACTTTCGTGCAGACCGAATTCGGCGCTGAAGTATGCCACGGGTGCATTCTTCAGCGACGCCGCATTTTTACTTCCCCATGTGCTCTTCTCCTTCATGTAGGCACGGTAACTCCTGCAAACGTTATCGACCCTGGAGAAGAAGTCGGGATTCTGGAGGCGGCCCTTCAGTTCCGGGCCGGATATCCAGCTCATCACCTCAACAGCATTGTGGTTGCTGTCTTCCCAGAAAAAGGGTGAGAGTTCCTGAAAGATGCGTTGGGCGGCGGGGTTCCAGGAGCGCCAGAGATTGTAGGCGAGATCGTGAAGCTCCTGGATCAACTGTTCGATCTGCTTCTCGGAGATCCGTTTGCTGGGCACGGCCTGTGAAGCTCCTCGGTTATTCTTCGTTCTAAGAAATCAAAATATAGCGAAATCCTCAAGAAATTCCAATGTTTTACCGCCGCAAATTTGGGCTGGCAAAACATGTCCATTGGTGTCCATTTGGGCATAAATTCCCCCCCCGCCCCTCGAACGCACTCGCTCTTACTCCTCTGAGTCGTCCCGGGCCGGGGCATACCCCGGACCGTTAGCTTTCTGGCGGCTAGAGGACCTGGGCGATCCCCAGCGTGACGCGGAAGAACCGCGGAGCACTCAGGCGCCATGTGAAGTCGGCCCGGAAAAGATCCAGTATGCGGTTGATGGCCATCAGTGGTCCGAAACGGCCATTCGACATCGCCGAACAGATGTCCGGCTCCGGTATCCCTGACGGCTCCACCGTCACGCCATGATCGGGCCACGCCGCCATGCACGACGAGTTCAATTGCATTCTCGTACAGGAAGGGGATCCCCAGTGCGAGGAACGGGAGCGAGCGGAAATTGTGCTCGGCATGGAGGGCGACATAGCCGGTTCCGCCGAACTCCTTCACGTTCATCCCGCGCATAACACCGGCCGGACCATCTCCGCTCATCGAGGACTCAAGACTGAACGCACGCTGCAGCGGGAGCGCGCCCCGCGATTCGCCCGCCCCCAGGAACAGCGTGAAACCCGGACGGAAAAGAAAGCTCGGTGCAAACGTCGGCACAATGAGTGTGGCATTCGCCTCGTAGCGCGTGAAGTCATAGGAACTGGACGCAAATCCCGGAGCGGAGTGCTCGATCGTTACCCTGAGGTTGTTCTGGACAATCAAACCAAATGGGACCGGAGGCTGGCCCAGACGCACCTCAAGTCGAAGGCTCCGGAGGTTGCCCTCCTGAATCCTCGGGTTTTCCCGGAACAGACGCGAACGGGAAAAGAACGAGTATTCGGTATTCGTGGTGACGGAGGAATGCTGCTCACTGATAAAGGAGAGTGTTCCGTGCAGCGTGCGTGATGGGGCAAATGCCGTGTATCCCCGCCACCCTGTCACGCCGTGGTAGTCACGGTAGTCTTCTTTGTCAAGCAGGGCGGCAAGAGTATTGGTGAATGTATCGTAGTACTCCTGATCAGGGCGATGGTCCAGGCGCCTGTATACTTCTGCGCCGAAACCCAGCGTGCGGGGTGCGGACGTATAGACTGTTGCGCCGAAGGCGTACTTCGTCACCTTGTCTGAAAAACCATAGGCGATGCCGCCATGCAGCGAGATGAGAGGGAAGAGGCGTTCCGTATCATATGCAACACCCAGATGAAGACCTTCTACTCTGTTGAACGAGAGATCAAGCAAATCCAGAAGGGTTCCCGCAACGCCCGCATCGCCTCCGAGTGTGGCTGCCACTCCTCCGGGCCGGAACTGCACTTCGAGCGTCTGTGTGCTGTCCAGTGAAGCATAGGCCTTTTCCTCATCCATGGAGAGCGGCAGGGGTTTGTTCTCTGTCCAGAACGCCGAATCAATGCTCGTGGCGCTGGAGTCGACTGTTAACCGTGGCTTTCCGAAAATGCTGTCCGGCAGCTGAATGTTGATCGCATAGTCGGAGAGAACGGAAGTCTGTTCGAATCCGAAAACGGGGAAGGAGATCCCGACGAAGCTGATCTTCGCCCGGGCAGAGATCCTGATGTCAACGGGGAGCCAGAACGCATCCTCCTGCAGGGCAAATTGCTGCTGGTATCGTAACGCCTTGTCCTTGACGAAAGGAATCTGGAAAGCTTCATTCGGGACGACATCCACTCCCATCAGCGGATATTTGTTGTCGGCGATGCGGATGGTACCGTCAAACAGTGGGACCGTGCGGGTCACCGGTGTCATCCTGATGACGAAAATATCCTGGCCGCCGGAGCGCTCTGTGCGGAGGAGCTTGTACGTATAGTAGTCGAGGGCTTCAGTGGACGTTGGACCGACAAAGTTGTACCCCAGAAAGCGGACGGTGTCTTCGCTGAAGTTGATGATCTGTCCGACGGAGGCAAAGTTGAAGGATTCGTTGATGTTGGCAGTCTGCCTCCGCTGTCGCACGACTTCACGAAGCGTGTCCCCCTGCTGCCAGTATGCGTGTGTGAACGACTCTGTAATGCTGGCGATGGCAGTGTCGCGCTTGAGTACCTGCCGTGTAAAGGCTTCACACCGGTATGTTGCCAGCCGGTCCATCCACTCGTGCTTGTGGGCGATCGCGCGGCGGACGATCTCAACTGCCGGATCCTCCGACGAGATCACGACCTCCGGAAGGACGATCTCTGCGGGAAGGAGGTCGACATCGTGGACGGTGTATCCTTCGACGTGGACGAGTGCCGTATCGGGCCGATACCCGAGCATGCTCGCGACGACCCTGTAGGTGCCGGACTCGAGCGGAAGAGCGTACTCTCCTCCCGTTCCAGTCATTGTTCCACGCGTGGTACCGAGAATCCGCAGGTGTGCCGACGGAAGGGGGTCAGCTGTGGCCCGGTCGCGGATATGGCCGTGGAGGGATGATCGTTCTGCACCGGTCGTCGGGGCCGGTGCAGTCAGAAGAACAAGCAGACAGAGGAACCACCTCATCAGGAGCAACAGCTCACCGCTTGGTGGATGGGGGAGTCTCCTTGTTGCCAAAGAAGCGCGGCTTGCTGGAAGCCTGTTCCCACATCTGCCGTTCCTTGGCAGTACGCTGAGCTTCTCGTTCCGCTTTAAGTCGGGCGAGACGTTCGTCATCACTGACCTTAGTGGGAACTGTTCCGATAGCATGTTGCCTGCGGTAGTTCTCCCACGCAGGAAGAACCGCCTTTTCGCAGGAAACTACGCGCGCATCGAGGGGGTCTGCGCTCTGCCCGTTTTTCAGATACTGCTGGGCCGCAGTGGTCAGCTTCGTGATCTGAGTCTGAACATCCACACCCGAATTAAGGGAAGGTGGAGCTGTTGGCGGTGGGGCAAAGTCCGAACCAATTGTCACGGAGAACGGACTCTTCCGGGGCGTCGTATCTCCAGTCTTCATCTCTCTAACCTCCTCGCCGCACCGTGTTGGACATGAGGTTCAAGTTCGCTACCTTTGGCTCCATGGCACACCCTGTCATCGTAATCGGGGCCGGCGGGGCGGGGCTCCTTGCGGCATGGAAGGCCGCCCTCTCCGGCGCACCGGTCCTCTTATTTGAAAGCAATTCCCGTGCCGGAGTGAAGATCCTCATTTCCGGAGGCGGAAAGTGCAATGTCACCCATGCTGGCACAATCGCTGCTCTCCTGAGTGCCTTTTCCGAACGGGAACGAAGGTTTCTTAAGCCCTCATTCTACAAATTCTCAAACCAGGATATTCTGGAAGTTCTGGCGAGCGAGGGTGTCGAGACGACAGCCAGGCCTAACGGACGCGTTTTTCCCACATCAGAATCAGCCAAACACGTGATGGCGGCGTTCAAGACGATGCTGGGAAGGACAAATGTGACCATCCGGCTGAACTCGCGCGTAGATGAGATTATCTCTGAACATAATGCCGTTACGGGTGTGCGTGTGGGCGGCGAACTGGTTTTGACCAGCCATCTCATTCTGGCGACCGGAGGCGTTTCGTATCCCAAGACCGGTACAACGGGTGACGGGTACAGATGGGCCGCGGCGCTCGGGCACACGATCGTCCCCCTCCGCGCCGCACTGGCACCCATGATTGTTGCGCCGCCGCTGCCACGCGAATGGCAGGGAGTTGCCATCCGTGACTGCCGGCTCTTTGCCCTTGCGAGCCGGCGGCGCATCGGTTCGTGGGATGACGATCTTCTCTTCACCCACGAGGGAGTGTCAGGACCGGCTGCACTGGAACTAAGCAGAAGTGTTGCATCCGCCCGCGAGTCCGGTGATGTTGACCTGTACGTGGACTTCGCTCCCGGTCGTGACGTCGAAACGGTGGACGATGATCTCAACGCATCTGTTCAGTCAAACCGGAGTCGCAGTGTCGGGACGATCCTCGAAACATGGATGCCCAATCGCCTCGTGCAACCGTTACTGCAAAGCGCCGGTGTGGATGGGCAGGTGCGTGGACACGTACTCCCCCGGGAACCCCGGCGCGCCATCGCACACGCATTGAAAGGATGGCACATCGGACGGGTGGCCGCCATTCCCATCGAGCGGGGTGAAGTCACGGCCGGCGGTGTCGCTTTGAACGAAGTCAATCCTCAGACGATGCAGTCACGGATCGTACGGGGGCTGTATCTTTGCGGAGAAGTGCTGGATATTGCCGGGCCGATCGGGGGGTACAATCTTCAGGCAGCCTTCTCGACGGGGTTTGTTGCAGGCAATAGTGCAGCTGCAGATTGGCTGCGTGCTTCTGCACAGCCAGACCGATAGTTGAGCGCCCCATCACCTACTGTCTTGCTCTACCGAACCTGCTCAACCAGAAGGCGACCCAACCAGTTGTTGTAATCGCCTTCACTATGAAACCCTCAACTGTCGGGTGCAACCGGCCGTGTCATCACAGCGCGCTGGTGCACAGTACAAGCGGAAGTCGATATCGTTGCGGGGGCTACATGTCGCTCCCGAAACAGACCACGGCGGGCCTAACACATCCACTGTGAGCCGCAGCAACCAGCCCAACAGCCGTTTCCACATTACTTCATGAGCAGCATCCGCGTCGTCCGGGTGTAACTCCGGGACCCATTAACTCTCAGGACACAGAAATACACGCCGCTCGACAGGTGTGAACCGTCCAGCACTGTTACGTAGCGACCGACCTGATGCACTCCACTGGCCAGAGTGGCAACTTCCCGTCCAATCACATCATACACCCGGAGCTCCACCGATGCCTCCTCTCCCACATCATACCGGATGGTTGTCGACGGGTTGAACGGATTCGGGAAATTCTGATGGAGAAGTGTCGTCACCGGCAGCGTCCCCGCAGCCTCCACGCCTGTGGGATATGACGACGTCAGCACGAAATCGACATTCGTCAGCGCATACGTGTTCTGCGGAACGGTAAGAGGAGACTGCACCAGGTTGAACTGGAAGCGGTCGACAAAAAGAGTCAGTGCTCCGCTCGTTACCGCCTCCATCTCATACGCACCTGTCCGATCACTGAGTCCATACCCCGCAATAGTTCCGGCAGACGTGCGTGCAACAATGCGTACGCCCGGAAGCCCGGTATGATTCACGGAGAGGACACGCCCGCTAATCCTGGTCAACCCCTCACTGCGTAACCGTGGCAGTGTGACAGTCAGTGCCGCCGGGCTCCCGTTGACAACCACCGTGTCGGCATCGATCCATGACACAACGCTGGTTGTCCCCTCCTTGTAGTAGCCGGGAGAGCAATCGCCAAACGGAATCGTCAGTATGGTGTAGGTCCCGGGAGGAAGATCATTAAGCTCGAATGTCCCCGTGGAGTCTGTATGGACGAACACCGCCGGCTTGTCTTCGCCGCCCTTTGGACGTGGAAAGAGTATGATCCGTGCTGGTACCTCGCTGCCTTCCTCGTCCCGGATCATTCCCTGCATAGAACTCGTTCCCCCTGACTTGGAGGTCAGACTGAAGTTGATGCCCGACGTATCAGCGTCGATTCGCAGGATTGTCGCCTGTGTCGGATCGGTTGTGTTTTCGTACAGCACGGGGTTGAATCCAACCATTGCAGCCATTCCTACATACGATCTCCCGGCCACCACCTGCGCGAAGAACTTCCCGGAAGGATTAGTGAATCCGACCCAGACGACTCCTCGTGTGTACCCAATCCCAGGGATGAGCTGGGCCTCCGGGCCGGTCCCCGGGCTCGTGGCCGTGAGTGCGGCGTACGCGTTCATCTCCTGAATGGGCCGGACAAATGCAACGGCGGCACCGCTCAATGGTATGCCTTGGTCATCGGTGACAATTCCGCTGATGTAGGCATACCGGGACTGCGTGCCGGGACTGAGCGCAAAGTTCACGCGCGCCGTGTCCCCGAAACGGACCGCAACCGGTGTTGCCAGTTCCAGCTTCGGAGCATCGTCGAACCACTCCGGAATATGTGCTGCCTGTGTGACGGTGACCGCCAGTTCCTCCGCGCGAACCAGGTAGCGTCCTGTGTCCAGAAGCGCTGTGTACCACCCCGACGGATCAGTTGCAGCTTCGACCAACCGGTCGGTGGCGGCAAGCATTTTGAAGAAGCGGATCCGGACCTTCGGAATGGGAAGCCCCGAGATCTGGTCCACCACTCTCCCCGTCATGATCCCTTTTGGCCCGGGCGGAAGGGAATATGCCCGGATCCCCACCATATTGCTGCGTTTGCTCTCACGAAGAAGGCTGTCTGCAAACTGCGCGGCAGTGACATAATAGTAGTACTGAGTGCCAGCAATAACCCCTTGGTCCTCGAATTTATTGGCCTGCGCAACACCAATCCAACGAAACGACGTCGTATCACCAGTCGAGCGGTAGATCCGGAAAAACCAGGTCCCGACGCTGCTGTTCCATGAGAGAAGAACCCGAGGCTGAAGCTCAGGTGGGGACTGGGCAACAAGGTTTGCCGGCACAGGTGGTATTACGGTCGTCTGCGAAAAGACGCCGCCGGTCAGACAGACCGCCAGGATGGCGGTCCATGCCGCAGTGTTCACTGCTCCGCGCGCTCTCATGATAGCCCCCGGGAAGAAGTATCCGCAGAAGCACGAAGAACACAACGGGCGTTCTGTCGGCCCGTTGCGTTCTCCGCTGTCCTGCGGTATATCCTTATGTGTTCCAGTTGCGATTCGATGCAGAGATTATCATCTCTGCCGTTCGATCATCGCATCAGCATCATCTTTTGAACTGACTGATAGAGCGTCTTGCCATTCGCACCGGAAACGGTCAATCGGTAGAAATATACTCCACTTGCGACGGCCTGACCGGCGTGATCCGTTGCGTTCCAGACAATAGTTGACCGTCCTGCAGCAGCGTTTCCATTCTGCAGCGTCTGGATTTCCTGCCCCAGCATATTGAACACGGTCAGTGTGGCATATCCTGCAACCGGCATGTCGAAGGTAATCGTGGTGCTGGGATTGAACGGATTCGGATAGTTCTGGTTCAGGGCGAACATCTCCGGCACCTGTGTCATGCCGGACACGTCAGTGGTCGCATCCGGTTGCAGCGTGAAGTTCACATTGTTCACTGAGAAGCCATCCTGCGGCACAGTGACCACCCGTTCAGAGGATGTATAATCCGGACAGTCCACGGCGATGGTCGTGGGACCCGGAGGAACTGCAGCAATTGAATACGCACCGGCCCCATCAGTGAGTCCGTATCCTACAACAGCACCGGATGCAGATGTGGCCATCACACGCACGCCGGGCAGAGGTGTGGTGCCGGTTGTGACTGTGCCGGACAGCGTTGCATAGCCGAACGAGTTGATCGGCACAACACCGATATCGATACCTGTGACATCTCCG
>JAGDMK010000086.1 GCA_017860635.1 Bacteroidota bacterium
TTTGCGACAGAAATCCGCCATCTCCAGAGGACCGAGGTGCTGGAAGCGGAAGAGTACTTCTCCAAGGGTCAGAAGGGGTCGTCGGCGATGCCCCACAAGCGCAACCCCATCACGTGCGAACGGATTGCCGGCCTCTCCCGCGTGCTGCGCGGCAACGCACAGGCGGCGATGGAGAATGTCGCCCTCTGGCACGAACGGGACATCACCCATTCCTCCGTGGAGCGAGTGGTGATCCCGGACAGCTGCATCCTGACGGACTACGTGCTGGCGCTGATGACCGATGTCATCGACCGGCTTGTGGTCTATCCTGACACCATGCTCGCGAATCTCCACCGGACACACGGCCTGATCTTCTCTCAGTCTGTCCTTCTTGCCCTTGCCCAGAAGGGCATGCGCAGGGAAGACGCCTACCGGATTGTTCAGCAGGCTGCCATGGAAGTGTGGCGGGATGGGGGGGAATTCAAAGCCCGGCTCCTCGCACAGCCTGAGGTGCGGGAAGTCCTGGGGGCAGAAACGATCGAGAGTCTGTTCGATCTCGGCAAGAGCATCCGCAACGTGGATCTGCTGTTTGCGCGTGTGGGACTCACATAATCACGGAAGTTCACGACGGACACATCAAGGACACTTCGTATGGCCAGGAAATTTCAGAACTTCATCAACGGCAAGTGGGTCGACGCAAAATCGGGCAAGACGTTTGAGAACCGCAATCCCGCGCATTGGGACGAGGTGATCGGGACATTTCCGAAATCCGGAGCAGAAGATGTCGAGGAGGCGGTGCGCTGTGCGCGAAAGGCGTTTGAAACCTGGCGCCTCGTGCCTGCCCCAAAGCGCGGTGACATCATGAGAGCCGTCGGTGATCTCATGGTTGCACGCAAGGAAGACCTGGCGCAGATGATGACCAGGGAGATGGGGAAAGTCCTCACCGAGACCCGGGGTGATGTCCAGGAAGGGATCGACACGGCCTACTATGCATCAAGCGAAGGCCGCCGGCTGTTCGGACACACCGTTCCCTCGGAGCTGCCCAACAAGTTCAACATGGCGATGCGTGTGCCCATCGGCGTCGCGGGAATCATCACTCCATGGAATTTCCCGATGGCAATTCCGACATGGAAAATCTTTCCCGCGCTGCTCTGCGGCAACACGGTCGTGTTTAAGCCGGCATCGGATACTCCGGCGACGGCGACGGCCCTCGTGGAAATCCTCACTGCCGCAGGAGTTCCTCCGGGTGTCGTGAACATCGTCCACGGCGGCGGCGGAGAAGTGGGGAATGCCATCGTCGGCCACCCTGACGTGGATCTGGTGAGCTTCACCGGCTCGACGCTGGTGGGCAAGAAGATCTTAGAAATGGCTGCGGCGACGCTGAAACGCGTTTCCCTCGAACTCGGCGGGAAGAACGCACAGATGGTGATGCCTGATGCCAACATGGAGCTGGCTCTTGAAGGCGTGTTGTGGGGCGCGTTCGGCACGACCGGGCAGCGGTGCACTGCCACTAGCCGCCTGCTTCTTCACGAGAAGATCCATGACACGTTGGTAGAGATGCTTGTCCGCCGCGTGAACAGCCTGCGGCTCGGCGACGGACTGAAAGAGGGCGTGGATGTCGGGCCCTGTGTCAATGAGAGCCAGCAGCAGACTGTCCAAAGCTATGTGGAGATCGGCATCAAAGAAGGTGCAACCCTCGTGGCCGGCGGTGCGGTGCCGCGGGAACCGGATCTGGCACACGGCTGGTTCTACCGCCCTACGGTGTTCACCGATGTCCTGCCGCACCATCGCATCGCCAAAGAAGAGATCTTCGGACCGGTCCTCTCTGTACTCAAGTTCCGGACCCTCGATGAAGGCATCCGGATCATGAACGACACGATTTATGGCCTCTCATCGTCGGTCTACACCACAAACATCAACGACGCCTACACGGCAATCCGCGACATCAAGGCGGGGATCACGTACATCAACGCTCCCACCATCGGCGCAGAAGCCCACATGCCGTTCGGCGGCGTGAAGCAGACCGGCAACGGACATCGGGAAGGCGGGTGGGCGGTGTACGACTTCTTCTCGGAATGGAAAACGGTCTACGTGGACTACAGCGGCGGTTTGCAGCGCGCACAGATCGACAATTACGAAAGCTGATCCCGTGACCCGTCAACCCCTGTATTTCGTCTCACTCTTCGAGCACAACGAGTTCTTCTGACGGTCGCTCCTCCCCGTCACCCCAGTGCCCCTTCGCCGTCATAAGTTTCCAGATCAAGGGGCATAGTGCCAGCCTGCCTTGCCGATAGGCAGGCGCGTCCCGACTGCTACTGAACTCTGGAGCATCTTCCGGCTCTGTCGGGACAGCACGAATCACAGAGTCTGCATACAACACGAGGAGCGACATCAGATGAAATCACGCAAGAGCACAACGCAGCGGGCGACGCGCAAACATGCGGTCGCACGGAAGGGGCTGAAGACCAAACGCCGCACACCCCGGCGGCACGCGCGTTCACGCGCCGGCATTTCTCCCGCAGCCGTATTTCCCACGCTGCGAAAACACATGCTCGTTGACGGGTTCGATCTTGTGGTCGACCTGCAGCGGAGCAAGGGATCATACATTGTCGATGCACGGACGGGGAAGCTCTACCTTGACTTCTTCACGTTTGTTGCATCGTCGCCCGTCGGGCTGAACCATCCGAAGATGACGTCTCCGGAGTTTCTGGAGCGGCTGGCGTACGTCGCAGTCAACAAGCCCTCCAACTCCGACGTCTACACGGCCGAGCAGGCGGAGTTCCTCGAGACCTTCTCCCGCATTGCCATCCCTCCGTACCTCCCCCATGCCTTTTTCATCGAAGGCGGGGCGCTGGCGGTGGAAAACACGCTAAAGGCGGCATTCGACTGGAAGATCCGGAAGAACTTCGCGCGGGGATACCGCGAAGAACGCGGAACACAGGTGATTCACTTCCGGAATGCGTTTCACGGACGGTCGGGATACACCATGTCGCTGACCAACACCGATCCCGTCAAGACCGATCTCTATCCCAAATTCGCCTGGCCGCGCGTGCACAATCCGGCCGTGCACTTCCCCCTGAACAGCGAGAACCTGGCCAGGGTGCAGGCGGAAGAGGAAACCAGTCTGAACCAGATCAAAGAGGCATTCCTCCAGCGCAAGGACGATATTGCGGCGATCATCATCGAAGCAATCCAGGGTGAAGGCGGCGATAACCAGTTTCGCCCCGAGTTCTTCCGCGCACTCCGTCAGCTTGCCGATGAGAACGAAGCGATGCTGATCATCGATGAAGTGCAGACCGGCCTTGGCATGACGGGAAAGATGTGGGCCCACCAGCACTACTGCGAACCGGATATGATCGCCTTCGGCAAGAAGATGCAGGTGTGTGGCCTTCTGTGCGGCCGCCGGATTGAAGAGGTCAAGGACAACGTGTTTGCCGTCCCCAGCCGCATCAATTCGACGTGGGGCGGAAACCTCGTGGATATGGTCCGGGCACAGCGGTATCTCGAGATCATCGAACAGGAGCATCTGGTAGAGAATGCCCGTGTTGTCGGGGCGCATTTGCTGGTGCGGCTCGAGGCGCTGGCTGCGGAGTTCCCGAAGGAGATTTCCAGTGCACGTGGACTCGGCCTATTTGCCGCGTTCGATGTGGTCACACCGGAACGGCGGACAGAAATCCGGAACGCATGCTATGAACTTGGACTGATCCTGCTGCCCAGCGGAGAGCGGTCGATACGATTCCGCCCGCCGCTTACCGTGACGAAGGAGGAAATCGATCTCGGGATCGAGATCATACGGAAAGCAATGAAGAAATAGTTCGGGATGAAGAAGTAGTTCAAGTAGCGCGCACCATTAAGACAAAGGCCGGAGGTCCCTGAAGGATCTCCGGCCTCTGCGTGATTGCACAGGCCAGCACTGCGTGTACGACATGGGATCGTTGGACCCATCGTCCACTTCAGAAGGTGATGCAGCTCCGCGCACGTGCCACCGGATGGTGCCGCTCAGCGCAGGAGTATCATCTTGCTGCTCAGCACCGACTGTACGCCGTTCGGTCCGTTGGCAATCAGACGGTAGATGTATGTCCCCGCTGCAACCGGAACATTCCGGTTGTCCCTGCCGTCCCATCGCGCGGTGCGGGAGCCCGCAGCGAGTTGCCCCGATGCCAGCGTCTTGATCTCGCGGCCCAGCATATCATACACCGTGAGCGAGATCGCTGAGGGGACGGGCAGACTGTAGACGACATCCGTGCCGGGATTGAATGGATTCGGATAGTTCTGCTGCAGGATGAACGACGCTGGCGTCTGCGGGGGTGTTGAGGTATCTCCGCCGGAAAGGTAGTTGTGTGCCGCACGCGCGTTGACGATGCCCCACCCCATCATATTGTCGGGCGCGTATGCCCGGCTCGCCGTGGCCTTCATTGCATCAACGATCTTCATCGGAGGCATGGTGGGATGGGCCTTGACCAGCAACGCGGCAGCGCCGGCCACAAGCGGACAGGCGAACGAAGTCCCCTGAACGCCAAACGCATAGCCGGTGGCATCAAACGCGCTGGCGACATACATGCTCATCCCGGGTGCCATCAGGTCCGGCTTGATTCGCGGAGGGACTGCTGTCGATGGGCCCACGGAGCTGAAGCCGGCGCGCATTCCCGAGAGATCGACTGCACCGGCTGCAACGACGCTGTCCGCATCGGCAGGGGCCGTCAGGGTGTTGTGCGACGCACTGAAACCCTCATTGCCGGCTGAGTTGACAACAAGGATGCCCTTCCGAACCGCCATCGCTGCCGCACGACTGATCACTGTCGTCCGGCCATCCATGTCCTGCCATGTCCAGCTCGAGTATCCCGGGTCGTAGTCGAGATAGCCAAGCGACGTGCTGGTAACCTGCACGCCAAGGCTGTCAGCCCATTCTATTGCCCGTACCCAGTTGTCCTCCTCGAGAGGCGTCTCGCTGAGCGTGTTCTCAGTCCGCGCAAGAATGTAACTGGCACCGAAGGCCGGCCCTATGATCTGCCCTGGTTTGTACCCACCGATGGTGGAGAGGGTGTTGACACCATGATCGCCGAGCCACGTCGAATCCGGAACAACACTGACTTTCTTATCCACAAAATCATACGTGGCGATCACCTTCAGGGAGGCGAACGCCTCATGGTTCGGCAACCGGAACCCGTCGTCAAACACACCGACGATCACTCCCTGGGCATAATTACCCGAATCGTGAAGGTCCGGCACATTTATGAGCGACACCTGGTTGATCGATGGACCATAGTCCAGCGAGTGGGGGCCCGATGTCTTTGCCAAGGGACGAGTCAGCGCTGGATCGTCAGGACTGGCAGGGGGAGGAAGCGAACGTTTGTGCCGTCCGACGAGCTCGACCTCGCGCACAAACGGCAGCGCAGCGATGGACCGTATCTGGTCAGCCGTTGCCCGTACACTCACGGCGTTGAGCCACTTGGAACGATTCTGGACAACGGCGCCTGTCACGCCGAGTTGAGTGACATATGATTCGTCGACAGGGAGATCTGTGCCGTCAACCAGCGATTCTTCCGGAAGGACGTTCGCACGCCGGCGAAGGGACTGCTCTGTGACGAGCGCTGACGGCGCCACAGTTTTCCCCAGCTCCTGTGCCCCTTTGTCAGTGAAAGACACCCATACCAGGTGGGAGACGGATGCCGCGGAGCCCCGGAGTGCTCCGGCAAGACGCGGCGTGATCGTCCCGCCACTTGCCTCGGGCGCCACTGCGATAAGTTCGGACAGTGACATAACAATCACAAATCTGCTGAGAGTGTTCATAGTCCAGATGGCTTCAATCTCCCGGTAGAGCTTTCCCGCTTAAAGAATACAAAATCGGCCGGGGAGTTGCAATGATGGGTCACACAGAATTCACGGCTCGGGCAGAATGCCGAATCGGCAGCAGCGATTCAACTATCCGTTGATTCTCCGAGGAATGAAACGTACGTTACTACTGCGCTTATCGCGCAACAACTGAACCGCTGTACCAGCATCTGGGGAGCTTATGGTCTGGAAATACGTCCTTGCCTGGTTTCCGATGGTGCCGATTGCGATACTCAACGGCGCGATCAGGCAGGCCGCGATCCTCCCGCTTGTGGGAGAACTCCCGGCGCATCAAATCTCGTGTTTTACGGGAATCATTCTGCTCGGCCTCTTCATGTACTGGGTTGTCCGCAAGTGGACCCCGGTTTCGATGCGCCAGGCCATTGGCCTCGGAATTCTCTGGGTCGCCATGACGATCGTCTTTGAGTTCGTCTTCGGTCACTATGTGATGGGCAACTCCTGGGAGAGACTTTTTCACGACTACGATCTCTCTGCGGGGAGACTGTGGATCGTCGTTCTGCTCTGGACCGCCGCAGCCCCGGCCTTTCTCAGATCGCTGGTGGCTGCGCCACGGAAGGCTGAGGCTGCGAAGGACACACAGTAGCTTGGCACGCCGTGTTGCAGGCGGAGATGGCTTTGATTGCGGTCAACACATGAAATTCATCGATGAGATTCACCTCAAGCCGCTATTTGACATTTGCCTAGTCCTCTGTTACCTTTTCGCTGGTTTGCGTGACGGCCACGTGCGGTTCCACGCGGCACATCAATGGTGATGATGCAGGCAGATGGTCAGACACCGGATCGGACGAGCTCGATGCGCACAGGGAATACTCTCGGCGAGAAGCGGATGAAGCACGGACTATCGTTGCAGGAAGAGGCACAAGGAGCGCCGCTGTGGTCTGTCAAGGAGTTCGGGCTGCTCGCCTCAGGCCTCCTCTTGCTTTCGATCGCACTCTACTGGCGCACCCTGTCGGCGAATTTCGTGGCCGATGATTGGCTCGTCCTCGATGATCTCAGCAGGCTGGGGCCCTGGCAGGCGTTTCTGGAGCGTGCCAATCCCGTAGGGTCCCTTGTATACCGCCCACTGGCATGGCTGTATTTTGCCATGATGTACGGGGCGTTCGGTTTGAATCCCGTCCCCTTTCATGTGGTCTTGCTTCTTCTTCATGTTGTGAATGGAACTCTGGTCGCGTGGATTGGAACCAGGCTCGCCGGCGACAGGGCGGCCGGCATTCTTGCCGGTTGTCTCTTCGTTGCACTGATATCGCTCCATCTGGATTGCTTCCTCTGGTTTGTGGGAGTATTCGACATCGGGGCGATGACGTGCGCGCTGCTCAGTGCGTTTTTTCTGATACGCTCGCGGATGAAAACGTCCGCTGTGTTGATGGCCTGTGCTTTTCTCTTCAAGGAGGCCGCGGCGTTTCTTCCCATCCTGTTCATCGCGTGGATCCTGCTGGAGCGTGGACGTCTGCGGAGCCTGTTCTTTCACGGCATCGTTACTGTGGCCTACATCGTCGCGAAATTTCTTGGTGCTTCTCCATTTCTGGTCAACCGCGGCAATGGACATGCGATGGACCCCTCGTGGTCGGTGCTCGCGGAGAGAACGTGGGAATACATCAGTTGGGTGACGATTTCCTTTCTGCCATTCCTGGAATCCAGGGTCACTACGGGCGTGCTGGTGCTCCTGCTTCTGCTGGCCTGGAGCGTTTCCCGTTATCGTGCTCCGCGAAAGGTCCCATTCGCGCACATCGTTCTGCTGGTGATCTGGGTGTTCATCGCGTTGGCGCCGGTTCTCCTCCTCAAGAACCAATCAGCGAAGTACTACGCATTCCATGCTGCAGTCCCGGCTGCTGTGCTGGCATCCATCGTAATCCGCGAGATCACAACAAGGGCATTCCCGAAGCGTGGAACGATTGTTGCCGCAGTCCTCGTAGCCGGTGTCGCCGCTGCAAATGCCTGGTATACCGAATCGATGTTCTCTCTGGGAATGAAACAGCGCGTCATCCACGACGGCTATTTTCACCTGATCGGTCGTGAAGCGATTGTGGATGCGCTGGAGGACAGTCTGCGCGCCTTTCCTCAGCCGCTCCCGCATGGCACAAGGATTTTTGTCCGCGGGGCGTCCCTTGATGCAACGGGGCAAAGTGCTGCGGTCCGCCTCTGGTTTCGGGATTCTACACTGCGGTTGAGTGCTGGTGGTCCTCGGCAACCAGGAGACAGTGCGAACGCCGGGGGGGAGGACGGTGCCCGGGTCATTACAATCGACCTGAGTGAAGCAGCTGCGCCCAAGCCCGAGTAGCCCGACTCGGAATGTGCCAGTAGGGTTATGAGAAGTACACCCCGATCCCGAATCCGCGCTCGCGGAAGGCAGCGAAGATTTCCCTGGTCACGTTCGCCTGCGGCCTTGGGAGAGGGGATTGGCCTCTTAATGCCCATGCGCGCGGAAAGAGTGCAGGGAGTTACAACAAAAGCAGGTCGAAGCAAGAGGGAATGTGGGCCGGTTGAGGGAGCTGGTAGATCGAGGGCAAAGGGCGCGTGAAGGGAGGATGCTTTCTGTTCCCCTTTTGTTGAATCCATCCCGTTCCTTTTGTACCTTTGCATTATGGAGACCGTGTCAAAAGTGGAGCTGGGGGAGCTGCTGAACCCGCAGATCGTGGAGCGCATCCTTGTGGAATTCCTCCGCGATGAAACAGTGCATGCGGGATTCCAGCAGGGCGTCCTCGGGCTCTCGGGGGGAGTGGATTCGGCAGTGTGTGCGGCGCTTGCAGTCCGCGCGCTGGGTGCAGAACATGTGTTGGGCGTGATCATGCCGCACCGGGCAAGCTCACCGGAAAGCCGCACGGATGCCGAGCTGGTCGCACGCACGATCGGGATGCGGACGGAGCTGGTGGATATCTCGCCTATGGTCGATCCCTACCTCGCCGCGGCCAACGTCACGGACAAGGTCCGGGCGGGAAATGTGATGGCCCGGGAAAGAATGATCGTGTTGTACGATATCTCGCAACGGGACAAAGCGCTGGTATTCGGGACCTCCAACAAAACCGAATTGCTGCTCGGATACGGAACACTGTTCGGGGATATGGCATCCGCGCTCAATCCGCTGGGTGATCTGTACAAAACCCAGATTTGGCAGCTTGCCCGGCATCTCGGACTCCCGGAGCGCATTGTGGCAAAAAGTCCCTCCGCGGACCTCTGGGCGGGGCAGACAGACGAAGGGGAGATGGGTTTCACCTATGCCGATGTAGACCGGCTGCTGTTTGCCATGGTCGATGAGCGGAGGGCCGACGCGGAGCTTCTTCAGATGGGGTTCGCCGGCTCTTTTGTAGAGCGCGTCCGCACGATGATCAGCCGCAGCCAGTTCAAACGCCGCCCCCCCCTGATTGCCAAGCTTTCGCACAGGACCGTCAACGTCGACTTCCGCTATCCACGGGACTGGGGCATATGAGCGAAACGATTCAGCACGGCGTGCTGTATATCGTTTCCACACCCATCGGCAACCTCGAGGATATCACCCGCCGGGGGGTTACGATCCTTTCCGGTGTCGATCTGATTGCGGCTGAAGACACGCGGACCACTCGGATTCTACTGAACCACCTGGGCATCGAGAAGCCGCTCATCAGCTATTTCGTGCAGAACGAAGTGCGGCGTATCCCGGAGCTCATCCAACGGTTGCAGCAAGGGAGTGCAGTGGCGCTGGTGACGGATGCCGGAACACCGGGGATTTCCGATCCGGCCTACGCTCTGATCCGCGCAGCACTGCAAAACGAGATTAGAGTGATCCCGGTGCCAGGTGCCAGTGCGTTGCTGGCCGCGCTTGTCGCGAGCGGACTTCCCACCGACCGGTTTGTGTTTGAGGGATTCCTGCCACACAAAAAGGGGAGGAAGACCCGCATCGGGCAGCTGAAACACGAGACCCGGACAATCGTGCTGTATGAATCACCGCATCGGATTGAACGCACGCTCCGGGAGCTGACAGCAGAACTTGGCGCGCGGACGGCTGTGCTTGCGCGTGAGCTGACAAAAAAATTCGAGGAAGTACGGAGGGGAACGCTGGTGCAACTGCTGGACAGCGTGCAGACGAACCCGCCGAAAGGGGAAATTGTTCTGGTGGTCGAGGGCTGTGATGATCGGGACCGGGCCACCGGGAGGACTTCAGACGACAACAAGGACGACGACCATGGCTAAAAAAACAGAGGCTCTGAGACTGCGCGAGACACAACACCCTGTGCTCCTGGAAGTGAATACCCGTGTCCTGCTGAGCGAGCTCTCGGCAGCGTCGGGCAGCACGGTGACACTTGGAGATGTCCCTGAGGAAATCCTGGACGAGTGGTCCGCTCTGGGGATCGATGCCGTGTGGCTGATGGGAGTCTGGACGACCGGCGAGCTTGGACGCCAGCTTGCTCTGGATCATCCCGGCATGATGGACGAATACCGTAAGGCTCTCCCCGACGTCACACCTGATGATGTCGTGGGGTCTCCCTATGCCGTACAGGAATACCGCGTTGCGACACCTCTGGGAGGCGGACACGCTCTTCGCTCGTTGCGCATGCGCCTGGCCCGCAGAGGGATCGGCGTGATTCTGGACTATGTATGCAACCACACCGCGCGCGATCACAAGTGGGTCAAGCAGCATCCGGAATACTACATCAACTGCGACGCGACAGCAGGCGCGGCACCGATGCAGGATGCGTTTTCTGTGACGACAGCACAGGGTGAACGATGGATTGCCCACGGGCGGGATCCGATGTTTCCAAAGTGGACGGACACTGCCCAGCTGAATCCGCGATCCAAAGTCGCACGAGCGGCAATGATCGCACAGCTGACAAAAGTTGCCGGGATGTGCGACGGTGTACGGTGTGATATGGCGATGCTGCTTCTCTCGGATGTGTTCGCACGGACCTGGGGCACACTTGGTCTGCCGGCAGATGAAGATAGTGCCGGAGGAGAGTTCTGGAAGGAAGCCATTGCTGAAGTACAGAAGACCAAACCCGATTTCCTCTTCATCGCCGAGGCGTACTGGGACCGGCAATGGGACTTGCAGCAGCTGGGCTTCCACTACACCTATGACAAGACCCTGTACGACCGTCTGTTGAGGGAAGGTGCAGCGGCGGTGCGGGATCACCTGAAAGCGGAGCTGGCCTATCAGCGGCGCAGCCTCCGGTTCCTGGAGAACCATGACGAAGAGCGTGCGGCCCGGCTGCTTCCCTCCGAGCCGTGGCAGTTTGCCGCGGCTTCCGTTGTCGCCACCGTTCCCGGCATGTGCCTTCTTCACGAGGGGCAAATGGATGGGAGGACGGTCCGGATTCCCGTGCAATTGCGCCGGCGTCCCGATGAGGCCCCAGCGCCCCGTGTGCGTGCATTCTACACCGAGCTTCTTAAGACGATCGACCATCCCGTCTTCAAGAAAGGGGAGTGGCGCCTTCTTTCCGTTCGGGCGGCATGGCACGACAATTACACCTGGCAGAACTTCCTCAGCTACTGGTGGGATGAGCCGCTTCACGGGGACCGTCTTGTCGTGATCAACTACGCACCGCACAGCGGCCAGTGTTATGTGGATCTCCCGCTCGACCTCATCGAGGGGGCCCTTCTGGAGTTCCGCGATCTCCTGGGAGGCTCGATGTATGTCCGGGAACGTGCGGCGCTGCAGGCGAAAGGGATGTATTTTGACCTTCCTGCCTACGGGATCCACATCTTCGAAGTCACCGAAGCGCACAAGTAGGTCCTGAGATCTCCCGATGAGCTGAGCTCTTGACAAAGAGACTTTTTTTTGTATATTGTTAGCACTCGCCACTGATGAGTGCTAATGCCAGAACATCGCTGCTGTAACTTATTTATTATCAATATCTTATAAAACAGGAGGTTCTATGAAGATGAAGCCGTTGGCTGATCGAGTGGTTATCAAGCCTGCTCAGGCAGAGGAGAA
>JAGDMK010000261.1 GCA_017860635.1 Bacteroidota bacterium
CATTGCCGTGAGCCTTCTGATTCTCCAGATGATTCTGCTCATCGTCCGGACTGAACGGCGGCTGTACCTGATTGCCGCGGGTCTGGCTGTCGCCCTCCTATTTGCGACGCCGCCGATGTGGAGTGTCGATTGGCTGCAGGTGATGCCCGCTCCTGTGGCGGCATATCTGAACGGACTGCATTTTTCACTCTTTCCGTTGTTTCCCTGGTCCGTGTTTCTCTTTTCGGGCGCCATCGCGGGATACCTGTTTGCCGAATCGCAGAAGCAGGCGCCTGCAGGCGGTGAAAGTGTGCGTGCGTTTCCCCATGCTGCCTTTGCCAGGGCGGGCAGCGGGCTCATCGGGGTGTCAATCCTCCTGATGCCGTTGGGATGGCTCTATCCCACGTATGACTACTGGCGATACAGCCCGAGTTTCGTGCTCCTGCGGCTCGGCATCGTCGTGCTGCTGTGTGCCGGCATGATGCTCTATGAGCAGCGCAAGTCGGTTTCTCCGAAGTCTCTGGTTACGCTCGTCGGACGCGAGTCCCTCCTAGTCTATGCGACACACCTGTTGCTGATCTTCGGTAACTTCGGCACGTTCAACTTCCGCCAGTGGTCCAACCAGACATTCAGCCTCCCTGAAGCACTCGGATGGACACTCATCCTCCTTGGACTCATGATCCTCCTTGCCTCTGCCTGGGATTGGGTGCGGCATCAGGACCCTCGCTGGAAACGCTGGATCCAATCAGTAACAGAAGAATTGCCGGCCGGAGATGACAGCGCAAACGCCAGGATGCGAGATCGGAGCCGATCACTCCGGTGCAACATCACGTAGAGCGATCGAACTCTGATGAGAGAAGACGGGTTTTAGAATAGTGAATGGAATACGATAGGGATTGAATCATTGATTGCCTGGAAGGACATGGTGCAATGCGGAACGCATGGATGGTGCTCGGCCTGCTCGTGGCGGGAGTCGGCATGATGGCGGCAAGACCCGCTGCCGGAAGACAGTCGCTTGATGGCGAATGGTTTTTTGCGGCAGACTCGGGCCGGATCGGTGTCCGGGAGCAGTGGTACCGGACGGACTTCGACCGCTCATCCTGGAAGACGGTCATCACGCCGGATTTCTGGGAAGCATACCCGGGGCTCGCATCGTATGACGGGTGGGGGTGGTTTGTGCGCACATTCTCCCTGGAAGCTGTGACATCCCCTCTGAGCATTCACTTTGCCGGAGTGGACGATGATGCCCAGGTCTGGATCAACGGCAAGTCAGTCGGTGAACATGCCGGCTACAGCGATCCGTTTGCTCTGGATGTGACACCCGCGGTGAAGCCCGGCGTGAACACCATCGCCGTTCTGGTGAAGGACTACAGTGGCGGCGGCGGGATCTACAGGCCGGTGACGCTTATTGAAACCGCGCGGCTGGAAGAACTCCTCCGGAGCCCGCTCTCCCTGCTGCCTGCCCGCCCGAGCACCGACTGGGTCCGTGACGGGGCAATGTATTCAGTCTATCTCCGCTCATTCTCGCAGGAAGGGACGTTCGCCGGTCTGCAGAAGCGCTTGCCGGAGTTGAAGCAGATGGGAATTACCACCCTCTGGTTGATGCCGATCCATCCCGTCGGCGTCAAGAACCGCAAAGGAACACTCGGGAGTCCATACGCTGTGTCGGACTACTATGGGATCAATCCCGAATTCGGTACACTGGATGACTTCAAGCGCCTCCTGAAGTCCGTCCATGCCTATGACATGAAGCTGATCATCGATCTGGTTGCCAACCACACGTCATGGGACAGCAAGCTGATGCTGGAGCACCCCGAGTGGTTCACACGGAATGCAGCCGGGGAGATCATTCCCCCCAACGCAGACTGGCACGACGTCGCCGATCTGGACTACAGTCATGCCGGATTGCGCACCTATATGAAAGAGATGATGCTGTACTGGGTGCGGGATGTGGGGATCGACGGGTTCCGCTGCGACGTGGCCGAACTCGTGCCGACAGATTTCTGGGAGGATGCCCGTGCAGCGCTCGATGCTGTTAAGCCGGTCATGATGCTCTCAGAAGGATCGCTGCCCGAGCATCACGTCAAAGCGTTCGACCTGACCTATTCATGGAACGTGTACGATATGCTGGGTCCGGTGCTTTCAGGGAAGCGGCCGGTAGCAGTGCTGGACCAGATTCTGCGGACGGAAGAGATGCAGTTTCCGAAGGGCTCGTTGCGCATGCGCTTTGTGACGAACCATGACAAGAATGCGTACGATGGGCCGGCGGTGACCCTATTCGGTGCTGATGGCCTCAAGCTCGCCACGGTCCTGGTGCATACGCTTCCCGGTGTTCCTTTGTTGTACACGGGCGAGGAGGTCGCGAACGACCGTGCGCTGAGTCTCTTCGAGAAGACCGAGGTGGACTGGACCCGTCCGAGAGAGATGGGTGAAATGAACAGAACCCTGATTGCCCTCCGGCAGTCCAACCAGGCACTGGCCCGCGGTGAGTTTGTGCGGGTGCGCGGGACGTCGGAAAAGGATGTCTATGCGTTTCTTCGTGTCGCCGGGAAAAGCCGCATCCTGGTCGTGCTGAACTTCTCCGGGGCTTCACAGACGACCACGCTTCAGATGCCGGAGGTTTCAGGTTCGCAGAAAGGGAGGATGACGCAGTATCGCGAGCTTTTTCTGAAGCGCGTTTTGTCTGTTTCGGGTTCCGGGGACCAGGTGGAGCTGGCGCTGGAGCCGCGCGGATACCGTGTCTTCGTGGCTGAGGAATAATGGCCATGGGGGCGGTCGGCTCATTTGCATCCCCCTTTGAATTGGCGTACCTTCATATACAATGGAAATACTAGCGATTTTCGCCAAAATACTGGTGGTTTTAGGCCTTGTCTTTCTCAACGGCTTTTTTGTGGCTGCGGAATTCGCCATTGTTAAGGTCCGGTCGACCCAGATCGAACCCCTTGTCCGGAGCGGATCTGCCCGTGCCCGGGTCGCCCAGAACGTCATCAACCACCTGGATGCATACCTGTCGGCTACCCAGTTGGGGATTACCCTGACCAGTCTGGGACTCGGGTGGATGGGGGAACCTTTCGTTTCACATCTTCTTGAGCCGGTATTCTTCGCTCTTGGCATCACACAGCCGGCTGTGGTCACCACGGTTGCCTTTGCTGTCGGCTTTTCGATCATCACATTTCTACACATCGTTTTTGGAGAGTTGGCGCCCAAATCCCTGGCGATCCAGCGTGCCAGCAGGGTTGCGCTTTCTGTGGCCACACCGCTTCACTGGTTCTTCCTTGTCTTTCGCCCCTTTATCTGGGCGTTGAACAGCACGGCAAACTACTTCCTGCGCCTGGGCGGCATCCACCCTGCATCGGAGGGTGAGATTGCGCATTCCGAAGAAGAGCTCCGGCTGCTGCTGAGCAAAGGCACGACCCTGACGTCGACGAGCAAAAAGATCTCTTTGCGTGCGATCGAATTGCGCGAACGCACCGTCCGGGAAGTGATGGTTCCCCGGACGGGCCTTGTGTATCTGTCCACGGCAAAATCGCTTCAGGAAAACATCGTCATCGCCCTGGAAAACCAGTTTACCAGGTACCCGTTATGCGAGCGAAGCCTGGACAACATCATCGGCATGATCCATTTGAAGGATCTGTTCAAACTGAAAGGGGAGTCGGGGCCCGGAACACGTCTGACCGAGATCAAACGGGAGATGTTGTTTGTTCCCGAAACGATGTCGCTTGAGCGCACGCTCAACATGAGGCCTTGTCACGCTGGAAAACGTGCTCGAAGAACTGGTCGGGGAAATCCGTGACGAGTTCGATGTGGAAGCAGTGCTCGTGCAGAAAGTCACTGACACGGAGTTTCTTGTGGATGGTTCAATGGCTCTTCTGGATTTCTCCCGTATGTTCGAGATCGTTCCTGAGTCGCGCGACGTGGTGACTGTCAGCGGGTACGTGATTCATCTGCTGGGGATGGTCCCCGAGCGGGGGACACATCTCTCCATGGGCATGTGGGATGCGACAGTGGAGGCGGTCGATGGCATCAAAGTGAAGACCCTGCGGATGCGAAAGGGGACAGCAGCTTCGAAAGAAATCGCATGAACTGCAAGAAAATGACCGCGCTCCGGGCCGTGGCGGCCGGACTCGTCACGATGCTGGCGGTGATGCCTGCTGTGGCGCAGTATGAAGAGCCGCGAGAATACACGATCGGTGAGGCACGCTTTGTTGCGGTGGGAGTTGTCCATCGCGATTTCCAGCCCAGATCGGGGAACTCCTCGCCTGATTCGGCGGCGATCCGGTACAAGGCCTACATGCCCGTGGTGAGCTTTCATCAGGGGCCGTTTGATGTTGGCATTGGATACACGAGGTACACGCTGGCCGGTTCGACACGGTCCAGCGTCTATGTCGGCGCCGTGCTTACCAACGAAGTCCCGGTTGCAGTGGGCCGCCTGCACGCGCTGGCAGTTCCCCTCTGCCTTGCGATGGATTTCACGAAGGCGGAAGGCACCGGACCTGAACGCGACAACTTCAATGTTGCCAGCCTGGGGATCGGAACCGGGCTCCGCTACCGGTACAGAGGCGATGGGGTGGAAGGTACTGCCCGTTTGCTCGGGGCTGTGCACTACAGCTTCGAAGGACTCAGCACGGGCAGCGGATCGTCTGTGGGTCTTTTCGGCGATGCGACGCTCATCCTGCGGTCGATCCATATCGGCGAGGGTCTTGCCCTCGGCTATCGCGTTCGTTACCAGCAGTGGTCGATGAGCGACACCCGCTTCGACTACCGGGTGTTCCATCACGGGCCATACCTTGGAATCCTCTTCTGAGGAACCTGCGGCATGTTTAAGAGCATTCGTGCACGGATTATCTGGACATTTGCCGTCCTGGTTCTGCTGAACCTCGCCGCAACATACTGGTCCATCTACAATTTCTACGGCATCGCTACGAATGTCAACGCAATCATCCGCGACAACTACCTCAGTGTCCTTGCCGCGGAGAATATGATGAAGTCGCTTGAGCGGCAGGACAACGCCCTGCTGGTAGCGAGTGAAGGGGAGCCGGCGACCACCGAAGGCATGTTGACGGACAACCGCGATCTCTTCCTGAAATGGACGGAGAACAGAGATCTGTTCTTCTATTGGTATGACCAGGCAGTCCGGTCTGTAGCGTTGCCCGAACAGGAGCCGTTCCGGGATTCCATTCAGAGCACCTTCCGGCGGTATACAATGATGGGCGATTCGATGACGGCACGGATCAAACAGGGGGCGTTCGAAGGAGCCAAGGGCTATTACTACGGGCGCATCCGGCCGGTCTCGGATCAGTTGCGGAATCTCTGTTTCAGGCTCTTTGAGATCAACCAGAACGGTCTGTACAATGCAATGCCCCAGACGCATTCCATTGCGAACGAGACGGCCTTCGTCACCATGCTCGCATCCATTGTCACGCTGGTGCTGAGCATCATCGCAACGGCCTGGCTGACGCGTTCGTTTGTCACGCCGGCGGAACGCCTGACGGAGCGGGTGAAACAGATCGGGGCCGGAAACATCGACTTGAAAATCGATGTGCTGTCCGATGACGAGATTGGGCAGCTCAGCCGCGAGTTCAACAAGATGACGGAGCGGCTCCGGCAATACGACGAGATGAACATTGACAAGATCCTGGCCGAAAAACGGAAGTCCGAGGCCATTGTGGACAGCATCACAGACGGACTGATCATGACAGATGCCTCGTCGACTGTCGTCCACATCAACCGCCGGGTGGCCGATCTGTTCGGCTTTGAAGAGACTGCGGCTATCGGCCGGCCCGTAGCCGCCTCTCTGCGCGATAACAGGTTGCTCCGCCTGATCCGGGAAGCGACAGAGGGTGTGGCGTCGGGAAGCGATCAGCGGCTGTCCTTCATTCCGATTGAGCGGAACGGGAAGACCTATTTCTTCCGGCCGAAAGTCACGTTGCTCATGGACCGCGAAGACCGGCTGTACGGCGTGCTCCTGCTCTTGCAGGACATCACGCAGTTCAGGGAGCTGGACCGGATGAAGTCCGATTTCATTGCTACGGTGTCGCACGAATTTCGTACGCCCGTAACATCCATCAATATGAGTGTGGATATCCTGGATCAGGAGCTGCTCGGTCCGCTGACGCCGAAGCAGAAGGAACTCGTCACGTCGGCAAAAGAAGACTGTTACCGTCTCACGAAACTCGCCCGCGAGCTGCTGCAGCTGTCGAAGCTGGAATCGGGCCGCATTCAGCTCCGTGAGGAGGAGCTGGTGCTCCATGATGTCGTGGAGTCTTCCCTCCACCCCCTGCAGATCCAGTTCCAGGAGAAGAATGTGCGGTTGACGGTGAATGTCCCTGCGACGCTTCCCGTTCTCATTGCGGATGAACAGCAGATCTCCTGGGTGATCACGAACCTGGTGACCAATGCATTGAAATACACGCCCGCGGGCGGGACGGTGTCGGTGCACGGGCAGGAGGATCCGGACGGATTGCGCCTTGATGTGGCAGATACGGGTGTTGGGATTGCCAGGGAGCACCGCGAACGGATCTTTGACAAGTTTGTGCAGATCAAACAATCGTCGAATGCCACGCCCGGAAGCGTCGGACTCGGTCTCGCGATTGCCAAGGAGATCGTGGAGATGTATGGCGGGCGGATCTGGGTGGAGAGCGAGATCGGTGCAGGCAGTACCTTCTCGCTGGTTCTTCCGGTGCGGCGGCCGGTTGTGTCGATATCCGGGGAGGAAAACCGCACATGAGCGCTTCGATTCTGCTGGTGGACGACGAGCAGAACATCCTCAAGACTGTGTGCATTGCACTCGAGTCGTCCGGATACCGTGTCACGTCCTATCTGAATCCTCTTCAGGCCGTCGAAGCAATGCGTGACACGCCCTTTGACATCGGCCTCTTTGATCTGAAGATGCAGCCCATCGACGGCATCCAGCTTCTCCGGGAGGCGCGGTCCCTTGCCCCGGACATGACGGTGGTGCTGATGACGGCACATGGCAGCATCAATTCCGCAGTGGAGGCAATAAAGCTCGGGGCGTATGATTATCTGCAGAAGCCGTTTGAGTTTTCGGAATTGCAGCGCTTCATGGACAAGGTGCGGGAGCATCGCCGGCTAAGAGCGGAAGTGAAAGAACTGAAGGAAGCACTGTCGCGCAGGAAGGCGTTCGGACTTTTGGTGACGCGCAGCGAGAGGATGAAGAGCATCATCGACCTCGCCATGAAGGTGGCGGACAGCAACATTTCGGTTCTCGTGGAGGGAGAGAGCGGGACAGGCAAAGAGCTTCTTGCCCATCTTATCCATGACCACAGTCCTCGCCGCGAGAAACCGTTTGTCACGGTCAATTGCACCGCGCTCGCGGAGACTCTGCTCGAGAGCGAGCTCTTCGGTCACGTCAAAGGAGCATTTACCGGCGCGGTACGCGATCGGGAGGGGCGGTTCGAAGCAGCGGATGGCGGAACGATGTTTCTGGATGAGATAGGTGAGATCCCGTCGCCGACGCAGGTGAAGCTCCTGCGCTTCCTTCAGCACAAGGAGTTCGAACGTGTCGGCGAGACCACCACCAGCAAGGTGGATGTCCGTGTGATCGCCGCAACGAACCGGGATCTTCAGGCGGCGGTCAATGCCGGAGCATTTCGTGAGGACCTCTTCTACCGGCTCAACGCGGTGAGGATCAAACTCCCGCCTCTGCGGGAGCGGCAGGAAGATATCCCCCTGCTTGCGCAGCACTTTCTGAACAAGCTCGGTGGAATGCAGGACGTCGCCCCCCAGGTGATGAGCGCCCTTCAGGCGTACACATGGAAGGGCAACGTGCGCGAGCTCGAGAACGTCATCGAACGTGCGCTGATTCTTTCGCATGGCGAGACAATCCAGCTGTATCACCTTCCGGAAGAATTCCAGACGCTTACTGAACCCGCCCAGCGTCCGATGTCGCTGGAGGAAATTGAGCAGCAGCACATCATCAAGGTGCTGAGGGTTGCGAAGGATCTGGACGAGGCGGCGATGCTGCTGGGGATCGACCCGGCCACTCTCTGGCGAAAACGC
>JAGDMK010000262.1 GCA_017860635.1 Bacteroidota bacterium
GAAAACCAGTTCAGCAGGGTCGACTTCCCCGCGTTGGTATAGCCCACCAGTGCCACACGGACGAACTGTTCGCGGCCCTTGCGCTGTACGGCGCGTTCACGGGCAATGTCGTCCAGCTTTGTGCGCAAATGGCTGATGCGTGTGCGGATTGCACGACGGTCGGTTTCAATCTGCGTTTCGCCCGGCCCCTTTGTACCAATGCCGCCATACTGTTTTGACAGGTGTGTCCACTGTCGGGTGAGCCGGGGGAGCATATACTGCAGCTGGGCGAGCTCCACCTGCGTCTTGGCTTCCCGGGTTTTGGCGCGGGATGCGAAGATGTCCAGAATGAGGGCGCTGCGATCCAGGATCTTGCACGTGATCACGCGCGCCAGATTCCGGTTCTGTACGGCTGAGAGATCGTCATCGAATATCACCAGGTCAATCCGGTCGTCTTCGACGAGGTGGCCGATTTCTTCCGCCTTCCCCTTGCCGATATAGTATGCGGCGTCAATATTCGGGCGAGCCTGGATGATCTTATGAATAACGTCCGCCCCGGCAGAGTCGGCCAGCAGTGCCAGCTCCTCAAGATACTCGGTCGTGCGTTCCCTTCCCGCTGACCTTGCCACCATCCCCACAAGGATCGCGCGTTCACGTTCCGTCGTCATTCTCATGTCAGGCATGCTCGACTCCTCCCGGCACGGCTGCTTTGGAGACCCGTGCCACAACCATTTCCAGTCCCGCACAGAGCACTGCAAGGAGCACAAACAGCTGCCAGAGTTCGACGCCGTGCCGTGTCTCTTCCACCTCTCGCTTCAATGAACCACCGGCATCGAGTGTGCTGACGCTCGCCTCCGGGATTCCGTGGTGTTTCCAGAACGCCTTGAGAGCTTCTTCAGAAACTGGCTGCAGGTCAGATTCGAGTGCGTCGGGGTGCACCGGCACAGCCTGAAGAAGCGCTGCACCCCGGTCCGGGGAAGTACTTTCATAGCGCAACCGGTACAAGCCAGGCTCCTCCGCCGGGGCAGAATCGAACGTGAGAAGGCCGGCCGCAGAACGGGTCTGCGACGTTATCCGTTCTTCAATTCCCGAGGGGGACTGGAGAACATAGGTCCGTTGGAAATCCCCCGGGGACTGCCGGATCTGAATGGTGAGATGGTCCCCGATGAGGGCTTCCCGCTGGGACTGGCGGGTTGCTGCAAGGTACAGGATTGTCCGATGGAGCAATGGTGCAAAGATCCCCCGTACGGCGAAGTCCGACCAATCGATGCCGGCATCGACCGCCGACACAAGCACTCGGCCCGCCTTGGGCCGGTATTCACGCAGGAACGGCCGCCCGTCGGACAGCGTGATTAATGTCAGACCAGCACCGCCGGACGGCAAGGTCGCAGCAACTCTTATGCGGGGAGATTCGATGGACGGGGCGCCGCCTTGCGTTGAAGGCTCGCGCTCGAACATCCCGGAGAAGACAGGATGCGAAAAATCGATCTTCTCGAAGCGCACAAAGCCCCCGGATTCAGTGGCAGACACCGCCGCCGGAAGGGTCATCGGGGGTATGCCGAGAGGAGCCAGGAGGCCTGCATTGACCTCCTGGACGTTCATGGATGGCCCCGGAAACACCAACAGTCCTTTTCCTTGCTGAACGGCTGAGACGATGCGGGAGGCAAGCAAGGGAGGAAGTGAACGGATGGCAGCGAGGACGAGCACGTCATATTGCTGCAAATCCGTGTAGGCAAGCTGATTGTCCGTAATACGGTGCACACGGAACAACCCGGCAACCGAAGAGTCGCCTGAAAGTGTCAGTGCGAGCGAGCCGTAGCGCGTTTCTTCCGTCGTGCCTCCCGCAAACAACACCTTGAGAGTTTCTGGGATGGCGGCAGTGAAGTACCGGCTGTTGTCGATCTCGAGAACGTCGTCCTCCAATCGCACCATCCCGCCCATAATGCCCCGGCGTTTGGGAACAGCGGTCAGCGTCAGCGACGATGATCCACGGGGCGCGAGATCCACGGATTGTTGCGCGACACGAATGCCATCGAGGTACAGGCTGACAACATTCTTGAGTATCGGCTGGTCGCCATAGTTGCGGACGGTGGCATTGATTGTCATGGGCCTGTTTTGTGCCAGAATCCTGCTCTCGACTGCACAGGAGGTCACTGCTGCGTTGGCATGATTGATCTGCGGGAAGCCGACCAGAAAAACCCTTACCCGCGGTGCAGTGCCGCCGACAGAATCGGCCGGTATTGCAGGAAGCGAGAAGTGCGATCCCTGAAGATCTGTCAGCAGATAGATCTCGCGGTTGACTGTCGAAGAATTTCCGGCGATCTTCAGCGCTTCCCGGATGGCGTCGGAATAGCGGTAGGACCGGTTGGAAACCGGCAAGGAGCGTAATGCCTCCAGTGCTCCCGCGGAGGACCAACGCGTTCCGGAGGTGTCTCCGTGGACAGCAGTGGAGAGCCGCAACAGATGCAATTCGTCGCCTGTCTGCACCAGACCGGCAAGGTCCTGGATTGCTGCGCGGGCCTGGTCAAAGATCACACCTCCGGTGTTGCGGAGTCCCATGCTGGGGGAATCATCAAGCAGGAGGACAAGTGTGGAACGGGCGCTGACTGTCCCGAGGCCGGCAAACGAGCCCTTCAACGCAGGCCGCGAGAATGCCAGGACGAGGAAGACGATGAGCAGGGTGCGGAGCAGGAGGAGGATCCATTGCCGGAGCCGGACCCTCCGCATGCGGGTGCGCTGGAGCTCATGGAGGAACCGCAATGTGCTGAATTCAACAGTTTTGAGTTTGCGAAGATTCAGCAGGTGCAGCAAAATCGGAATGGCAGCCGCCGCAAGCCCGAACAGCACCAGTGGATTGAGGAACGTCATCGTGATCGGTCAAAAAAAGTGGAGAAAATCCGTCTTAAATGCAACTTGACTTTCGGGCGCTTTAAAAATATATTGAAAAACATTCACTTTTCTGATGTTCCCCCGTTCCACCGTTGAGCGATCCGGAATTCATGCGCCGTCCGTCCACTCCTTGTCTTCCTTCACCTGCCATCCTACTTGCGGTGATCCTCCTCCTGAGTATTGCGGGAAACGGCCTGGTTGCGCAGGAATTGGCCAAGCGAGCTGAAGACACCGATAAGAACGCCACGACGATCGGGGCAATCGGACTCACGATCACCAATTTCGGCACCATTGGCACCCGCAATGCCTACTGGCCGAATCAGCCGTCGTGCGAATATCCAAGGGGTTCCCGGGTCGAGCATTTGTACCAGGGCGCACTCTGGGTGGGCGCTCTCTCCAGGCGCACCGGCCAGATCCATGTGTCCACCGGGTCCAGCGACCGCGTCTCCACAACGACCGGAAAGGGTTTGGAATTCATGTCTCTTTCGGGAAGCACGCTCGTCCAGCGGTCGTCTCTTTCCGAATCCGCCTTCTTCAATGAAAATGCAGTCAGCCATCAGGATTTTGTTGCAGAGTATCATGATGCCGTCGTGCGGGACAGCTCTTCTCCGGACCAGTCAGCACCGTTGGGACTCCGTGTGCATCAGGAGAGCTATGCCTGGAACTTCCCGTTTGCTGACTTCTTTGTGATTCTGAACTACACGATCTACAACGCTGGCGCTGACACGCTTGATTCCGTCTATGTCGGTCTCTGGACAAACAACGTCGTGCGGAACACAAACAACGTCCGTCCGGGGACAACCGGGTATTTTTTCCACGGTGCAAACGGGTATCTGGATACGCTGCGCATGGGCTACACATTTGATTTCGATGGAATTCCCACACCGCCTGCAGCGGATTCCTACATCGGCATAAAACTTCTGGGCGCGACGCCGTTCCCGAGGGGTATTGATTCTCTGGGTTCTCTCCGGACCCGAACCTACTACAATGCCTGGCGGTTCAGCAGCTCAAGTGGCGATGCCGACTACTTCTCGCCGCAGGACGATGCAGAGAATATTCTGGGTGCCCGCAGCAGATACGAACGGCTCCTTGCATCCCTGCCGCAGGACAAGATTGCTTCGCTGCGCACGCAGGCGGACAACATGACCACGCTTCTTTCCACCGGACCTTTTGTCACCCTGAAACCCGGCGACTCCCTGTCTGTGGTCTTCGGCGTTGTCTGTGCGCGAAAGGCGGGGACACAGTCGGCCCGTCTGGACACCCGTGACCAGCGCAAGACGCTTGCCTCCAATGCGGCGCTATGCCAGCAGGCGTATGACGGAGAAGATCTGAACGGAAACAATGTGCTCGATCCCGGAGAAGATCTCAACGGCAATGGCAGGCTGGATCACTACCGCTTGCCCCAGCCGCCCAAGCCGCCGGTCGTCCGGGCAGAGGTCGAGAATCAGACGGTGACCATCTATTGGGACAAGTACGCTGCAGAAACTTCCATCGACCCGATCTCCCGGAAACTCGATTTTGAAGGATACCGGATCTACCGGTCCAATGCGGGGGC
>JAGDMK010000263.1 GCA_017860635.1 Bacteroidota bacterium
TGCAGCGGCACCGTATGGCAAGCAGACGCCAGGGTCTGTCACAGTGTTCTCTCTATCCTCCTTGTAAAGGGCAGCACACCATGTCACTATCGACTGCTGAACAGAGACTCATCCCCCCGATCGACCGGATCGATCTGGTCGTGGTGAAGCTCCCGTTTGTGCATCCATTTGGTACGAGCGTGCAGACGTGGACGCACAAGGAGGCATTGCTGGTGCGGTTGGAGTCGGGGGGAGTCGTTGCCTGGGGGGAGTGCGTTGCGGATCCAGACCCGTTCTACATGTACGAAACAACAGTAACGGCGGGCCATATTATCAGGGACTTCCTCCTTCCTCTGGTTGAACCCGGGAAGACGCTTGCCGAGATGAATCTGCGATTCTCGCATGTGCGCGGACACGGCATGGCGAAAGCGGCGGTAGAGAATGCGCTGCTTCATCTTATCGCTCTTCAGGAACAGGTGCCGCTGCACGAGCTGCTGGGATTCCCGCCGCGGCGAATCCCTTCTGGAATCAGCATTGGCCTGAAGGGCACACCGGAGGAACTCCTCGTAGCGGTCGAGCAGGCGGTCGCGAAGAAGTATCACCGTGTGAAGATGAAGATAAAGAAGGGCAAGGACGTCGAGTGGGTACGGCGCGTGCGGGACCGGTTCCCGAATCTGCCGTTAATGGTGGATGCCAATGGAGACTACGGTCTCAACGATGCAGAACATCTCAAGCAGCTCGATGACTTCAACCTGATGATGATTGAGCAACCCCTCTCATACTCCGACATCTTCGAGCACTCACTTCTCCAGAAGTCGCTTCGGACTCCGCTTTGCCTGGATGAGTCGTTGCTGACCTACGCCGATGCGATGGCGGCTCTGGCGCTTGGTGCCTGCAGGATCATCAACATCAAGCAGGGGAGGGTCGGCGGACTGATTGAGTCGTTGCGCGTTGCGGAATACGCGGCGGCGCGCGGGATAGGAGTCTGGTCGGGAGGCATGGATGAGACCGGCATCGGCCGGGCCGTGAATATCCACCTCCAGGCTGCTCCAGCATTCAACCTTCCCGGAGACACATCGGAGACGAGCAACTACTTCCACGAGGACATCGTCGATCCGCCCGTGACGCTCGATGACGAAGGCTTCATCGCCATTCCTCCCGGACCGGGCCTTGGCATCCGCGTGATTCCGGAACATCTCCAGCGGTATACCATCTCCGGAGAATGCATCCGCAGCTGAAAGATGCTTCTGGATGTTGTTGAGTTTCTGAACGCAGGGTGGTGTCCTGCATCCGTGGATGCATCTCCTGAACGCTGCCTTCCCTCTTCCCGGGGAATGTCCCTCCCGGCTGCCTGCTCACCCCCAAGGGAGTCTCCACATGGAGTCGCACGGTCTCTTGCTCTTAAGGCCTTTCTGTCATAGATTAAAGTAGTTTTCCAATTCTCTCACCACCTGAATGCTTCCCATGAAGACACAATCGGGGGTCAGAACCCTCGGCAAGAAAGCGAATTTCCTCGGGATCGGAAAAAACGTCTCTTCGTACAGCACGTCGCAGATCGCAGTGCTCCCCGTTCCGTACGAACACACGGTGAGCTACGGAGGCGGGACCGGCCGGGGGCCTCGTGCCATCCTGGATGCATCACGGTATGTCGAATATTACGATGAGGAGCTGGGCACTGAACTATGCACGAAGGTAGGCATCGCCACGCTCCCGCCCCTTCCTCTCGGCAAGAGCACCGATGCGAAGGCCATGGCGAAGATCTATGGCGCAGTGAAGAAGCTTCTGGCGGACGACAAGTTCGTCGTAGTGCTCGGAGGCGAGCATACCGTTTCCCAGGCGCCGATCAAAGCCCATCTTGAGAAGTATCCGGATCTGTCGGTGCTTCACTTCGACGCGCATGCAGACCTGCGTCAATCCTATGAGGGATCCAGATTCAGCCATGCGTGCGTCATGGCCCGCGTATGCGAATTCATGGATCCGGCGCGCATCGTCCAGGTCGGCATCAGGGCGCTCTCTCCCGAAGAGGCCGAGTTCATCCGGACCAGCGGGATCACCACATGGTATGCCCATCAGATCCGCGCGACCGATGACTGGATCTCGCCGATTCTCCCGAAGCTCTCGCAACACGTCTATGTGACCTTTGATGTCGACGCATTCGATCCGCCGATCATGCCGAATACCGGAACACCGGAGCCCAACGGCCTCTACTGGCCGGAGACCATGAAGCTCCTGCGTCTCGTCGGAGAACAGAAATCGATCGTGGGATGTGATGTGGTCGAATTCGCGCCGGGCAAAGGCGTGCAGCACCCTGACTACACGGCTGCAAAGCTGACGTACAAGTTGATGAACTATGCATTCCTGAATCCACACACACCGTAGCACAGAGAGAAAGACGGACCATGAACCACGGTATGAAGCACCATCCCGAAAAGCACGAATACCTCTCAGGGAAGAGGGTGCTCCCCAAACCGATTACGGCGGACAGCGATCTCGCCAGCGTCATCGACAACATGGATGCATACAACGGCGGCAGGCTCAGGGCTGCATGCCAGTTGATGCGCGACAAATATTCACAGGACGATGTGACGATCGGACTGAGCATAGCAGGAGCGCTGACGCCGGCCGGCCTTGGCGCATCCACGATTATCCCCCTCATGAATCACGGCTTCGTCGACTGGATGGTCGCGACCGGTGCGAACATGTACCATGACATGCATTTCGCCCTCAACATGCCGCTCTTCCGCGGCAGTCATAACGTGGACGACGCTGACCTGCGGGACAAGGGTGTGACCCGGATCTACGACATCCTGTTTGATTATCAGGACGTCTTGATGGCGACTGACCGCATCCTGCGGAAGATCATGCTGCAGCCCGAATTCCAGAAGGAAATGGGGACGAGGGAATACTACCATCACCTCGGCAAAGTGCTCAACGAATACGAACAGAAGAACAATCTCGGGGAAGTCAGCGTGCTCGCCGCGGCATACCGGAACGGTATTCCAGTGTTCACCTCATCCCCCGGCGATTCCACGATCGGGATGAACGTGGCAGGGCTGGAGCTCCTCGCTGAAGCAAAGGGCCTTCAGGATCACTTCAAGCTCAAGATCAACCCCAGCATCGACGTCAACGATTCCACTGCTATCATCCTCAACGCGAAGCGATACGAGAAGGGGAAGACCGGGGTCCTGCTGATCGGCGGGGGCAGCCCGAAGAATTTCCTGCTCCAGACGGAGCCGCAGATTCAGGAGGTGCTGATGATCCCGGAAGCGGGGCAGGACTATGACATCAACATTACCGATGCCCGTCCTGACACCGGCGGCCTGTCCGGAGCCCCGCCCAGCGAGGCGGCGAGCTGGGGCAAGATCGATCCGACGAAGCTGGAGGAGACCGTGACGGCGTACATCGATGTGACCGTGGCCTTCCCGTTGCTCGTGGCCTATGTCCGGCAGACGACCAAGCCCAAGAAGTTGAAACGCCTCTACTACCGGGGGGAGGAACTCCGCAAGAAACTGATCGAGTCATACCTGGAAAACAACACGGAAGTCGGCGACCTGGCTTCGTTGATGAAGAAGCTGTCCACATGATGACCGATCCTCACACGTGACACTCATCCGGAGAATGCGTTGATCAACCACGAAGAGCTCCTGAAGCTGGTGGGGCAGCACGGCTCCCCGCTGTTCATACTGGATCATGAAATACTCCGGGAGAACTACCGGACGTTCAAGAAACACCTTCCGCGGGTGCAGTGCTACTATGCGGTAAAAGCAAACTCCCAGCAGGAGATCATCGAGACATTGTTCGAGGAAGGCTCGAGCTTCGATGTCGCCTCGTACAATGAGTTCATGCAGGTGTATCAGTACATCAAGCATTTTGACAGGCAGGAGAAGAAGCATTTCGTCTGGGACAAGATCATCTTTTCCAATACGATCAAGGATCGCACGACGCTTGCGAAGATCAAGCAGTACAAACCGCTCGTGACGTACGACAACAATGCCGAGCTCATCAAACTCAAACACTATTGCGAGACGGCGGGTCTGGTGTTGCGGCTGAAAGTGCCGGACACCGGCTCACAGGTGGAGATGGCCTCGAAGTTCGGCGCGGAGCCGGGCGATGCCCAGCAGCTGATCCAGCAGGCCTTCGACATGGGCTTGAAGGTCGAGGGTGTGAGTTTCCACGTGGGAAGCCAGTGCACGAACTTCGACAACTATACTGTGGCGCTGGATATTGCGGCGACGATCCTTCATGATGCCCGGAAGAAGGGCTTCCCTCTGAATCTCGTCGACATCGGTGGAGGGTTCCCGGTTCCCTACGAGCCCGGTGTCCCGCAGTTCGAGAAGCTCGCCGCTATCCTCAATTCCGAGTTCGCACGATTGTTCCCTGATGACATCGAGATTCTTGCAGAACCAGGACGGTTCATGGTAGCCACTGCCGCCACGCTCG
>JAGDMK010000087.1 GCA_017860635.1 Bacteroidota bacterium
GGTCGTGGACATACCGGTCCGTCTTTCCGGTGACCGGATCGATGACCATGACCCCATCGTGCTCAGTCGTGACCCACATCTTCCCGTCACGAGCCCTCATGATAGTGTTGGTTCTGACGGTGCCGAGGCTCTGGAACTCCCCAGACGAAGGAGAGAACTTCATCAAGCCACATTCCCCGCCGGACAACCAGAGTGTGTCCCCCGGGCCCTGTGCGATACTCATGACCTCGGGTCGATTGCCGAACTGACTTGCGTATCGATAGTTTTTGACCTGTGCTGTGGCAAGGTTGACGCGGTAGAGGCCCAGCCCATTGGTGCCATACCAGAAGTCATCATGTGCGTCAATCAGCGAGATGGTGCGATCTGGCCACGTGAGGTCCGGGCTTTTACCCTTGAAGACATCAATTGTTCTGAGAACCGTAAGGCCAGCGATGTCGATGCGAGTGATTTTTCCGGCCCATGACATGAACCAGTAGTTCCCCTTCCGGTCGAGATTGACAGTGGCATAGCTGGTCAACCATCCGTTTCGTTCCGGAACCCCATAGTGCGGAAACCGTCGGGACTTTGGACTCACAAAGAATATCCCGCCTGCGTTTGCCCCTGCCCAGAGTGTACCGGTGGTGTCAACGGACAGTGCTATCGCCTGACCTTGCGGGGCCTGACCCCACGCCAGGTATGGATCGCAACGTCCCCGCTCAGGAGAAAAGCGATCAAGTCCCTCGGGCGTCGCTATCCACAGGGTGCCCTGTCGATCACGTATGATATCCGAGACCTGGTCAGATCTGATTGACAGAATATCATTTTTCTGGTGTCTGTAGTTCAGGACGGCAGCACTTCTCCAAGAAACCCGGAATAGTCCCTCTGCGAACGTCCCCAACCATAGGGTCCCATCGGATTCCTGATACATGCAGGCAATGCCCAATGAATCAAGGCGACGTCCGGCAGCACTTACGAGCTGTGGGCGTGTGACTTTGAGAGTTGCCGGATCCAGCACGAACAATCCGCCGAGAGAAGAAACAAGGAGCTTCCCGTCCGATCGCTCGCAAATATCGCTCACCTCGATGTCTTTGGGGCCCAGAGGGACTGAAGTAAACCGGATATGGCCAGCCAGTGAATCAATGCCATAGATGTTGGCGCTAGTTGGGATGTCGATCCGCACCACACCCGCCGACGTCCCCACCCACAGCGTGCCCCGCCGATCTTCAAGAAGTGCATAAACGGATTTTGCCTGGAGCCAGGTCGAGTCTCCCCGCCGGGGCGCAAAATTGACGAACTGCTCACGGGAGGGGTCAAACACGCTCAACCCGGTCTCCCAGGATCCCACCCAGAGTCGTTTCCTGCTGTCGAATTTCACCACGGATGTTACGTTTGAGGAAATCGAAGTCGGATCGTCCGGAACGTTGCGATAGACCTTGCAGCCATATCCGTCATACTTCTCGAGTCCGTTTGCAGACGAGATCCAAAGGATGCCATCCTGGTCCCGGATAAGACGATGCATACTATTATCATCGGGTAGACCCTGTATTCGCTGGAAGTGGACGACGGGAATGAGCTTGTCTTGCGCAGCAACGGATTGAATGCTGGCTATAGTTAACAGAGCGAAGAGGGTCGCCCGCCGCAATAGTGGGGATCCTTCGTGGGGAAATGTATCAACCCAATGGCTAGGGAGGGAGGGACCAGTCAAGGGGATCTCTACGGATGTGAATGATCCCAACGGCACGAAAAATCAGCGGTACGGCCGTATAATACGACAGGGGAGATGGATTGTCAAACAATGCGTGGGATGTGCCCTGCCGCGGAAGAGTGCAAAGAAGGGCTGAAAAGACGAAGACTCAAACCCCTCGATCCTTCGTGGTTTGAGTCTTCGTGTCAATCGCTCCGCGAGCAGGACTCGAACCTGCAACCCTGCGGTTACGGCATGCTCCAATGCTTTCGCATCGGTCCGGACTATCTCATCATCCTTTGAATCGTCAGAATCCTCATCCCCTAGTCTCTGCACGTTCCCCGCTACATTTCTTCTCTTTGCGGGGCTTCGCTCAGGGTTGCCTTTCCCTTTGTCAAGAGGGGGCAGGGTTCCCTGAATTCACCCGGTTTTCCACCCCCGGTTACCCGGGAGCGCTGCTTTTCCCGCATGATAATGCTTCATCATGCAGAGCTCACAGCCGCATGCTCTACCATTGAGCTATCGCGGAATAACAATGCAAAATACACACTCCCGGCAACAAAGTCAATTCCAAAAGTACAGAACGCGAACCAAAAGGTACCGGGGGAGCAGGCCTGCGCTGGCGTCTTCGACGTATGTCTCCGTGATCGTCCTGCCGCCGCCACGGTCTGTGTTGAGTACGTCATGTGCCTCCAAACGGATTTCACCCCGCCGGTAACCGAACGGCTTCACCGCTACCGCGATATCCAGTACTGTTCCTTGCCGGCTCAAATCAGTCCTCCCCTCCTTCTCGTGCCTGAACCAGAGCTGGCTCTCCAACGCGAGCCATCGTGCCACCGTCCATCTCCAATCGAGCCAGAAGAAATGCAGGATGCTGCGTGTGGGGCCAGCGGCATCCTGTGATGTGACCGATGTGCGAAAGGAGGGCGCGTAGCTGAGATGCAGGCTCAGCGTTGTGTCCCGCTGCGTGAAGAGTGTAATGTCGGGGGCGAGATCCCACTGCCGCGTCCACTCCAGGTTCCCGTTCTGCATCCAGGGTGTCGAAGAGAATGAAGCTGCAGCCGAGATTGAAAGGCGCGAACCAAATACTGCGACAGGGACGGAAATCTCGCCCGAGATCCTGGCGTTCCATGAGCCGTCCATGTTGGCATATGTTGCCAACTCGCCGCCCCGCATGAACCGGGCACCGTTCGGAAGGATCGTGTCAGCTTCGAAAACCGTGATCGAGCGGCAGATGTTGTTGCTGATCACCTCCGCCGAGGTCCCGAAGAAGAGCCGCACGGCCGCCGTTTCTTGGGACGAGTATCGTGCACTGAGACGGTGCCTCACTCCCTGCCGCAGCGCTGCGTTCCCGATCGCCTGGAACAGGGGATTGGCGTTGTCCACAGCCTCCTGGACTTGGCCAAGCGACGGGATGACTGCGGCACTGGAGTATCTGAGCCGGAAATCCTTCGCCCCGCTATTCCATTTCAGCCAGGCGGAGGGGAGAAGCGTCCGATACGTCTTTGAAGACGAGCGTACAAGAGGAAAGGATTCATTCCCTTCGATACCGGCGCGTTCAAACGCCAGCTCGGCCGTCACCACAATATTTCCCGATTGCATCTGAAAAGCCCCGCCGGCGCGGTGAGACTCGTATCGCTGTTCGAAAGAACTGGAGGCAGATAGATCCAGCCCGTCCGCTTCGTTGCTTCCGGAGGAAAGGTTTGTGGTGCGAAGCGATGACGCAGACCGGGATCTGGTCAGACGATACTCCAGCTGCACACGGCTTCCGACGGTGAGAGGTTCGGTGAACGCGACCCGGGACGAGATCTCCTCCGACGGCGTATCATCGCGGCCGGTCTGCCGGAGTGTGTCCGCATTGACGCCGGACGAGAACAGTGAAGCGTTGCGGGACTCAAGGTGTGAACTGCGGTCTCCGCTCTGGCCGGTGTAGCCGAGCTCAAGCGAAAGTGTCCTCCCGGGTAAATCAAACCGGTGGCGAAATATGAGTCTCCCTCCTCCTCCGTGAGACGAGGTGGAAGTCTGGTTCGATGTCTCGGTGCGGGATGTAGATGCCGTGATCACGGATACGTTTTCACCTTCCAGAGTGCGCCCGATGTCTCCGGACCTGAAGGAGAATTGTGGGTTGAACGTCACACTATTGCTCTCATCAATTGCTGCTTGGAGTCGCCCCCGCAGTGTGTGTGCCGTCTGCCGCGAACTTGTGAGTCGGCGTTCGCGATATACCGATCCAAACATCTCCGGCGCGAGGTAGTGGCGTTCCCGTTCCACCTCGCTCTCAGAGCCAGGCCGTGCGAAACGATAGTCAATACCGTAGCTTCCCTGGTCCCATGTGTCATTGAAAGCGGAAGCTGCACCGTACGAAGTGTATGTCCTCGACGGCCAATCATTAAGCGACTGACCGCCGAGTGGAGAAGGATCCGGGACAATGCTTGAGGACGACATGGGTAGAAGGAATCTTCCGGAGCCGGAACTTGAAAGTGTGTTCCCTGAGAGCAGGAACCGCCGGGCGCCGTCTACTCTCACGTACGACGCACGGGCTTCATATCTGCCGCTCTCTCCATATCCACCTGCCACGTTCCCGGAGGACATCGTGCGGGCGCCGCTCCGGCTCACAAGATTGACGGTAGGCCGCATTTCGCCGTCTTCGAAACCGGAGAACTCAGTTTCTTCACTCTTCCGTTCATACACCTGCACCCGTTCAATTGAGGCCGCCGGTATCTCACGCAGGAGCGTCAATGGGTCGGATGGCGAAATAGGAAGGCCGTCGAGAAGGACCTCGGAAACATCTTCGGTGCCGGTGCGGATGGTGCCCCCGGTAATCCTGAGGCCTGGGAGCCGCTGCAGAAGGTCTTCTGCTGTGGCGTTTTCTGATGATCGAAATGCGTCCGCCAGGTACTCCGTCGTGTCACCCTTTTGCACAATGGGCGCTTCTGCACGCACAAGTACTTCGGGAATCTGGATTGTCCGGGTACGGAGCACGACCGTGCCGGTATCGATTTCAGCGTCAGCAATTTCTATCAGGGCTGCATGCGGCAGATGCCCGACGTGGTGGATCTCGAGCTGGTAGAGGCCCAATGGGATGGACTTCACGTTGGCGTGGCCGCTCGAGTCTGTGATGGCACGGAACACCTGAGATGCATCCTCGCGGGAGGTCAGGAAGAGAAGCGCGTTCGCAACCGGCAACCGGGATTCTGAAGAGACAACGGTCCTTTGGAATTCTGCGGTCTGCCCCGATGCGTATGCGCAGGCGGCAGCGAGAAACAGGGTGACGCAGGCGGATTTCATTAACCGGATTCCCTGCCTCAAGATACGCCGCGGTCTCGTCAAACTCAATGCTGACAGGCCCGCGGACGTGAACACTCGCTGACAAGAACCACAACTGGGGTGATCCCGCGGCTGCAGCTCTCTCAATTCATGCCTTGCTTTTTCCGTGAGACTCCCCGACCTTTGGCTATCCCTTCCCGATCACAGGGCGCGAGCCATGAAACTGCGCAGTGTCTTCCTCCTGTTCCGCTGGTGGATCCTTCTGGCCATCGGACTCGTCGTAGTGGAGAATGTGGCCTGGATCATCGAGCCGAGCCTGTTCGGTCCGGTGATCGATGCCCTCATCGACAATGCCACGACATCCTCATGGGCGCCCGCACTCCAGCCTCTCCTCCTCTGGATGGGCGTGTTTGCGGTCAATTCGAGCGTGGGGGCGTTCCGGCGGGCATACGATCAGAACATCTACCTCTCCATCTATACCAACCTTGCGACGCGCGTGACTGAGCTGTCACGAAGCCGCGGACTCACCACGTCACGCACCGCAGCACGTACACAACTTGCCCGCGAGTTCATCACGTTCGTTCAGTACCGCATGCCCGAAATACTCGAACAAGTCATCGCCATCGGCGGGTCGCTCATCGGGCTCTCGTTCTTCGATTATCGCATTGCGGCCGCCTGCGCAGTGGTAACCATTCCCCTGACGTTGATCACGGTTCTGTACGCCAAGAAGGTCGTGCCCCTGCAAGCGACGGTCCATGATGGCATGGAGGAAATGTATGAGGTGTTCGAACAGCAGGATGTCGGTGCGATCGAATCGTACTACCGGCGGATTGCCGTCCCGCAGAAACTCATTGCGCGTTGGGGGGCCCTCACATTCGGCCTTATGCGGGTCTTCCTGCTGGGGATTTTCCTTATGGTACTCTATATTGCGATCGACCTCGATTCATTCTCCACCGGGAACATCTACTCCATCGTAGCGTATGTATGGACCTTTGTGACCTCTTCGGAGTACCTTCCGGAGTTGATGGAAAGCTGGACTTCGCTTCAGGATATCACCGCCCGCCTGCGGGGGGAACGAGAGCCCGCGCTGGCCCTGTAACAGCGACTGAACAAGTACGGTGTCCTTATGATCGGAAAAATCATACAACCTGAACTCGAGGCGTTCATCGCAAACCGGAACTTTGCGGGCCTGCAGTCGGTCTTTAAGGAGATGCTCGTCCCGGATATCGCGGAAGTCATCAGAGACATTCTCCCGAACGACCGCGCCGTTCTCTTCCGCCTGCTGCCCAAGCAGACTGCGATGGAGACGTTTGCGTACCTGGACGTGCCGACACAGCGGGCGCTCCTGAGAGATCTTGCTCAGAACGAGGTGATCACCCTGCTGAACGACATGCCCCCCGATGATCGCACCGCGCTCCTCGAGGAACTCCCCGGCACCATCGCCCGCGACCTGATTGGCCAGCTGTCTCCCGACGAGCGGCGAGTCGCCCAGGGCCTGCTGGGCTATCCGGAGGAAAGCATCGGACGGCTCATGACCCCGGACTATCTGGCGGTCGGGCCGACGATGACCGTGGGTGCCGTGATCGACAACCTCCGGCTCCACGGCCGGGACAGTGAGACGTTTGATGTCATCTATGTCGTCGATCCCCGGGGAATCCTGCAAGATGATCTGCGCCTGCGCGAGGTGCTCCTCGCTGCGCCCGGTGCAACGGTCGGTTCGCTGCTCGACGGCAAGGTGGCTTCGCTCAACGTCAACGATGACCGCGAAGCGGCAATTCAGATGTTTCATCACTATGACAGGGTGGCCTTGCCGGTGATCGATGACGACGGCATCCTGATCGGCATTGTCACCATCGATGATGCTCTAGCCGTTGCGGAGGCGGAAACTACCGAGGATATTCACAAGTTCGGCGGACTGGAGGCCATTGATACGCCGTACCAGTCTACACCAGTGCTCACGCTCGTATGGAAACGGGCCGGCTGGCTGGTCATCCTCTTCATAGGCGAAATGCTGACGGCAACCGCAATGGGGTATTTCGAGAACGAGATCGCTCGTGCCGTGGTTCTGGCCCTCTTTGTGCCGCTCATCATCTCGAGCGGCGGGAATTCCGGTTCGCAAGCAGCCACGCTCATCATTCGCGCCATGGCGTTACAGGAGATCACACTGTCCGATTGGTGGAGAGTGATGAGGCGCGAGCTCCTCTCGGGAGTAGTGCTGGGGGCCATCCTGGGCGGCATCGGATTTATGAGAATTGCCCTTTGGTCGGCGTTCTCACCCATCTATGGCGAACACTGGTTCCTGGTTGCCTGTACAGTATCGTTCAGCCTCATCGGAGTGGTAACCTGGGGAACGCTCTCGGGATCGATGCTGCCCTTCATCCTGAAATCATTCGGAGCGGATCCGGCGGCCTCCTCTGCTCCGTTCGTCGCGACGCTGGTCGATGTGACCGGACTGGTGATCTATTTCACTGTTGCCTCGATCGTTCTGGCGGGGACGCTGCTGTAGCTGCATCATCAGTGTATCGGTACTTCGAATTGAACGTGAGAAACTAGTGCCTGGTCAGTGAGCCCTCCTCCTGCCGCCATCGGCGATCGAACATCAGGAAGAGGGAACCGGATAGTTGAGTTCTCCCCCCTGTGTGCTCGTCTTGATTCATCGGACCACACTGACTACATTTCTCCTACACTCCCGAAGGTCACCCATGAAATGCCTGCCATTCTTGAACTCTCCGATCCGGATCAGTCTTCGACATTTGAGTTTCCGCCTTTCCCGGCCCGCCCTGGTCGCCTGCGTGCTCTTGGCGCTGTCGCCGGCGGCACACTCTGCTTCTCATGAGTTTCATGTGTCTCCACGCGGGAACGACAAAAACCCCGGCGACGTTGTGTCACCGTTCAAGACGTTTGAACGGGCGCGAGATGCCGTGCGCGCGTTTCGGCGCCAACATCCGAACCTGGCCGATACGGTCCGCGTGCTCTTTCATGAAGGCCGCTACACCATCGGGAAGCCCGTTCAATTGGGGCCGGAGGACAGCGGAACTCCTTCATCGCCAACACTCTACGCGGCATATGCGGGCGAACAGCCTGTCATCAGCGGCGGTGTGGCTATAACCGGCTGGAAAACCGCAATGTTCGATGGGAAACGCGTGTGGACTGCATCCCTGCCAAAGAACGTGCGTCAGCAGCGGCCGGATTTGCAGGAGCTCTGGATCAATAGCGTACGCCGGTCGCCAGCGCGATATCCCGACAAAGGCTATCTCTCTGTTGCCGCAGTGCCGGATGTCACGCCCAAAACCGATTGGATGGATGGCCAGACTTCTTTCGTGGCACGCAGCGGAGATATCCGGCCGGGCTTTGACTTCACGGGCGGGCACGTCGTTGCAACGAACCGCTGGATCGAATCACACCTCCCGATTAGGACTTTCGACCACAGCACCGCACAATTCCGTTTCACCCGCCGCACAGTGTTCCGGAGCGAGCTCGGCGATCTCTATTATATACTCCACGCTCGTGGCGCACTCGATTCGCCGGGCGAATGGTGGGTCGACAAAAAAGCAGGGAGGATCACGTACATGCCCCTCCCTGGCGAGACTCCCGCCTCCATCGATGCAGTAGTCCCTCTGCTCACCCAGCTCATGCTGATTACCGGCTATCCCGAACGAGGGCAATGGGTCGAGCATCTGGTGTTCCGCGGCATCACGTTCAGTCACGCGGAGTGGTTTTTCCCGAAGGACTACAAGACGGATTCGCGGAATCCTGACGCTGGGGGATTCAATCAGGCCGCTACGGGCGTTCCCGGTGCAATCAGCTGTTCCGGCATGCGCCACTGCACATTCTCGCAGTGCACGGTATCCCACGTCGGGACATACGCAATTGCGATGGGTGCTGCCTGCATCGACAACACCATCAGCCAGTCAGAGCTCGCCGACCTTGGGGCTGGAGGCGTGTTCCTCGGACTCAAAACCATCGTCGATGACAACCGGCTACTTACACAGCGCAATCGTATTCTTGACAATCACATCCACGACGGGGGATTGATCTTCCACAGTGCAATCGGCGTCTGGATAGGGCAGAGTCCTCGCAATTCGATCATCCACAACCACATCCATGACTTTTCATACACGGGCATCTCGATCGGATGGACGTGGGGATATGGCCGCGCACTCGGGTTCGGCAACCTCGTCGAGCTGAACCATGTGCATCACATCGGAAAAAGATCAGATGGCGATGGTCCGATCCTGAGCGATCTCGGCGGGATCTACACGCTCGGATTCCAGCAGGGGACTGTCATCCGGCGAAACGTCTTTCACGATATCGCCGCCCGCGTGTATGGCGGCTGGGGAATCTATTTCGATGAAGGAAGCACGGGCGCAGTCGCCGAAGAGAACCTTGTCTACCGCACTCTCCACGGCGGATTCCACCAGCACTACGGCAAGAACAACATATTCCGGAACAACATACTCGCGTTCGGCGAGGAGTATCAGATCCGCAGGGACCGTGTGGAGCCACACACCAGCTTCGCGTTCGAGAGGAATATCGTCTACTGGAATGGAGGCCGGCTGTTCTACGGAAACCTGCGCGACGGCGACTTCGTGTTCGACAGGAATCTGTACTGGCCGACAAGAGGCGAATTCCGTGCAGATTCACTGACGTTTGCTCAGTGGCAGGCCCTCGGCTTCGACACGCATTCAGTCGTGGCTGATCCGCTGTTTGTCGATCCGGAAAACAACGACTTCCGGCTTAAGGATGGGTCACCGGCGCTTGCTCTCGGGTTCAAGCCGTTTGATCTCTCTCCCGTGTTTTCGCCTGCCCCGGCCGGAGATATCTCCATCCGGCCCCTTACGCTCGGACCGCTCCTCTATAATAATGATGGGTCCAACATCATCATGTCGTCCGATACGCTGACGCCGAAGAAGGCCTTCGAGCGGATTGACCCGCTCGCCGGGACAGGCGTGTCGACATTCATCCACAACGTGAACCCGGGGCAGAACCCGGGATACCCCAGCGCAATCGAATCCATGTTTCATTGGGACAATCCGCCGGCTGCAGGGAAGGACGGATGGAATCTCTACGGCATCCGGATGAGTAATAACCTCGAGCGACTCGTCCGGGACTCGCTTGACCCGGTGGGGATTGTGATGGAGCGGGTGCGGCTACGGGGGATGAATGCGTTCCTCTCGTTCCGAATGAATGAGCTGCACGACGTGGACAAGCCGGGGAGCCCGTTGCTTGGAGAGTTCTGGAAAGCGCATCCCGAGTGGCGCGTCGGCGGCTACGAGGGGTGGGGGAAGGAGGCGCTGAACTATGCGGTGCCGGAAGTCAGGGAATACTTTTTCAGCCTGTTAAAAGAGGTGGTGGGTAGATATGACATCGAGGGGTTCGAACTGGACTTCATGCGCTTCCCGTACTATTTCCCGCTCAATCCAGATTCTATGACCGTCTTCGCGGGGATACTCACCGATTTCGTGAAACGCGTGCGGCACATGACAGACAGCGTTGCCGCCGAGCGCGGGCATCCGATACTCCTCGGGGCCCGGGTACCTTCGTCGCTCGAGGGATGCGCACACCTGGCGGCCGATCCGGCGCGGTGGTGCCGGGATGGACTCATCGATTTCCTGACCGTTGCACCCTTCCTCTCGACAGAAATGGACATCCCCGTGGGCGAGATCAAAGCCGTGTGTGGCTCGGTGCCGGTCTATGCCGGACTGGAATTCACCATTGGCAACAGACAGATGACCCGGGGTGAGAAACGCGCCGCGGCTGCTCTGCTCTATGCAGCGGGGGCGGATGGCATCTACCTGTTCAACTACTTCGTTGCCTGGGACACAGGAATGGAGATGGACACAGAGGTCCTTGCTGATCTTACCGACCCGCACATTCTCGAGGGGAGGGACAAGCTCTACACACTTGCCGTTTCCTGGTTCCCCGTTCCCGGCATCAGTCTGCCGACGCAACTCCCGCTCCCCTTGGGCAAGGCAGAATTGAAGACTCTCACGATGCGGATTCATGAGCCGGTGATGCCAAAATCGGCAGTACTGAGAATAGAATGCAAGGACATCATTGTGCCTGGGGATCTCCGGGTCGTGTTGAATGGCACGCCGTTGACCCGTGAAGTCCGGCCGTCTTCACCCCAGATCTTCCCCGAAAAGGTCACAAGGCAGATGCCGGATGTCGCGAAGACTCTCGAATTTCCGGTCGATCCGACGCTCCTGAAAGAATCGAACTCCATCAGCATCCACGCCCAGGTGCCGTTGCAGGTGGACTGGGTGTACCTGGGTGTGCGGCATTGACCTGTGACTGTGGTTTTCGTTGATTCCTCCGAGCATGCATCGTATATTGTTCCGTGATTCCTTCTCGTTTCGGCGGTACTTAGCGCCCATAATGGTTCAGCCCCACTTCTCCTTTGAATATCTGCAAATCATTTCCTGGACAGGTTCAACCAGCCTTCAACGTCTCAACAAAGGACTACTATGCCGCACTCTCTTCTGTACTCGATGGGGATGCTTGCACTAATGTCAATGCTGTCCACCACGCTTGTCCCCGCCTCTTCGCAGTGGGCCATTCCAAAAGAGGCGCCGCTGCTGACTGAGTGGTCGACGAAGGTCAATCCTCTGAAGCCTCTGCCTGATTACCCCCGGCCTCACATGGTTCGTGCCCGGTGGCTGAACCTGAACGGGCTCTGGGAATACGCGCTGCCTTCGGACCTGAGCACTCCTCCATTCGGCAAAAAACTCGACGGGAGGATCCTGGTCCCGTATCCCATCGAATCAGCACTGTCCGGTGTGATGAAACGAACTGAACGGATCTGGTACCGGCGCACGTTCACACTTCCGTCTGCATGGAAAGGAAGCCGTACGCTCCTTCACTTCGGCGCGGTGGACTGGGATGCCACGGTCTACGTCAACGGCAAACAAGTCGGCACGCACCGCGGCGGCTACGATCCATTCTCTTTCGATATTACCGGCGCATTGAATGCAAAGGGACCTCAGGAAATCATCGTGGGCGTGTTCGATCCCAGCGATGGGGGAGACCAGCCGCGGGGGAAACAGGTGCGCCAGCCGAAAGGGATATGGTACACCCCGTGTACGGGGATCTGGCAGACGGTCTGGTGCGAGCCGGTTCCTGCTTCTCACATCACGCAGGTCCACATTGTTCCCAGTTCCGATGCCAAAACGTTCGCCGTGGCAGTCCATTCTAATACCGGGGATCTGACAGAGCGCTGCGTAATCGCCATCCTGGATGGCAAGAAGAAAGTGGCGCATGCCGAGGGACAGGTCGGCAAGCAGATCGACATTCCCATCCCAACACCCAAGCTCTGGGCTCCGGAATCGCCATTCCTTTACGACGTCAAGGTCGTTCTGCAGAAGAAGGGCAGGCGGGTGGATGAGGTGTCGAGCTACGCAGGCATGCGTACCGTTTCCATCGCGCGCGACGAACGCGGAATCCAGCGTCTGATGCTCAACGGAAAACCCTGTTTCCAGGTGGGGCCTCTGGATCAGGGATTCTGGCCGGACGGCATCTACACTGCGCCGACGGATGCTGCGCTCCGCTATGACATCGAAATGACGAAAAAGTTGGGCTTCAACATGACACGCAAGCATGTCAAGGTCGAGCCATCGCGGTGGTACTACTGGGCAGACCGGCTCGGGCTGCTTGTCTGGCAGGACATGCCGAGCGGCAACAACAAGACGCCGGAGTCGCGTGTTCAGTTTGAAACCGAACTCCAGCGGCTTGTGGAGACGCACCAGCATCATCCCTCCATCATCATGTGGGTCGTGTTCAATGAAGGGTGGGGGCAATACGATACGGAGCATCTTGCGGAAAAGGTGAAGCATCTCGATCCGTCGCGCCTGGTCAACAACGCGAGCGGATGGACCGACAAGAACGCCGGAGATGTGATGGATATCCACAACTATCCGGCACCACGCTCGCCCGAGCCTGAGTCGGACCGCGCTATCGTTCTCGGGGAATTCGGCGGACTGGGATTAGCCGTACCGGGACATACATGGCAGAAAGAGCACTGGGGATACAAGGGGATGGCAGATGCGAATCAGCTGCTCGCACAGTATGAGGAGTTTCTCAATACGGTGTATTCGATGCGGGAGACCTCCGGCCTCAGCGCGGCAATCTATACGCAGATCACCGATGTGGAAGTCGAGTGCAACGGCCTTCTCACATACGACCGGAAGGTCGTGAAGGCGTCCGCTGACCGGATTGCTGCCGCCAACAACGGCACTGCATTCCACAAGCAGAAGAATGAGCCCGTGTCCGTGCTTCCGGCAATCCTCCCGCAGGATCGCTCGACACGAGAGGGGGCGAATCGTGCGCCGCTCGTGCAAAGCCCGTTGATCAAACTTCCCATCGGAAGCATCCGTCCCCAGGGGTGGCTGCAGAGGATGCTGGAGCTGGAACGGGAAGGGATGACGGGCCGGCTCAGCGAGATTTCCCCCTGGCTGGACAAGAC
>JAGDMK010000264.1 GCA_017860635.1 Bacteroidota bacterium
GCAGGTTCCTCTGTACTATGGCCACAAACCCACCGGCCGCGGGGATGACTACACTGATCTGAGCGGCAAGCCCCTCTTCCCCTTCGGCTATGGACTGAGCTACACGACATTCGCCTACCGCAACCTAAGGATCCTGCCATTGTTGATCGGGCCCGAAGGAACCGTGGAATTACGGGTTGACGTGCAGAACACGGGAACGCGCACGGGAGACGAAGTTGTCCAGGTCTATACCCGGGATCCTGTTGCTTCGTTTGCGCGTCCGGTGAAAGAGCTGAAGAGCTTCAAGCGCATCTCGCTTGCAGCGGGAGCGACCACAACGCTGACATTTCTGCTGCCCGCTAAGGACTTCGCATATCCGGGTGCAGACATGAAGCCATTGCTTGAATCAGGCATCATCAATGTCATGGTGGGAAGCAGCTCGGAGGACATCCGCCTGACCGGTGCGTTCGAGATCCAGGCAGGAACGCACTGAATTCTAAACACGGTCAGATGATCCAGGACAGGGCCAGATGATCCATGAACAGGGCCAGGTGGACCATGAATGCAGATTGATGAATTTTCAAGTGTATCTCTTCACGACACAGCGGGTATCCCTTGACTTCGCGTGAACGTATTCGAAAAATCATCGCACGGGAACCGGTCGACAGATGTGGTTTCTGGCTGGGCAATCCCCATGCCGATACGCTTCCCATCTATTACAAATATTTCGGAGTCTCCTCCCTCGAGGACCTTCACCGCACACTGGGAAGCGACTTTCGGTGGCTTACGCCGCAGGAAGTGACGTCGACATATCAGCACCCGGAAGGGTACGGCATCTTTGATATCTGGAAGTATCAGGCCTCACTCGGTGAACGGGGGCCGCTTGCCGACTGCGAGACGGTGAATGACATCGAGCGGGCGTACACCTGGCCTTCTCTGGAGTACCTCCGGTTCGACGAATCCCTCAACGCACTCCGCAACGCCGGAGAGACGTACCGCGCGAGCGGGTTCTGGTGTCCCTTCTTTCACGATGTCGCAAATCTCTTCGGCTTTGAGGAGCTGCTCATCAAGATGCACACGCATCCGGAACTCGTCGACGCGGTGCTGGAGCGGGTCTGCATGTTCTACCTGGATGCCAACCGGCTGTTCTATCAGGAGGCGGGGGATGAGATGGATGCGTTCTTCTTCGGGAATGATCTGGGCGCGCAGCGGGGCCTGATGATCAGTCCGGCACAGCTGGAGAGGTATATCTTCCCGTGGATCCGGCGCTTTGCCGAACAGGCTCACGGCTCAGGCTACCAGGTGATCCTGCATTCCTGCGGTTCGGTGCACGACATTCTGAGGGGATTCGTGGATGCGGGAATCCAGTGTCTCCATCCCCTGCAGGCGCGCGCGTGCGGCATGGATGCCCAGACGCTTGCGCGGGACGTGAAAGGAAAGATCGCATTCTTCGGGGGAATCGACACACAGGAACTTCTTGTGCATGGTACGCCCGACGAGGTGCGGGCAGATGTGCGACGGGTCGTCGCTCTGCTGGGTCCGCACATCATCGTCAGTCCCAGCCATGAGGCGCTCCTGCCGAATGTGTCACCCGCAAACGTTGCGGCAATGGCAGAAGAGGTGCTAAAACACCACTCCCGCCACCAGGATCACGTTTGAAAACGGGGTGGCCTCACCTGTACGCACGAAACTCACATTCGGCTCGTTGCGGCAAAACTCCTTGAAACCCTCGTGAGGTATCTTCTTGAGCGGCACCCCGCCTATCTCACCGTGTATATTCGTGACCATCGCAGGGCTGCGCTTGTCGGCTTCCTCCGCGAGGATCGCTCCTTCAATGTGAAGTTCCTGCAGTACAACCTTCAGCGTCTGGATCAATCCGGGCACACCAACGGTGAGCACAACGTCCGCAACAGGCTTTCCGTGGGGGATCGGAAACCCGCTGTCACAAATCACAAGCTTGTCACCATGTCCCATCCCTGCGACAATCCGCGCCAGTTCGGAATGCAGTATGCCTGATTTCTTCATGATACTCTGCTCCTGTTCTCGATGAGACGTCTATACCGTTTCTTTTGTGGTGGTGCCGGGGAAGTGATTTCGTCATGCCACCGTGCGCTATCGCCGATGCCAGGTATCGGGACGGCGATTTCGTCAAGCTACCATGGGCTACTGCCCTATAGCCGGACTGGTCTGCCGTGACCCTCATGCCATGTCATTCGAGACCTGGATCAGAAGCGAACCCTCTTCAACTGCATCTGTTTCCTTCTCGACGACTCTCATTCCCCGTGCTTCCGGTACGTGGACACGCAGGAGGAACCTCCTCCGGATTGGACCGCTCCATTGGACGGTCATGCCGCCCGCTCCGCCGGTCACCGTCACATCTGTGTTTCCTTCATCCTCGCGAATTGTGTACGATGCCGATCCAGTGGAAGAAGGATAGAGATCCAGAAGAAGGGGATCGATTCTCCCTTCCGGAATCCTCATTGCAGAACGCATGGATGGAATGATCGCGCCCTCCCGTACGTATAGCGGCAGCCTGTCCAATGGAACCCGGAGGTGGAGTGTACGCGGACCATTCAGCTGTTCACCCGTCCAGTAGTCTATCCATACCCCTTCCGGCAGATAGACGGATTTCCTCCCCGACCGGTGGACTACCGGTGCGACCATCAGCCACGGACCGAGCATGTACTGCTGGTCCTTGTCCAGGGCGTTCGGGTCGTCGGGCCACATCAGCGCCAGCGCACGGATGACCGGCATACCCGTCCGACTCGCTTCACGCGCCGTGGAATAGAAATACGGAAAAAACTGATACCGCAGATTGACATACGAGCGTACGATCCGGAGGGCATTTTCTCCAAACACCCATGGTTCGCGTGGACTGTCGCCATGCATGCGACTGTGCGAGCAGAAGAGACCGAACTGCGCCCATCGGACATAGAGCTCCGGGTCAGGCATCCCCCTGTACCCCCCGATGTCATTGCTCCAGAACGGCACACCGGACAAGCCCATGGAGAGTCCGCCGCGGATCGTGCAGCCCAGACTGTCAAAATCTGCAGCCGGATCTCCGGACCAGCAGACAGGTGTGCGCTGGCTGCCGCCGGTAGCGGCGCGTCCCCACACTGCGGAATGCCCCCGCTCGTCGCGTGTCACTGCTGCAACCGCTTCATTGTAAAGCAGCGGATAGAGATTGTGCATGGATGCGCCGGTCTGTCCGTTGTGGAAGAGCGCGTCACGAGGGATGTCTTCCCCGAAGTCGGTCTTGAAGACATCAGCACCCATGCGCAACACGGGACGATGGAGATCCTGAAACCATCGTACCGCATCCGGATTGGACATATCGATGATTGCCACCCGCGCATTCCAGGATTGATCCGGAGCGGCTTCACGGACGATGCCATCGGGGCGGGGGGCGAGCGACAGACCATAATCAATGATGTATACACTGCCATCGGGTCTGCGCAGAAAATACCCCCTCTCCTGTCCCGCAGTGAACAGATCACTTTCCACAGAGATATACGGATGCTCCCAGAGACACAACCGGAGCCCCTTCTCATGAAGTCCTCCGATGTATCCCTCCGGATCCGGAAATGCATCGGTGTTCCAGCGGAAGTCGCAGTACTTCCGCCAGGTCATCCACCAGGGATCGACATGCACGACATCGGCCGGGACCTGATGCTTTTCCAGTCCATTCACGAGTGATTCCATCGCCGCCGTGTCGCGATACGTCCCCCCCGACGAGATCCACAGTCCAAATGTCCACCGCGGCGGGACCGGTGCATATCCGGTAAGGTCAGCATACTTCTTCAGGATTTCTGCAGGGCTTGAACCAGTCACAATGAAGAAGCGGAGGGAAGGAGCCTCGACGGTGACCGTGCAGGATTGACAGGATGTGGTTCCCAGATCCCAGGTGATCCTCGCCCCGGTGTCCAGAAACAGTCCGTACCCGCGCGAACTGATCAGCAAGGGGATGTTCTTGTGCGACCGTTCGCTCGTGGATCCGAATGCATCCTGCGTCCACGACACGATGCGCTGGCCTCTCCGGTTAAGCGGAAGGAATTTCTCCCCCAGTCCAAAGAGATGCTCGTCAGAGTCGAGATGAAATGAAAATGAGAGCGCGGGGATGTTTCCTGCCGACCGGGCGTATCCGAGTGGAAGGACAAACGGACGGCCGAGGCCATCCACGTCTCCCGGGTTGTCACGGAATATATCCCGTTCCGTCCGATCCATAAGACTGAGCGTGAACGGGTTTCGGGCGATGCGCAGTGTACCCGTATCGGTGGCAAGTGTCACACCGGCAGAGGATTCCGTCACGCTCGCCGCAGCCACATTCGGGGAGGCAGTGGACGTGCTTCCAGCTCTGAATGGGGATTCTTCGCCGGCATCCGAAGGAGACATTGCCCGGGACATTGCCGGGGTCCCTGCTCGGGTCGTTGCCCCGTCAGCATGCCTGTTTCCGGAGGGACGACCTCCCCTTCGGGAAGGATGACTCCCTGCCAGACCCCTGCGCCCATTGCAGCGAAGTGCAGGCGCACAGACTCGCCCGCTGAGGTCAAGGCGCGCAGCTCAACAACCGATGCACCAGGAATGCTGTGGGTGATATGCGAAATCCACTGGTACCCTTCCGGGGCGTTATGGGGAGTCGGAGTCACATTGCCTCCAGTACGGAGAATCGCAGTGGCATGGAGTGGGGGTCAAATTGCCTCCAACACCGAGAATCGTAGTGGCACGGAGTCGGAGTACACTGTTGCCTGAACTGAGAATTGTAGAAGCATGGAATGTGGGTCACACTGTCTCCAGAACTGAGAATAGCAGGAGCACGATGAGAAGTCTGAACCACAGGCGCCACAGTGCCGATGGAGGTGACGACAGAGCCAGCCGAGTTGCCGTCTCAGCAGCAATGCTGATCGGCTCTTTGTCCGGGGCCTGTTCAGGGTCGGATCATTTCCGGTTTATGACGGGTTCTTTGATGGTGGCCGTTCGATCAGGTGCGAGATTTCGGCGATATCCGTTTCGGGCCACGAGTCACCCAGAATGCCGTTCGTGATATCCACGTTGATAAACAGCCCCCTGTAGGTCGGGGCGGCATTCAGAATCCGGCTCACATAGTCCTTCATGCCGTTGAAATGCACATCCCTGTGCAGCCCGACCCTGCATGCAAGAACGACCTTTCCGCCATAGTGCTGCAATACCCTTTCGTAAGAGGCTTCACTTGCGCCAAACTCGAGACCGCGAAGATTCCGCACCTTGTCGAGACTGGGGAACTGGTGCGTCCAGTCGCCGCATGAATGCATCGCGATGCCGCCGAATTCTTCGGACAGCATGTTCATGTATGGCACGCTGAATGTGTCATGCATCTCCGGTGACATCATGACGCATTCGTCATTGGCAATCGAGACACCCGTCCCGTCGGGCATCCAGGGTTGGAACATGCTTGGCACAAACTCCACTCCGGCGCGCTTTACGATGCTCCGTTGCGCGTGGACCAGAGTGATGATGAAGTCCGTCACTGCCTTCAGGAGACGATGGGCTGCGCGGGGATCCGTCACGATCAGAGAAAGGAATTCCGTGTGCCCGGCAATCAGCGCGGCAGCATCCAGCGGGCCCTGCACATCCGTAAGCCGGATGGGAAACAGTCCCGCTGTGCGCTTTATGTAGTACCGTGTGTGATGCAGGATCCGCGGGATTTCACCGTCGTCGAGTGTGGGAGTGCGAAGAGCGAGCACGGATTCCGGCTCGCCGTCACAGGCAGGCTTCACTGCGGGAAGATTGTCATCCCACCAGATAACCTCGCTGCCGAATGCAGAAGGAATCGAAACCACCCCGAATGCCGGGCAGAGCGAAGGTACTACGTCGCCCGGGAGTGCCATCTGTGCTTCAAGCTCTTCCAGTTGGGCAAGAAGGAACTGCTCCGGATCCTGCAGGCGCTCGCGCACGGTGCCGGGACCCTCCACTGAGAAGAGGGCGCTGG
>JAGDMK010000088.1 GCA_017860635.1 Bacteroidota bacterium
AAGCGATCGTCGTGGAAGGGTTGAACGGATTCGGGAAATTCTGAGCCAGCGCGAACCGCTCAGGTACACCGGGCTGGCCGGCAACCGATGTCGGGTCCGCGATCCATTGGAACCGGATTGCATCGGCGCGCAGCACCTTGCCGCTCACAACGGGCGACATTGCATCGGTGAGGTGCAGAACCAGGTCTGCATTTGCGGGGATCTCCCGCGTCAAGAGGATCCTCCATGCGCCGCTGCCGGTATTCTGGTCGATGAAGACCGTGTCCGTGGGCAAGCCGTTGACCGAGAGGATGTAACGCGCGTTGAGAGACGCATTGACCGTTGTCGGCACGATCATCTGCACGTCATAGCGGCCGGATTTTTTCACCCGGGTCGAGAATGTCGCAGAATTGCCCGCCGCCGGGCTGGCATAGCGGCTGCGTGCGCCGTACGCCTGGGCAACACTCGTGCTCCATGCTCCGGTTTCCCGGTAGCCGGTTGAATCCAGATCGTCCACAATGCGGAAGAATGGAGAAACCATGCCCGTTATCGGGATACGGACAATCGCGTGGCGCGCGTCGTCAGTTGTGATCACCAGGGTATCCAGGAATGTGCCCAGGCGGTCGGAGGACAGGCGGAGTGACAGGGTGGTGCTGCTCATGCCCGGCATGATGAGGGGAAGTGGAGTGAGCAGTGACGCGACCCCGCTCGTCGTCGTCCCGCTGAGTACCGAGCAGGGAAGAATTCCGTCATTTTGTACGGCCACCTGTCTGACGACCGGCTCACCCTCAACAAGCTCTCCTCCATCGATTCGATCGGGGGACACAAGCCAGCGGTCGCGGACCAGCGCTGAAACGCGCACAACGTCCGCACCCATTTGTACACCCGCAGGAATGGGGCCGGGTGAGGACATCTCGATGACGGTAGACGAGCCGGCGGGAAAGTTTCGTGTGGTCAGATGTATCCACGCCTCAGGAGTGAGGGCCCGGGTGAAGAGGATGGAGTCCCGGATAGTTCCATTCTCGAGTATCCTGAAGAGGGTCTGGGGTGCGGGAGCGGACACTCTCGGGACGCGGACGGAAACTGCAAACTGCCCGTCGGAGGGAAATACCGGCGTCCACCGGACAGCCACCTGCTCACCAGTGCTGGACGCCGCCACGCGGCTGGATGCGCTCCATCCCGTTATCGGGCCGGCTGACCAAGTGCCGGCGACGACAGAGAACCCGGGATCGCTGTCATCGACATAGACATTGTCCGGCAGAGTGTGGCGGACAACCATCGTGAGGTTCCCGACTGTATCGGTGAGCGCAACGCCGACCTTTGCAAGATCAGCAGATGGGATACCTGAGGTTGTCTCCCATGTTCTGGCGCCCACGCGCATGAGCGGGAGGACAATGTATTCCTCATACCGGTTCTTTGCTGCGACGAATGGCGACGGCTGGAATGTGGGTTCGGAGGATGTGATTTTCCAGCGCAAAGGCTCCGTGCCGCCAATCTCCTCGAGTGACACCACGGGTCTCGTCGTGTCGGCTGTGTGCAGCCAGCGCTGCATGGCTTCGATGGCGCTGCAGTACCGAAAGGGAACTGTGGGATATCGCGAAGCGGCCTTCACCGTAGAGGTATGCACCTTCCGGACGTTGTCCAGGAAGTCCGTCTCCGGCAGGTGGGCCCAGAGGCACACGACCTGGTCTGTGCCGGCCGCGGCCTGTGCGAAGATCTTTGCCATGAATGCGGAATCCGCGGAAGCCATGTATTTGGACCGGACATTCCATCCTCTCCCTGCCCCCGGAGTCTGATAGTCGGCGGGGGAAGGATGGAACGGGACGAATACGGACGGAGCGCGGGACCAATCGTAGACGTTGTCAATCGGCTCTGTCGTCTCGGTGCGTTTGGCGGGCCAATCATTGTGCATGCTGAACAGGAGGAGCGTATCGAGGCGCTGTTGCCATGCATTGTCCATCGCATGCCAGCCGCTGCGGAACGAGACCGGAAACGTTTGTTCCTCCAGCAGCATTTCAGCCAGGATGACATCAAAATCGTCTGCGGTCTCGGCGAAGTCCTTCGCCTGGTTCCAGTACCACTTCCCGTCGCCGTCGTAGTCCGTCCAGACGAACGTATGGTAGTGGAGCGACAGCTCGTCACCCCACCGCGCGATCGCACTGCCCTGGTACTTCTTCATCAGGTGCAGGGTCATGGAGTTGGGGTGGGGCATGTTGGTGTTCGTCGCGTAGCGGAAGATATTGCCTGCCATCATCCACCAGGTCAGCTTGACAGGTGTGCCGTAGGAGTCCACGAGTCCCGACCGGAATGCCGGGTCCATGACGAGTGCCGCATTGCGCGACGGGTCGGTATACAGGGTGACCGCATAAGCGCAGTTGTACCGTGCAACGTCCATGCCCTCCCACGTTGCAGTATCGGAGCCAAGGACAAGGTAGACTGTTCCCTCTGCCGCGACGGAGGAGACAATGCAACAGATCATCATGATAGTGGAGAGGAAACGTCTGAGCGTTGACATCTGAGTCTTTCGCGTAGTCCGGAGTTGTGCAGGTTTCCTTATGCAAGATACGCAATGGCGGCAGGATCTGCCAGGATGAGGATCACAATCCTGCCACACCCAATCCTCCCGCAAAAAATCCTGCCCTCAGTCCTGCCCGGCAGTGCGGCACCTGGCCGAGCCGGTGGCTGTCCGGGCGCAAAGGGGAGCGCTGTTCCGGACTTGACTGTAAATGGTTTTATTTCTATTATTATCGAAATAGTTATACGGAGAATAAAACGATGTCTTCTGAACAGCATATGCCGGACCTTGTCCGGTTCTTCAAGGTGCTCGGCGAACCGCAGCGGCTTCGGATCGTCGGACTCCTCTCGCGGCGCCCGCACACGGTGGAAGACCTTGCGGCGTCGCTGAACCTGAGCGTCTCAACCGTGTCGCATCACCTGTCTCGACTCACGGATGCCGGGCTCGTCTCGGCCCGGGCAGAAAGCTACTATAACGTGTACGCGCTGAAGACCGAGGTGCTGACCACGATGGCGCGGACCATCCTGAAGGATGCCGAACTCCCCCGCCAGACGGACGACAGCATGCTGGATGCGTTTGAGAGGAAAGTGATGGAGGCCTTCACAACCCCGGACGGGAAGATCAAGGCGTTTCCGGTGCAGGAAAAGAAGTACCTCGTCCTCCTCCGTTACGTGCTCAAGGCGTTCGATCCGGGCGTGAAGTACACGGAAAAGCGGGTCAACCAGATCCTGAGCAACTACAGCAAGGACACGGCGCGGTTGCGCCGGTCGCTCGTGGACTTCGGCTTCATGGCACGGGAGGGCGGGGGAGGGAAATACTGGCGCATCGATCAGAAGGACACATGATGCTGCAGAACGTCGTGCGGCCCGGTGGTATGCCGGGCCGCGCGCACGGATAGCCTGCGGGGATCTCAGAAACGCACTGACGCGCCGATCTGAAAGATGAGCAGATCGGTCTTGGATTTCATAATGTCATAGACGACTTTTCCGTCCACATTGCGCACGGAGCCTTCCTTCATGTATTCCGCCTCTCCGCCGAACGAATAGCGCACCCCGAGATCGATAAACACATCGGAAATGTCTCCATCATCGGGACTGTACACGCGGAACATCATTCCCGCTCCGCCGCCGTAACTGAATGCCCCGTCTGAAAGGTTGTTGCTGCTGGCCACTTCCTGTCCCGGCACATTGATGTTTTCAATCTTGGTCTCGGTGAAGAGGTAGTTGTATCCGACCATGCCTTGCAGGTAGGGACGGAAGACCCCTGTGTTCGGCTGGATGCGCACGAGTGCATGGCCTGACACGAAGTTGTTCGTCGTGGAGACATTAACGAACACGTCCGGGATCGTCGTGCTGAACGGTTCCCGCCGCTCCGCCGAACCATAGTTCATGAATCCGAATTCCAATCCCAGCATGACAGGCGTGCCCTCCGGAGCGTATCCCACATTGCCGGTGAGCCCGAAGCCGACCTTGTCAACATTTTTTCTGAATTCCCCCTGCGGGGAGCCGATAAGAAAATCCACTCCGGCCTGCCATGATTGTGCCGCGGCATTCTGGGCCAGCAGCAGGATTGAGCACGCGGCGACGAGCACATAACGCATGATGGTCTTTCCTCCCTGTGTATTGTTGCAGTATACGTGAAGGGTTCTCTTCTGGTTGCATTTGTACGAAATTCTGAGGAGACTATCCAGCATGACCACCCTGGATATCATGCTGCTCGCTCTGGCGCTGTCAATTGACGCATTTGCAGTGTCACTTTCAGCTGCGGCCACCGGCAAAGCCCGGGACCCCCGGGCAACATTCCGTCTTTCGTTCCATTTCGGGCTTTTTCAATTCATGATGCCGGTGCTCGGGTGGACGGCCGGCCTTGCCCTTGCCCCGGTCATCGCCGCATTCGATCACTGGGTTGCGTTTTTCCTGCTCGGTGTCATCGGTGTTCGTATGATTCACGGGTCGTTTGCAGCAGCAAAGCCCGAAGAAACCGGCGATCCCTCGCGCGGACTCACTCTCATGGCCCTCGCGGTGGGGACCAGCATTGATGCACTTGCCGTGGGGCTCAGTCTGGCCCTTCTGGGTACCGACATATGGTGGCCGAGCATCGTTATCGGTCTTGTCACCGGCGTGGTTTGCCTCATTGCCATCCGTCTGGGCCGCCGCATGAACGCCACACTGGGAAAGCGGGCGGAGTTTGTGGGCGGGCTGATACTTGTGTTTATCGCCCTCCGCATCCTCCTCTCCCACACGCTCCTCGTTTCTGCTCTCTAGGTCTCACTCCACAAACGGCGCCGCACACACACTCTTCATCTTTGGCGCACGCCGTCAGGTCTGGGATCGCCCATCCACGGCGTTCACTTGCAAACCCATACAGCCCGGCCGTCAATCCTTCCGTCTTCCGTATCTTTCCATTGCCACCGCAAGTATCCCGAACTGATCGGTCAGCAGTCCCTCGTACCCGCACGGCCAGCCGTCCCAGCTCCGTCCGTCCACGCCGGACTTTGCGCCGCCGAACAGCTCGGCGTCGCCCATGCCCCTGCAGATCCGCAGAAGGATCTCATCGGCTTCCCTCTCCAATCCAACCCGGTACAGCGCAGCGACCACGTGCCTGGTCTGTGCGGTTGTCAGTCCGCCGTTCCCATAATAGCCGAACGGAAACCCGTGCTGAATCTCCGGCAGGTCGCTGTCCGGGATGGGCCAGAGGCTGGCCGGCATTCCCCACTGATACGGCAGCTCGAGCCGGGTCGCTTCATCCCATAGGGCCCGCATGATCTTCCGTCCGGGTTCGATGTCGACCACACCGCTGGCTACAGCAGCGCCATTGACCGTGATAAATGCGTAATCATGGAACCGGTCGTTCTTGCATCGCCATCCCGCCAGCCATCCTGTTGAGGGGTTGAAGAATGTCGGAAGATAGTTTGCTTTGAGCCGGTCAGCCCATTCCTCGAATCCGGTCGCAAGGTCTCCGCGCTTGAGCGCCGGGAGAACCCGGGCGAGTTTCCTGAGCGCCGCGTACAGCAGTGCATTAGAGACCGTGCATTTCCACCCGAAGGAGATGACGTCATAGAAGCATGTTGACCACTGGTACTCCCCGCTGATCCCGCGGCGATAGATGCTCTCAACGATGCCGTCGCCATCCACGTCCCGCCTCTTCATCGCTTCAAGCTGGCGCGAGAGCTGTGGTCCGAACCATGTGATCCATTCCTCTGTCCCGCTGTGTTCCAGGTAATCAGCGACGCCAAGAAGTCCGGCGGTGCCGGTCATGATGTACTCGTCTTCCGCGAGGTGAGGCTCTCCGCTGGCAAGCAGCCCTCCGCTTGCATATCCCGGGCCGCCGTCGAGCCACCGTTCGATGGAGTCACGGAGAAGATCAATCGCAGAAAGGCCGGGGAGGATCGGGCCGATGCGCGTTGCGAGAGCCGACCAGTTGTCCATGCAGAGCGGGCAATGCATGGAATTGCCGTTGTTGCTCAGCGTTCCTGTATCAGGCCTGTAGGAAAGGGCTGTCAGCGTGCATCTGTTCACAGCACGCGCAATCTCCGGCGGGGTGTCCACGCGAAGCGGGGGACCGAATTGACGGACGGTGAACGTCAGCGACGCCTCATGAGTGCCCGGCAGGAGAATGTAGTCTCCTTCCGGCTGAGGAACTTCTCCGAGCTTGATCTGGTGCAGTGCAAGATCGGCCGGACGAAACGCGTCTGAGCGCCAGAGCGTGTCGCTGTCGGTGGACGCAACCTCGAAGGAACCGAATCCCGGCGCATGGACCATCAGCGGAAGCCGCATCGTTCCGGTCTCACCTTCGCGCGTAACGCGTCCGAGTGCGGTTGAGGCTGATGCGCGCGGATCCAGTCCGAATGTCCATGCACTGCTCTCCCACGCGCGCACCGCGGTTTCCCCGATGCGCGTGAGGTGCAGGTTCAGGCGGTCTTCAAAGACCTCCCATCGTGCGGTGAAGTGCTGGCCGGAGCTCTCTGTGTGCACGTCATAGGTGACGACATTGTCCTGGACACGGGTTGTGCCCTGTACTGCATAACGAATCGACGGACTCATCGCAGGTCCGGTCCCGACCGGGTGGAGAAAGAAACCCTGAACGGAAAGGCCGGGGCTGAGGCGGAGCAGATTGGTGTCTGTGCGCCCTTTCCCCTCGTCGTCGATGCCCAGCCACGACAGGCCAGCCCGCCGGAGGCAAAAGCCCACATCCAGGAACCGGCTGCGGAACCTGACTTCTCCATGCGCATGCGAGGCGTGCACGCCGGAGGGCAGATGGGTCAGTTGTATGGCGTCCGCAGCAAGCGCCCGTTCACCCCGGAGGGGAGGTTGCGCGGGGGGATCGCCTTCAAGCACCAGGGATCCTGCACAAAGGTTCCATGACGGCCACCAGGGATCTGACACTCCTTCCCGGATCTCGAAGAGGGCGGCGCTCGTCTCGACGCCGTTCAGCGGTATCCAGTGCACATCGCCTTCAACGGGACGCGGCAGATTTCTGGAATAGAAATGTTCCGTCCACCCGTGCCCGTTCCAGAGGAGTATGCGGAGGGCCTTCACCCAGTCGTGTTCGACGTGACTGCCGCACTTGTGATATCCCAGAGAGCGTCGAATCCCGAGTCGGTGGAGCCGGGCCGGGGCGTGGAGTTGAAGTGTGCGGGCATGGATGATTCTGTGTGCCGGTGCTCCTGATTCCTCCGCGAGGGGAGTGGTCCATATGGCGCGGCATGTGGAGACGCCAGGCCTGATGCCCAGATCTCCCGCCGGCGGTTCGAGTGCCTGCAGGTGGAACAGGTCTTGTTTCACGCATGAACCTCTAGCTGTTACGCAAATTGCCCATTATACCGGGATCAGCAACAAGAAGCAATGTCGCACCCGAATTTCCCGCTGCCGGGGAGCCATTACGCTGCCGGGGGGCCATCACGCTGCCGGGGATCGATCATGCTGCCGGGGATCCACCGTGCGGCTGGCGTTTTCCTGGCGATTCGGCGATGGATGCCGGCAATAGAGACACAGAGGTAACACTTCGTGTGCCGGGGGTTGTTCCGGCATGGACGTCAGAATCCAAGAGAGAGTGAGCGGGCACAGGAAGCCATTTTTCCCCACTTTCTGAACCTTGCAGTGCGGGTACCTCCCGCTCTGATCGAGAAAACCGCTTGCAGAAGCCAGTGTGATGTACTATATTAGCACGTCTTCCCGGCTGTTCCTGTCTAAGGTCTCTTCCGAGGTTTTTCACGTGGTCCGGGATCGAGCGCATTGTTTCCCGGCTCTTGCCTTGCATAGTTTGTCCAGACGAAGGTTTTCTTCACAGGGGACGTTCTCTTCCACCAGTACCACATCTCTCTTCAGGAGGTAGTATGAATCTTGTCGATCGTGCGAAGAATATAATGTTGACGCCGAAGACGGAATGGCCTGTGATTGCAGCAGAGGCACCCAACCCCACTGCGATCATGACGGGCTATGTGCTCCCGCTGGCCCTCATCCCTGCCGTCGCCACGGTCATCGGGACCGGCCTCATCGGCGGGATTATGGGCACATCGCTCACCTGGGGAATCGGCATGGGCGTGGTGTCGTTCATTTCGACGGTGCTCGGGGTGTACCTGACGGCTCTCGTGATGAATATCCTTGCGCCGAATTTCGGTTCGCAGAAGGACTTCGGCCGCGCGATGCAGACGGTGGCATACTCGTACACGCCGGCCTGGGTTGCGGGCATCCTGAGCATCATCCCTGCAATCGGATGGCTTGGAGCGTTGCTCGGCCTGTACGGTCTGTATCTGATGTACCTCGGACTTCCCCACACGATGAAGACCCCGCAGGATAAAGTCATTCTCTACCTCATCGTCACCATCATCGTGCTGGTGATCGTGTTTGCGATTCTGGGCGCCATCCTGGGCGGGATCATGGCTGCAGTGCTCGGATTCGGGATGATGGGGGTGATGGGTTCCTAGTGCGTCTGTGATATGATTTTTGTGGTGCTGAAGCGGGGCCTCATGAGTGCGGCCCCGCTTCGTCTTTTTGCTTGTCAAAACCCTTTTTCATACATTTGGCCATGAAAATCTACACAAGGACCGGCGACAGGGGCGATACGTCCCTGTTCGGGGGCCAGCGGGTTCCGAAGGATGCGATGCGGATCGAAGCGTACGGAACGGTGGATGAACTGAATTCTGTGCTGGGTATTGTCAGGGCTGATGGGCCGGCAGCAGAACTTGACCGCGTGCTGGGGGTCATCCAGGATCAGCTGTTCATACTCGGTGCGGATCTGGCAAGTCCCCGTTCAAACGAGAAGAAGGGTGTGCGGCGGATCGGTGCGAAAGAGACGGAGTCTCTGGAACAGGAGATCGACCGGTTCGAAGAAGTGCTGAAGCCATTGAAGAGTTTCGTTCTCCCCGGTGGAACCCCCGTCGCGGCCCGCCTTCACCTCGCTCGCACGGTCTGCCGCCGGGCGGAACGCACGGTCGTCCGGCTGTCGCGGAATGAAGACATCGGCGACGAGTGCATGATGTATCTGAATCGCCTTTCTGACCTCCTTTTCGTCCTTGCCCGTTTTGCCAACCACAGCGCCGGAGTTCAGGAAGTTAAGTGGAAATCGTGAACGCAACCCGGTCGTGCCGGATGCGTATCAGAAAACGTATGTCTCCAGCTCTCCTTGCTATCCTGAACATCCTCGCACTCTTGCTCTGGCCGATGCCGTTGTCCGCACAGGAGGGCTTCTCAGCGGCCAACGCGTACAACACCGTACGCTTCCTGGCTGACGAGGTTGGCCCGCGCCCGATGGGATCCCCCGCTGAACAACGTGCCCTTGCATACGCGGTCAGTACGTTCGCTTCTTGCGGTTGCGACACGGCGTATCTCATGCCGATGCGAGCCCCGGATGGCATCAATACGACGAGCGGTGTTGCGGTGGGGATACTCCGCGGGGCGACGGAGAGGATCATCGTGATCGGGGGGCACATCGACTCGTCATCCCCCGAGGTCCCGGGCGCAAATGATGACGCCTCCGGCGCAGCCTGCGTGATGGAGCTTGCGCGCGTTCTTGGCAAGCGAGATTTGCAGTCCACCGTTGTCTTCGCATGCTTCGGAGGAGAAGAGGAAGGTCTTCTCGGCAGCAAACATTTTGTTACGCACTTCCCGCTGATCGACAGCGTTGCGCTCATGCTGCAGATCGATATGGTTGATGGTGCTTCGTACCTCGAACTTGATCCGGATTCGCCCGAACAGGTGAGCGCACCCCGGTGGCTGACCGAAGCGGCGATGGAGGAATACTACACCACACTCGGGTTTGAAAACCTCCGGTATCTGACGAACGCGTCGACGCTCAACTCTTCCACACCCGGCGGAACAGGATCGGACCACCATTCGTTTCTGGCGAAGGGGATCCCGGCGCTGTGCCTCTCGTCCGATGCCGGCTATCCGATTCACACACCACTCGATAACGTTGCCACATTTGACAGTTCGGGCCTGGTGCGTTCGGGGAACCTTGTGCTGAGACTGGTCGAACGGTTTGACGGGGTAGTCCCTTCGCGGTCGACCGAGAAATACTATCTGCTGCAATTCGGCAAGCATCCCCTTTTCATCACGCATCCCGTCCTTCTGGTCTTTGTCGGCCTCTCGGTCGGGTTGGCCGTCGTTGCGTTCCTAGTTCTCCGGCGCCGCCGTCTGCGCGATCGAACCGGTCAGCCACACTGGTCGGGTGCGAAGCTTGCACTCTTTGCCCTGATCGTGCAGGCCTTTGTGTGGCTGCCTGAGACTCTAGTAGGGATGCTCAAGGGCCTGAATTATCCGTGGGTAAACACTTTTCCCCTCTATAGTGTTCTGAGCGGTCTGACCGCACTCGTCGGCATCTGGGTCGTCATACGTCTTGCCTCCCGGTGGGGATTGCAGAGCGATCCATTCCCGTATTTTGTGCGGGTGTTCATCCTGATGGTCGGCGGCGTGTTTGGCGCCGTGCTCCTGAATCCGGAAATCGGTTTGTATGCCGCCTGGCCGTTGTTCTGGCTCTCCCTTGCCATCTTCCTTCGTCCGGCGTGGATGAAAGCAGTGGCATTCCTTGTTGCAGCCTACCTGCCGCTCCGGCTTGTGTTCATTGAGCCGTTGACATTTCTGCAGCGGGGCTTTAGTAGTGCCGTCATCAAAGGTTTCTGGAGCGCTGCGCTCACTGATCTTCTCTATGTCGCAGGCTTCATGTTTCTCTCTCTTCCGTTTGTCTACGGGCTTGCCGCACTGTACAGGGAATCCGGGAGGGATCTGTTCTTCCTCAAGCGGTTCAGAAGCGCGAGGGCGGTGGCTCTTCCTTCTGTGGTAGCACTCGCACTCGGAGGCTACCTCCTCACTGTCCCGGACTACGACGGATTCTGGCAGAAGAGCGTCCGGATCGAACAGCGCTATGTGATGGGCGAGGATTCGAGCACTGTCCGGATCACGGGTTCTGAGGGAGTTGAGGATGTCTCGCTGGAGATGCCCGGTGGGGAGGATGCCATCGGGCGAACGGACGACACGATATCCGGTGGGGAGGAAAAGCTTGCTTCCTCGGATGCTTTTGTGCGTTCGGACGACACAGTGGGTGATGATCGGGGTGCTATGCGGGGTGGCCGGGCCGCCATGGCCGGGGCAACGAATGGCACCACGATTGGCACGACCGCGTTCAGCGCGTCCTATCCACCGCCTTCGCCGGCCGACTGGCTTTCGTACGAGCAGACCACGGCGGTTCGTCCCGACTCTTCCCGGCCGGATTCGCTGGTCCGTCTCGACCGGGTCATCGATCTGTACAGCCCGGTTCATCCTCTCAGTGTGACTGTGCGCTATCATTCGGAACTGCCGGTGACAGCCACCTCTCCCTGGGCCTTTGGCAGCCGCCGGCGCTCGGTGAAGGCGGACGGGAAAAGCTCGATGTTGACGTGGTACGCTTATCCGGAAATGCCCCTGCGCATTCCCGTGCAGTTGAGGGTGCGCAGGGGGCAGAGCGTCATGGAGTCAGTGGAGGCAACCTATGACACGCTTGCCGCCCCTCTCCGTGCTTCCGCGCCGCTCACGCTCTTCCGTTAC
>JAGDMK010000089.1 GCA_017860635.1 Bacteroidota bacterium
CTTGTGGGGCATCGCCGACGACCCCTTCTGACCCTTGGAGAAGTACTCTTCCGCTTCCAGCACCTCGGTCCTCTGGAGATGGCGGATTTCTGTCGCAAATTTCTCCAGCGAGCATCCGATCAGTGCGAGGGTGTTCATGAACTCGGCATGGCGGTCACGCTGAAGGACTTGTGTCGATACGGGAGCCGCAGCCAGGCCCAGGTGGGCGCAGACATATTCCTCGACTGACGGGCTGAGGTGTTCGAATGTCCCAACCGCGCCGGATATCTGTCCGACGGCAATGCGCCCGACAGCAGCCTGCAGGCGGGCGATGTTCCGCTGTGTCTCGGCATACCAGAGTGCCAGCTTGAGACCGAACGTGATCGGCTCTGCGTGTACTCCGTGCGTGCGTCCGACCATGATCGTTGTCTTGAATTCCTTCGCTCTGCGGGCCAGCACGGCAGCGAGTCCCTCGAGACCCTTCAGGAGAAGTTCACCCGACTGTTTCATCTGCACGGCCAGCGCCGTGTCCAGCACATCCGAGGAGGTCATCCCGAGATGAATGAACCGGGACTCCTGGCCGACATGCTCCCCGACGTTCGTCAGGAAGGCGATCACGTCGTGCTTGACTTCCTCCTCGATCTCCTCGATGCGTTTCACCTCGAACGCCGCCTTTGACCGGATTGCTGCAGCGGCATCGGCGGGGATGACGCCGAGTCTGGCTTGTGCTTCGCAGGCGAGGATTTCGATCTCGAGCCAGATCCGGTATTTGTTCTCCTCCTCCCAGATCGCGCCCATAGCCGGCCGTGTATACCGTTTGATCATTGGGACCGTTTCTCCAGGCGAAGCGAAAGCTGCAGTTCGCGGCCCTCGCGGATAACTTTCATCTTCAGTGTGTCACCCGCCCGTGCCTCATCGGTCAGGGCGATCAGCGACGCCTCGTCATTGATCCGCTCTCCGTTGGCTTCAATGATGACATCTCCCCTTTGGAATCCCGCGCGCTCTGCAGGGCTGGAGCGCTTCACGTCGCTCACGATCACACCCTGGACCTTGTCGAGGCCGAGGTACCGGGCCATACGCCGGTCCATGGCCTGGATCTCCAGCCCTGTCCAGAATTCCCGCTCGATCTTCCCGCTCCGCCGGAGTTCCGCAACGATGGTCTTCACACGGTTGATCGGGATGGCGAACCCCAGACCGATGTTCCCCTGATTTGGTGTATAGATCACAGAGTTGACGCCGATCACTTCGCCGAGGGCGTTCAACAGCGGACCGCCGCTGTTCCCCGAGTTGATTGCGGCATCGGTCTGGATCATATCCCTGTACACTCTGCCGTCCTGTGCTTCCAGCTTGACCCCGGTATTGCTCACGACGCCCACAGTCACCGTTGGTTTGTCATTGATGTCGAATAAACCGAAGGGATTGCCCAGCGCAATCACCCATTCACCCACAAGCACATCATCGGACGTGCCGAGGGGAATGTGGGGAAGGTTCTTCCCATCGATCTTGAGAAGCGCGATATCGGTAATCTGGTCTGTCCCGACCAGCGACGCCTTGTACTGCTTGCCGTTTGTCAGCGTAATGGTGATCTCTTTTGCATTCCCGGCCACATGGTCGTTCGTAAGAATGTACCCGTCATGCGAAATCAGAAAGCCCGATCCGAGTCCGGCCACCTGTTGGGAGAAGGTGCGGTCAGGAAAGAACTGCCGCCAGAAGGGGTCGTCGCCGAAAGGGGAAACCTGACGGTACTGCCGGAGCTCGATCACGTTAATGCCTACAACCGCGGGACTTGCTGCGGCGACGGCGCTTGTAATCGCGTTGCGGCGGCCTGTCGAGACTGTTGCCCCGACGGAATCCCGCTGGGCGGGAGTGGACTCCAAGGCAAATGTCTGTTCGAATGTCGGGCTGGCCTGCGTCGCTATCACATCCTTCTGCGTCCCGTCCGGGGTATGTCCGAGGCTGTATCCCACGATCCCCCCACCCAGCAGGGCCACTACAATCAGCGCAAACATGCTCACTCCTCTAATGGTCATTGTCCACTCCTTTGTCTCTTCAGCGCGTACAGGTACGACCGGACCGGCTCAATCAGCCGGAGAAGAATCACAGACATCAGGAGAACCGTAAAGCAGCCGGGTGACAGCGCACCGAGCCTCTCCCCGCCCGGCAACAGGGCCGGGCTCGCCAGCACTGTCGCCACGGTGAGCAGGCATGCCACGGCACTGGCCGGATTCACCTGTCTGATAAGGCCGAACGCCAATACCCAGAACAGCCCCCACGCCGGAATCACGCCCCAGAATGTAAGCAGGGCACCTCCGGCTGCCGTTGCCAGCCCCCTCCCACCTTTTCCCCGCAACCAGACGGGGTAGTTATGCCCTATCACCGAACCCAGCGCTGCAAGTGATCCGGGATCCGGGGCGGGTCCAAACAGCTCTCTGGCCAGTGCTACGGCCCCAAGCCCCTTCAGCAGGTCAACGAGGAGCACAACGCCGGCCACTGCCTTCGACTTTGTAACTTGAAGAGCGTTGAGCGTTCCCACGTTCCCGCTGCCGGCAGTACGGATATCAACCTGAGAATTCCATCGAACAACAAGGTAGGCGGTCGGGATAGAGCCGAGGACGTAACCGACGAGTGCAGCGAGTGTTAAGCGTTCCACGATATCCCACAGACGTAGGAGGCGCTGTTATAGAACAAGGTACGAAAAAGGGGCTGGAGAGTCAACCAAAACGGCCTGATTCCTTGATATTCCTCACCGAATACGGTATATTTGCTTCAGATGGCCGACCGAAAGGTACAGCAGCTTCTCTCCCGCTTCAAACGGGGAACTCTCACCGAGGAACAACTCCTTCAGAGTCTTTCTGCGCAGATGTACGAGTCGCTGGGCTTTGCGACCGTCGATCATCACCGTCAGCACCGCCACGGATTTCCAGAGGTCATCTTCAGTGAAGGCAAAACTCCGCAGCAGGTTGCTGCGATCGCAAAGGCAATCGCACGGCGCGGAAGCGTGCTGCTGGCGACCCGAGCCTCGGAGAAGCATTTTGCCGCGGTCCGGAAAACCGTCCCCGGAGTACGGTACAACGCGCTGGCACGCACCATAGTCGGCAATGAGAAGAACGTGCAACGAACGGGACTTGGCACCATCCTGGTTGTCACCGCCGGCACGTCGGACATCCCGGTTGCAGCGGAAGCAGTCGAGACTGCCTCCGTGATGGGCAATGCTGTTGACACGCTGTTCGATGTAGGCGTGGCTGGAATTCACCGGATCCTCCTTCAAAGCGAGAAACTCCGCCAGGCTTCTGTCATCATTGTCGTGGCCGGCATGGAGGGAGCGCTGGCCAGCGTCGTGGGGGGCATGGTGCAGACCCCTGTCATCGCAGTCCCGACATCGGTGGGATACGGCGCGAGCTTCAGGGGCCTCTCCGCCCTGCTGGGCATGCTGAACTCCTGTGCAGCCGGGGTGACTGTGGTCAACATCGACAACGGCTTTGGAGCAGGATATGCCGCTTCCCTGATGAACCGGCGAGTTATGAAGTCTGGCCGAAGCTGAGGGCGGCCGGATCCAGAGGCCCGTTGTCCATCCCGCGGTGAGGCCACAGTTCTCTTGTATTCCAGATGGTCGTTTTCTATATTGAATAATTACGCGATGCTAACCGTCCTATCCGATCTCAACTCCTGACCAACCTATGAAAGCCGTCATCATGGCGGGTGGGTTCGGGACGCGGTTGCGCCCTCTCACCTGCAACACACCCAAGCCGATGGTGCCCCTCATGAATAAGCCCATGATGCACCATATCGTCTCCCTCCTGAAACGACACGGGATGTCGGATATCATCGCCACGTTGTTCTACAGCCCGGAGGCGATCACCAGCTACTTCGGCGACGGCTCAGCGCTCGGCGTTCGGATGCAGTATGTCCGCGCGGACGCCGACTACGGGACTGCGGGGAGCGTGCGGAACGCCACCAAAGGTCAGAACGAGCGCATCCTGATCATCAGCGGGGACGTGCTGACCGATTTTGACCTCACGGCCGCGCTTCAGTATCACGAGGCCAAAAATGCCAAGGCCACAATCGTCCTGACCCACGCGAAAAACCCGCTCCAGTTCGGTGTTGTGATCACGGCGGAGGACGGGAAGATCACGCGGTTTCTGGAGAAACCGTCGTGGGGCGAGGTGTTCAGTGATACGATCAACACGGGAATCTACATCCTGGAACCCGATGTCCTGGAGATGATTCCGTACCGTCAGGATTACGATTTCAGCAAGGATCTTTTCCCCCTCCTCCTTCGGCAGGATCTGGGGCTGTATGGCTGCACCACAGACGGATACTGGCGCGATATCGGCAATCTGAATGAATACCAGGATGCCCACATGGACGTCCTGAGCGGCGCAGTGAACCTGGATCTCGACTTCTCGCATGAGAACAAGGCCGCGATCGGTGAAGGATCACGGTTCGATCCGGCAACAGTGCAGTTTTCGGGCAAGGTCGTCATCGGCCGGAATTGCACGATCGGCGAGGGAGCGAAACTGTCCAACACCATCATCGGCGACAACAGCGTGATCGGTCCGGGCGCCACTATCACGAATTCGGTAATCTGGAGCGATGTTGTCATCGGGCACAACGCGGAGATTTCGTCGGATGTCGTGGGCTCCAAATGCTCGATCGGCGAAAAGGCGGTCATTTCCGAGAACGTCTTCATCGGTGATGGATGCTGGATCGGACGGAGCGCACGGCTGAGTGCGAACATCAAACTCTGGCCGGAAAAAGTCGTGGAAGAGGGGGCGGTGCTCACCCGCAGTCTGGTCTGGGAAGACAAATGGCTGCGTGAGCTGTTCACCGACTCGCGCGTCACGGGCCTGTCCAACATCGAAATGAACCCGGAATTCGGGGCCAAGCTTGGCGCGGCATACGGCGCATTCATCGGAGCAGGAAAAACGGTCGTCACGTGCCGTGATTCTGACAATGTCTCCCGGATGATGAACCGCGCCATGCTCTGCGGACTGATCTCGGCCGGCGTCAACACGTTCGATCTGCGCGCCATTTCCATCCCTCTCCTCCGCCACGAACTCAGCAGCGGGAAGGAATCGGGCGGCATCCATGTCCGGCGCAATCCCTCGGACAAGAACCTGACCGACATCATCTTCTTTGACGCGAATGGCAAAGACCTGCCCACGTCGAAGACCAAGAATGTTGAACGCCTCTTCTTCGGCGAGGACTTCGCCCGCGCCCCGCGCGAAAAAGTCGGCTCCATTTCCTTCCCGGAGCGCACGACCGAAGCATACAAGGAAAAGTTCCTCTCCTCTCTCGACACGGAAGCCATCAGCAAGAAGAAATTCAAGCTGGTGATCGACTACTCCAACGGCGTGGCCTCGACCATTTTCCCGATCGTCCTCGGGTCATTTGACTGCCAGGTGGTGGCACTCAACGCGCATCTTGATCCACGGAAGCTGACGCGCGACAAGTACGAGTTTGACTATTCAATGAAGCAGCTCTCGCACATCGTCACTTCGCTGAAGTATGACATGGGCTGTCTCATCGACGGCGGCGGGGAGCGTCTGTTTCTGGTAAACGAAAACGGGGACGCGTTCGACAGCGACCGGTTGCTGACGGTTGTGACGGACATGTTCCTGCAGACGCACAAGAATGTCGAGGCGATTGCCGTCCCCATCACCTCCAGCGGCGAAATCGACGTGCTGGCGGCGCAGCGCAACGTAAAGGTTATCAAGACCCGCAACAGTCATCTGGCTATGATGGAAGCGGCGGCAAACAAACACGTGGGGTTTATCGGAGGCACCAAGGGGGGCTTCATCTTCACCGACTTCTTCTTCGCCACGGATGCGATGTATTCGCTTGCGAAGCTTCTCGAGATGATGGCGCATGCGGACAAGCGGCTGGGCGCATTCGATGCGGGGATTCCGCGCCTCTACTCCGCCCGGCGCGCCGTCAACTGCTCCTGGGAGCACAAGGGGAAGGTCATGCGGTTTATCATGGCCGATACGGAAAACCTGCGACGTGATCTGGTGGATGGCGTGAAGGTCTACTTCGATGACCGGCAGCGCGGCGCGTCCATCCTGCTCATCCCTGATAAGGAACGCCCGCTCTTCCACGTCAGTGCGGAGGCGCAGGATCAGCAGACCGCTGACCGGCTCGCACTCGACTATGAGAAGAAAGTCATATCCTGGCGCGATGAACCATAGGAGATTTGCCACGCGATGAAAATCAGCGACATACTGACCGATGACCTTGTCGTCGCGGGACTCGAAGGGACATCCAAGAATGACATCATCGATGCCATGGTGGACCTCGTAGCGACCTCACCGAAGGTGCTGGACAAAGAGAAGGTGCGGGAGGCGATCCTCGAACGCGAACGGATCATGTCCACCGGCGTCGGCAACGGCTTTGCCATCCCGCATGGCAAGACCGATGCCGTGACAGACATCGTCGCCGCATTCGCCGTCACTGCGAAGGACATCGACTATGATTCCCTCGACGAGAAACCGGTCCGGCTCGTGTTCCTCCTCGTCGGCAAAGACAACCTGGTCGGCCCGCACATCAAACTGCTCAGCCGCATCTCGAGGCTGATGAACAAGGAAGAGTTTCGCAAACGTCTCCTGACCGTGACATCGCCGAAAGAAATCCTCGAGATGTTCCGCCAGGAAGAGGCCTCGTACTTCGAGCTGTAAGGCGGAGCAATGCCACGTCAACAGACCACCCGCACGCGCGAGGAACCGGAGTACCGCCTCCTTATTGCTCCCCATATCGTCGAACGGACTCAGCAACCCTCGACGCTCGTCGTCCTGGAAACGACGAAGGCGTTCGCGACGTTCCGGTACGAACTGTCGGTCGATGCCAAGGTCACTCCCTCATCGCTCCACTTTGCGGTGCTCGGCTTCCGCACTCCGCACCTGAGCCTGCCGGCTGCGGGACCCGCGCGCTTCCAGCAGGAGTACGAGCGACTGAACGGAACGTTCGATGTCTCCATCAAGGGAATCGACGGGCGGAGCACATCGTTCTCCCTCCGCATCACTCCCGGACAGGTGAAACTGCTGAAGGCACCAAAGAAGACGTTCGTCGAGATCGCAACCAGCCTTTCTCAATGGAATAGCCAGAGTACCTGACCTATGATCCCCATTCTCTTCCAAATCGGCCCTATACGAGTCTACAGCTACGGTCTGATGCTCGGCATTGCCTTCCTTCTGGGCAGCGCCGTTCTCGGCCGCGAGCTCAAGCGCCGCGGATTCGAAAGCGCCATGGCCAGCACCATCACGGTGCTCGCGGTGATCTTCGGGATCGCCGGGGCCAAAATGCTGTATCTGATTGAAGAGTGGGATGCGTTCCTGATGAACCCCGCAGGAATGGCGTTCTCGGCCGGCGGTCTCACCTGGTACGGCGGGTTTCTGCTGGCATTGCTCGTGGTGTCGCTCTACATCCGGAAGAAGAAGGCTCCCTTCCTGAAGGTCTGGGACTGTCTCGGCGTTGCTTTGATCCTCGCGTATGGCGTCGGCCGCATCGGCTGCCATCTCTCCGGCGACGGAGATTACGGATCACCGACAGCACTCTCCTGGGGAACGATCTACGCCCAGGGAACGGCCAAGCCGACCATCATGCTCGAAGACTACTTCCGGCGTGAACCGCTCGAGCGGCAGGCATGGCACTACGATTCACTCCGTGTCATCGTCGCGGGCAAAGACAAGCTGGGCCACTACTATACGCGCTTCGATGAAGTGACGCCGCTCCACCCCACACCGATCTACGAACTCCTGCTGGGTGTTGCCGGCTATTTCCTGCTTCTCGGCATTCAGCGCCGGAAGCTGCCTGACGGCTCACTGTTCATGATGTATCTGATGCTCGCCAGCACATTCCGTTTTGCGATAGAATTCCTGCGGCTGAACCCGAGGCTCGCGGCAGGCCTGACGGAAGCCCAGCTTTTCAGCACCGGCCTTTTTGCCATCGGCTTCGCCGGGTTCATCTATCTCGGACAACACTCCACCGCACGCAAGGCAGCAGGGGGGTAAATTCCCTTCACCGTCATGGCGAATGTCCTCACCGGACGCAAACCCATCCTCGAAGCCCTCAAGGCCGGCCGCCCACTGGAGCGCATTCTTGTCCTGAGGGGCACTCACGGCGACACGATTGAAGAGATCCGCCGTATCGCGGAGCAGCGCGGGATCCCTCTGGTCGAGTCCGAGAAACCGCACTTCAGGGATTTCGCGCCCGAGGCTCTGACCCAGGGGATCATCGCGATCTCCCCGGAGCGGATTGCCGTCGATCTTGAGCAGCTTCTGGAGAAGGTGCGCGCCTCAGGCGAGACAGGCTTCATCCTCATCCTGGACCAGATTGAAGACCCCCAGAACCTCGGGGCCCTTGTCAGGACCGCTGAGTGCGCGGGTGTCCACGGCATTCTTCTCCCCCGCCACCACACCGCCCCCATCAGCACGGCAGCTGTGAAGGCCTCTGCCGGAGCAACAGAACACATGCCCATCGCGGAAGTCACCAATATCGTGACTGCGATCGAACAGTTGAAGAACGAGGGGTACTGGATTGTAGGATTGGCATCGGACGGCGAGAAGCTTTACACGCAGTCGGACTACACGGTGCCTATTGCGCTCGTGGTGGGCAACGAAGGGCGCGGCATTCGCAGGCTCGTCAGAGAGCACTGCGACCACCTGGTGCGGATCCCCCTCTTCGGCAAGGTACAGTCCCTCAATGCCTCAGTCGCAGCAGCGCTCGGCATGTTTGAGGTCGTACGCCAGCGCGAGAAACTCTAGCCCTACTCCCTCTCGAGTCCGAACTTCCGCATCTTGTTGTACAGGTGGCTGCGCTGGATTTCCAGCGCTTCGGCGGTCTTGCTGACGTTCCATTCATGCGCTTCCAGCTGTTTCCGTATGAACGCCGCCTCCGCACGGTCTTTGAACTCCTGAAACGTCATCGGCTGCGACAGGAGGTCCTCCAACTCGCCGGAGCGCCGGGTCTCCTGCGGGAACACCTCCACACGGTGGATCACGCTCTCGGGGGTCATGATGACGAGGCGTTCGACAGTATTCCGGAGTTCCCGCACATTTCCGCGCCACTCCATTCCCTGGAGCAGCCGGAGCGCTTCGTCGGCGAAGCGTTTGGGTGCCATGCCGTTCTGTGCACAGACGTCTTCAACGAATGCCGCGGCCAGCACAGGGATGTCCTCCCGGCGTTCGCGCAGCGACGGTACGCGTATGGGGATCACATTCAACCGGTGATAGAGATCTTCCCGGAATACGCCCGCCCTCACTGCCTCGGGCAGGTTCTTGTTCGTGGCGGCGATCACGCGCGCGTCTGCCACGATCTGCTTCGTCCCCCCGACGCGCTCAATCCTTCCCTCTTCGAGCGCGCGGAGGACTTTGGCCTGGGCTGTCAGGCTCATGTCCCCCACTTCATCAAGGAAGATGGTGCCTCCATCGGCAAGCTCGAACTTGCCGATCCGCTGGTTTGTGGCTCCGGTAAAGGAGCCGCGTTCGTGACCGAAGAGTTCCGATTCAATGAGTTCGTTCGGAATCGCGGCACAGTTCACCTCAATCAGCGGCCGGGCCGACCGTTTGGAGAGCCGGTGGAGGGCCTTCGCAACAAGTTCCTTGCCGGATCCGTTCTCTCCCGTGATCAGCACGCGTGCCTCCGTCGGTGCAACACGGTCGATCAGGGCAAGAAGATCCTTCATGATTGGCGTGCTGCCGAGGATCCGGGTCTTGCTTTCGAGTTGTTCGCGGAGGTGCTTGACTTCCGTCGCGTTGCGCACCACGATGATCAGCCGCTCGCGGTCGATCGGCTTCTGCATGAAATCGTACGCTCCGAGCCGCGTCGCTTCAAGGGCGGTGTCAATGGTCGCATGCCCGGAGATCATGACCACAGGCAGTTCGGGATGCTGCTCACGCAGCGTTTCCAGCACACGCATGCCATCGATCACCGGCATCTTGATGTCGAGCAGGACAAGATCAACGCCTCCTGCCGCAACGCGTGCCAGCGCCCCGGGACCATCTTCGGCTTGCACCACCGTGAACTTTTCATATTCCAGAATCATCCGGACAGTGTCGCGGATGGCCTGTTCATCATCTGCAATGAGGACGGTCTTCATGGATGGTTCTCCTCGTGCGACAGCACGGAATCTGACGAAGCGGTCCGGAGCGGGGTGCGCAGAAAGGTTGATGGCAACACGGTGCGATCCTCAAGGAATGCAAATCCAAAACGGACTCCCCTGCGGTTGCACTCGGTGTCACGCGACTCGACGGTCCCTCCTACCACGAACAGTCCCTCGCCCCATTCCACAAAACTGCCGACACGCTCCGCGGCGTCGGCTGACTCTGTACAGGCGGCAGTGAGCGCAGAGCCGAAGAAATGCTGCAGCTTGTCTCTGTCCCCCCCCTCCGGCGTATCCTCAAACAGGCGCGCGGGGAGTGCCTCGTGCCGCTCCGCAAATTCCTCCGGAAATTCCGACGTCAGCGGAAACCAGAGCAGAGGCCCCAGGAGCGGGACCTTCACGCCGAACCGGCGATGGTCCAGCACCGCCGCGAAAACGATGACCAGCGTCACGTACGGGTTGTTCCAGCACATCCGCAATGCCCGCCGGAACATCACGTCTACCGCCGCAGGATCGCCGTACCGTTCGCGTACCTGCCGGAACTCTTCGCTCCGCACATACTCTTTCAGCAGCACACCATCCTGCAGTATCTTGGGCAGCGCAAACAGCGCCAAGGCTTCGAGCAACGGGTGGACGGCTTCCACTGTGTCGATGTCCGGCTCCGTACACACGGCGGAATCCGCGGCACTCCGGCCGGATGTGAGGAAATTCTGCGCCGGCGCACCGGCAGAGCCAACGCCAGCCGCCATCAGAAAGAGGATACAAAGCCGCCTGCATCTGTTCAGATCTGGATTACTCCGGTCGTCATGTCAATCCAATCGCCACTCCGCGTGCATCCACACATCAGGGCCCGGCTGGCGGCTGATTCAGAAGCTCCTGACCAGCTCATGTGCGACATCGTACGGCGTGCGGGTTCCCCGGAGGATTTCCGCCACGCCCTGGCTCAACAGCTGGCGCCGCTCGGATGTCCAGAGGTGCCGGCGAACGCGGTCAATCACCAGATCCGCAACACGCTGCTCGAGACGTTCGTGACGTCTTCTGGCCAGGCCATCGCCGGCCTGGAGTGATGCCCTGTGGCGCTCGATCGCCTCCGCGACACCGGTGACACCTTTTCCCTCCAGGGCAGCGGTCGCGATCACCGGTGGCTGCGGTGTTGTGCCCTGCCGTAGTCCAAGAATCGTCGTTATAGCCTGCATGGCCTGTTCCGCTCCCGCGCGGTCGGCCTTGTTCATCACGAAGATATCCGCGATCTCCATCAGGCCGGCTTTCATGGCCTGCACGGCATCTCCGGATTCGGGGACGAGGACGACGAGGGTCGTGTCGGCTGCGCGGGCGATGTCGAGTTCGGATTGTCCGACGCCGACAGTCTCCATCAGGATGATATCC
>JAGDMK010000265.1 GCA_017860635.1 Bacteroidota bacterium
AGCAGCAATGGACCGTTGTGCCGTGGTCGTCACCAATGACACGGGACTGATGCACCTCGCGTCGGCCCGGAAACGGCCGGTCGTGGCGCTGTTCGGGCCCACAGTCCGCCAGTTCGGTTTTTTCCCGGAGGGGACGGAGAGCCGCGTGGTGGAGCACCCTGCACTTTCCTGCAGGCCATGCACTGCGATCGGACGATCAACGTGTCCGCGCGGCCACTTCCGGTGTATGAAGGACATCCACGAAACCAATGTCGTGGCCGCCGTCCATGAACTCCTTGATCGGAACTGAGAATCGTATGCGCACGTTCTGGATGTTTCTCTATAATATGCTCTTCATCCCGGTCTTCTGGGCTTCGCTGCGTCTGCTCGGTCTGGTCAACAGCAAGGTTCGGCGCGGCATCCGGGGGCGCAACGGTTTGTTTGAACGCCTCGAGGGGGAAATTGCGAAACTCCAACCGGGTCCGCGCATCTGGTTTCACTCGTCGTCCATGGGAGAGTTTGAACAAGCTAAACCCATCATTGCCGCGCTGAAGGAGCGGTACCCGTCTGTGCGCATCATCGTGACATTCTTCTCTCCTTCGGGCTATGAACACTCACGCACATATCAGCTTGCCGACGTCATCACGTACATCCCGTTTGATTCCCGGCGTTCTGCCCGACGGTTCCTCGATCTTGTGCGACCCGACCTTTCCGTGATGGTCCGGTATGACATTTGGCCGAACCACATCTGGGAACTGCACCGGCGGGACATTCCCGTGATCATCGCAAACGCCACGATGAGCAGGCATACCATGCGGCGCCTGCCCTGCATCCGGTCCATGCACAGGACTGTCTACGAGACCATCGGCACCATTCTTGCCGTAGCGCCGAGTGATGTTGAGGCATTCCGGGCTTTTGGACTCCGCGGTCCGCACATAGAACCCATCGGTGATACGCGCTACGATCAGGTGGCGGTCCGCAGCGCCGGAGCCCGGAAACGCAGCATCGTCCCTCAGCAGGTCCTTGAGGGCAAGAAGGTGCTTGTCGCAGGGAGCAGCTGGCCGGAAGATGAAAGCATCCTCCTCCCGTCCTTCCTGGAAATCCGGCGGTCAGTCCCCGACCTTCTTCTGATTCTCGTCCCCCACGAGCCGACACTCGAACACATTGAGGATGTCGAACGGGATCTTGCCGGACAGGCTGAGTCCATTCGCTTTTCGGCGCTGAATGAGTACAACGGGGAAAGCGTTATCATCGTTGACAGCATTGGCATTCTCCTCGTTCTCTATGCGTGCGCGCATCTTGCCTATGTCGGCGGCAGCTTCCGGCAGGGAATCCACAATGTCCTCGAGGCCGCCGTTTACGGCATACCGGTGCTCTTCGGGCCGCGTCACCGCAATTCGCATGAGCCGTTGATGCTTGTCGAGCGGGGCGGAGCATTCGTTGTGTCCACCACCGAGGAGCTGACCCGGACCGCCATGAATCTCCTGCAGGATGAGTCAGCGCGCACAACGGCCGGCGGACGCGCGTCTGCTTTTGTTCAGGCCAATCTCGGCGCCACGCAACGCATACTCCGTTTCATCGAGCCCCATATCACCCGGATACAGGACGGCAAACCGCAATGACCATCGCCTACTTCGACACCATAGCCGGCATTGCCGGGGACATGAGCCTGGCCGCACTGGCATCCGCCGGCGTCCCCTTCGATCACCTCTCGACCGAACTCAGGAAACTGAACATCGAAGGCTTCGAGTTGTCCGCCACGCATGTGCAGCGGAGCGCGATTGACGCGGTGCACATGGATGTGGTTATTACCCATCAACCGCACTATCACAGGCATCTCAAGGATATTCTCGCTCTGATCCACGCCAGTGCACTGTCGGCACAGGTGCAGGAACGCGTGACAAACATCTTTACCGTCCTCGCACACGCTGAAGCCAAGGTCCACAACACGACGGTCGAGCGCATTCACTTCCATGAAGTCGGGGCGCTTGATTCCATCGTAGATATTGTCGGCGTATGCATCGGGCTGGAATACCTCGGTATCGAGCGCGTGTACTCGTCACCCGTGCGGCTTGGAAGCGGCGGGATCATCAAGACGCAGCACGGCATGATGCCCACCCCGGCCCCCGCGACGATCGAGATTCTCCGCGACTATCCCACAATCCTGACATCGATCCCCGAAGAACTCACCACGCCCACGGGGGCAGCCATCATCAAGGCGCTTTCCTCGGGTGTGCTGACCGATGAAATCATCCGGATTGCCTCGGTAGGATACGGCGCAGGGACACGTGAGATCCAGGGAATCCCCAATCTGCTGCGGGTTGTCACCGGCACGCTCGACCTCCCCCTGGAGCGGGATGAATCCATCGTTGTGGAGACTAATATCGACGACATGAACCCGCAGCTGCACCCGTTCCTGATCGAGCAGTTGCTGCAGGCCGGCGCACATGATGCCTATCTTATTCCGGTCATCATGAAGAAGGGCCGTCCGGGGATCCTCCTCTCCGCGCTCACCGACCGTGCGCATCTCGACGCGGTGACTGCCCTCATCTTCCGCGAGACAACATCCATCGGGCTCCGCATACAGACCGTCAGCCGCCGGAAGCTTGTGCGGAGGACACTCTCCGTCCGCTCTTCATTCGGGCTTCTGGCTGCGAAGGCTGTGGAACGGGATGGCACAACGATCATTACAGCAGAATTCGAGGAATGCAAACGGATTGCGCGCGAGCGGAATATGCCTCTTGCCGAAGTCATGCGCATCATCAATACGGAACTCCGCTCATCCTCAACAACCACTGAGGAGCAACCATGAGGACCACGCTGCGGCCTCTCGCCGGATTCTTGTTTGCCGGCCTGCTGGCTTTTTCCTGCACGTCACACAAGGACGACGAGCTGGCCATGAACACCCTCGCCCAGAAAAAGGACCGCTTTATACCCGCGCCGCTCCAGAGCGATCTCACACGCCTGTCTGCAGGTGACCGGGCGGCGTTGACGAAACTCGTGGCGGCAGCAAAGGTCATGGATACACTCTACCGCCGCCAGGTCTGGAGCGGAAACGAAGAGCTTCTTGCCAGACTCGAATCCGACACCTCCCCTCTCGGCAAGCTCCGCCTCGCATACTGGCATATCAATCAGGGCCCATGGTCGGCGCTGGATCACAATGAGCCTTTCATCGAAGGGGTTCCGAATCCCCGTCCGCCCGCGGCGAACTTCTATCCTGAGGACATGACCAAGGAGGAGTTCCAGTCGTGGGTGAGCGGCCTGCCGGAAGCGGAACAACGCAACGCGAGAGGCTTCTTCACCACAATCCGGCGCAATCCGGACCGCTCGCTCAAGGCCGTGCCCTACAACGAGGAATATGGCGCTGAGCTGCAGCGCGCTGGTTCACTGCTGCGGGAGGCCGCCGCACTGACGGACAACGAGTCGCTCCGGACATTCCTCTCAAAACGCGCAGACGCATTCCTGAGCAATGACTATTACGACAGTGATGTGGCCTGGATGAGTCTCGACAGTCCGATCGATATCACCATCGGACCCTACGAAGTGTATCTGGATGGGCTCTTCAATTATAAGGCAGCGTTCGAAGCTTTTGTCACCCTCCGGAATGACGAAGAAACGGCCAGACTCGAGAAGTTTTCTTCCTGGCTGCAGGACATTGAGAACAACCTCCCGATTGCCCCCGCCCTGCGTAATCCCAGACTTGGCGGGATGGCGCCAATCCGTGTTGTGGATGAAGTGATGGTTGGCGGAGAGGCGCGGGCAGGCGTGCAGACCGCTGCGTTCAACCTTCCGAACGACGAACGGGTAGTCGCAGAAAAAGGCAGCAAGCGGGTGATGCTGAAAAACGTGCAGGAAGCAAAATTCCAGAAGATCCTCACGCCGATTGCCGGCGTTGTTCTGGATCCGGATCAACGGAACCGGATTGCGTTCGAGCCATTCTTCACTCATATTCTCGCTCACGAATTGCTGCACGGGCTTGGCCCGCACAATATCACCGTCGGAGGCAGGCAAACGACTGTTCGGCAAGCCATGCGCGAGATCAGCTCTGCGTTCGAGGAGGCGAAAGCCGACATCTCCGCACTGTTTGCCCTCCAGTACCTCATCGACAAGGGTGTGCTGGACAAGTCCACTGAAGAGCAGATGTATGTGACGTTCCTGGCCGGTGTGTTCCGCTCTGTGCGCTTCGGAATCAACGAATCTCACGGAAAAGGCATGGCGTTCCAGTTCAACTACCTTCAGGACGCAGGCGCATTTGTCTACGACAGCACCCGGGGCGTGTTCCGCGTGGATTTCGAACGCGTCAAGCCGGCTGTGCGGGAGCTGACCGGACTGATCATGACCGTGCAGGC
>JAGDMK010000266.1 GCA_017860635.1 Bacteroidota bacterium
GACTGAGAACCTGTCCTACACAAATCCGACCCTGGTGACCGCAGGCTTGAACGGCTTTCCTATAGGCGATCTCTCTCGCTGGTGGCCGGAGGACTACACGCGATGGGAACCGCTGCAGGATGCGGAGAACGCCAGGATTACGCAATGGTTGGAGACCGGTGTGGATCCTGGAGCTGTTGCGGTGGAGGTGCTGCGTGGGGGCGAAGCTCCATCGACCTATGCGCTTGCACAGAACTATCCCAACCCTTTCAACCCGAGCACAACCATCAGGTACGAGTTGCCCAAGTCCTCAACAGTGAGATTAAGCGTGTACGATCTGCTCGGTCGTGAGGTATCAGTATTGGTGAATGAGAGCAGGAATGCGGGAGTTCACGAGACTACGTACGATGCGGCGGGGTTGTCAAGCGGTGTGTACTTCGTCAGGATGCAGGCAGGATCGTTCGTTGAGACGAAAACGCTCTTGCTTATTCGATAGTATCGGGTGACCGTGGTAGTGTATTGAGTATAAACAGACCCGGGCAGCGATGTCCGGGATTTTGTTGTGTAGAAGCGTGGCACTAGGGGCTGGTGCGTCACTCTTGTGACAACCCTTTGACAAAACTGTGACGAGGGTTCACTCAGGAGAGACGATATTCCGATTGAAGGCAAAAGGGAGACTGAAATCCGGAAAAGCGTTGAAGGTGGCATGATGAAAGCTGTGTGCATCATCCTGTCATTTGCACTGCTGGTTGCTGGGTGCTACAGCCACACGGCAGTAACAAAGGTCGATACCCCCAACCTGGACAACGAGGAACTCACGTTCTTTCTTACCGATGGGTCGCATATCGTATCGAGGGCTGGGCAACATCATAGAGTAGAAAATGGATTTGAGGTGGAAGGAAGACTGGTGAAAGTCTGGCCGCACATCCCTGACCCTTGGAACCCTCACAAATCCCAGCCGTCTGGACGTATGTTTAGCGGGATGGTTCTTGACAAACAAATCAACGAGATTGCTGTCAGTCAGTTCAATATCGGATTGACGATTCTTGGAATAGGGGTTCCCCTGGCGGTTGCGTGCGTAGTCGTAGTTGGGGTTTCCGCGTTGGATTTCCATTTCACGATGAGTGGATGGTGACAATGAATCCCGCTGTTTTGCATTGCCGTTCGCACCGTTATTCACTGGCTCCCCGTTGTGTCTTACGATATCCTTGCGTTGTGGCACGCTGACGTGTATATTGCTCTCAACCCGCTTTGTGACGGTGAGAGTGGCCGGTTGAGATGCAGGCCTAGCGCACACCCGGGTCCGGACGACAACACGGGGGAAAAGATATGAAACACCATGCGACGGTCCTGCTCATTGCGGCACTTTTGGGTGTCATCTCAACGACGCACGCTCAGCTCACGGTGCGAACAGACGCATATGGATCGAAGCCGGGGTATATCGATGACGCGACGCTTGTCGTCGAGCCTCACGGCGCCTATGTTGAACAGTCTCTGTATCTGACCTATGCCGATCACCACCAGTTTCCGTCCTCACTGGTCGAGATCGTGCACAGATTCGAGCTGCCCGCGAATGCCGTTGTCAACGATCTGTGGCTCTGGATCGGGGACAGTGTCATGCAGGCGATCATGCTTGATACATGGAAAGCGCGATCGATCTACGACAGCATCGTCAGCAAGAAACGGGACCCGGCGTTGTTGACGAAGAATGGCAGCACGTATGAACTGCACGTGTATCCCCTGGAATCCGGCAAGTTCCGGAAGATCAAACTCAACTTCATTGTCCCCACACGATGGATGGGGGACAGCGGCGTGGCGGAACTGCCATTACGCATGCTCAAAGGCAACAACGCACAACGTAAACCGTTGAGGGTGCTGTTCAGAGAGACGGAGGCCATCTGGGGAATGCCCGCGATCCCTGAGCTTCTCCAACAGGCGTTCGGCCCTCCAAGGGATACGAGCGGTTTCAGCTACCGGTCTACGCAGATTGACGACATCGCATCGCTTTCGAGTCTGACCCTGGTCTTTTCCACCGGCTTTGTTCAGGGGTCATTTGCTACAACGTCGGATGTGCCCAACGATGCGACGTATTTCCAGTTCGGCTTCAAACCGGGTCAGTTGTTCGGCCTACGTGTGGACTCCACTTCGCGCCATCTGCTCCTTGCGTTGGATCTGAGCGGAAGGAACAACAAATCCTTCTCAACCCTGATGCCCCGAGTCAAGCAACTGCTGCGCTCCGCAGCGAAGCCTCAGGACAGCATCAACGTCATGATCGCGGGAGCCGGGAAGATCGATGTGCTTGCCCCGACATGGCGGATCGCCTCGAGCGACAGCATGAACGGTATGATCGACCGGTTTGTCACCAGTGCGTGGGGTGTGGATGTTGCCAAGAAAACCCTGCCGCGTGTGCTGTATGCGGACTCCTACGCGTCGATATGCTGGCAGTTCCCGGGATATGACAGTCTGATGACATTCAAGAATTACACAACGCTCTTGGGGGCACTGAATGACTCCCAGGGGGCAGATGTTATTGCAGCGTACAAACACGGGTACGAAGATGCGGCGGGTACGCAAGTCGACCTAAATCAGATCCTTTCGAAGGCCGACGCCTTCTTCGCCGGGGGAGGCAGGCTTCTCACGTACTTTGATTATAACAGGGTCGGAAAGGAACTCGTTGCTTCCCACTATCTCCCTGGCCTAACGACGACGCGCCGTCCCGATGGGTCCGCGACACTCTATCGGAATCCCCAGGGGAACATCGGCATGTACTTCCCGGAATCCCTTGTCCATTATGGGTTCGACTATCTTCGGTATGACCCAAATCCGAACATAGCAGTCGAACTGCAGGACAAGGACGGCAAGCCGGTGGTCATCTCCAAGAGGATAGGCAACGGATTGCTTGTCGTCAGTGCGGTCTGGTCCTTCCGGGATGATGGGGCCCTGAGAGGGCTTTTGGGGGTCCCCCTCCTTGGGCTCAGTAACGCGACGAAAGATCAGCAACTGACGGGACTCCTCGGGGAGATACGATCGCGCTACAATCAGTCAGCTTTCGAAAGGATCCTTCTGCTGAGCAATGCGGATTCCTTGTTCACGATCGGTGAGGCCCGGGGCTGGGCGTCATCCTATCTCGGTGGCTTTGGCAACGCGCATCCGACGATCTCGACAGTCAACCTTCTTGAAGGAATGGGGTATCCCCCCGGCTACGTGACGGACCAGCAAGTGCAGTACTACGGTAGTGGTCTTCTCCTGCGGTCGATCGCAGATGCCGCCCAGGGAATGCATTTCGAGACCCACATCGATAACTGGCCGTTCATCACTACCGCCCTCAATGCATATTCGAATCCTGTTGCAGAATCGCTCAACGTCTCTGTCTCGGTGGGTGGTGGATCAGGACACTTGAATGAGCTCAGGGAGGTCGATCCTCTGCCGAGGGATGCAAACAAACCACGGTTCTTCATCGGCTCCACTTCGATCACCGATTCGATCCGGATCACTATCGTGTCGCGATTTGCCGGCGCGGTCGGCGAGCACGTTGCGTCAGTGTCGATCCCGTCTTCACACGATACAGCCGGGAACAGAGCATTCCTGCCTTCCATGCTGGGGAATGAACGGCTGAGAGATCTGCTGAACCAATCGCCCCGGGACACAGCGGCCATTGTCGCGATGGCAATGCGCTATCGGCTCTTGTGCGACTTCACTGCCCTGATCGCCCTGGAACCGAATGACACACTGCACTTCCTGAAGGACCCTCTGGATGAAAGCGGAATCACCGGGGTGCAGACCACCGAGAACGCCGAGGCGGATTCGCTGATGCTGCTGGCATACCCTAACCCCTTCAACAGCCAAACACGCATTGTCGCGACAATCGCAAAGCGTGCGCTCGTGAGCATCGAGGTGTACAATATCCTGGGGCAACTGGTGAGAGCGCTGGTGACCGAGGAGATGGCCGAAGGGCGGAGGAGCTACCAGTGGGACGGGACGGACCGGTTCGATCAAAAAGTGAGCAGCGGAGTTTACTTTGTCCGGTTGATAGCCAAGGATCTGACTACGGGGATCACCCGTTACCGTATCGCGCAGCTCCTTGTCCTGAAATAGACAAAAGAGTACGAAGCGCGCATGCGCCAGGCGTTGGACGAAGGTGGCCGGGTTTCATGAGAATTACCAGGTCACAGTTATGGGAGAGAACGCCGGGCGGCGCGGCGGTTCAGGTGCCGGCAGGTCACAACCATTTCTTTCTCTTGAAGAAGATGAGCATGCCTCCCGCCACAAGGATGATGACTCCCCAGAAGATGAAGTAACTGTGGCGGTAATGCAGCTCGGGCAGGTAGTCAAAGTTC
>JAGDMK010000267.1 GCA_017860635.1 Bacteroidota bacterium
CACCTGATTGACCGCCTGATCATGGACCGGAGCAGGCAGCTGGGCGACAGATTCCGGCTTCTGACGTTCTTCGATGATGTCTACAGCATCGGCATGATTCCGGTTTCCCTGATTCGCTGGCAGCTGACGGGAATGGATGATAAAGTCTATTGAGTGCGCGGATTGGTGTCCGATTCCCCGTTGTCGTATTGCCCCACTAGCTCATTGACCTTCCCCGAGCTGTCGCGGCGGAACTGAAGCCGGAAGTAGTCCAGCGATTCCACCATGAACCTGTCTGCTCCCATGGGGATCAGCCTGAACTCAGGCCGGCCCACCCGCCGGTAGTAGAGCGTCCCGTTCTCGAAGCGGATCGAACGCGGACCAAAGGTGCCGGCGCATGAGCTCAGCATAGAATCGGCCGGACTTGCCGGATTCATCTCTACCGTTAACTCATCAAGCGTCCAGGAGAGTCTCCCCTTCCTGGATTCATCCGATGTCCGCCGGATGAGCTCCTTCAGTGCTTCTGCACGGGCCACGGTCAGCGCCTTGCTCGCAGATGCTGTGATGTCGGGTTGGACTCCCACCCCCTCCCAGTTTGTTCCCGTGATCGGGTTAATTGCCCGTCCGTACGGCACGGCCATCGAGATGTTGAGGACGGGGAACTCCCGCAGGTTCACCGGGTGTGCCCCCCCGCCAGTGGTCTCCCCGACGATCGTCCCCCTCTTCAGATTCTTTAGATTGTACGAGAACTCCTCCGCACCGGAAAACGTGGACGAGCTCGTGAGGACGTAGACAGGGATCCCTGTCATCTTCGGACCTTCCACGCATTCCTGAGTCCAGAACTGTTGCGTGGAATCCCCCTTCCGGAGGTAGAAACTATTCAGATGGACAGACTCCTCAAACAGATAACTGGAGATCAGTTGAATCATCGAGGGATTCCCTCCTCCGTTCCGACGAAGATCGAAGATTAACGCGTCGGTGTAGGCAAGAAAATTCATGGCAGCGATTGCCGTTGGACCTCCGTCTTTTGCCTCGGCAAAGTAACGGAAGTCGATGTACCCGATGTTGCCCGGAAGGACCTCGACCTTCTGGAATCCGAAATTCCGTGCCTGCTGCTGCGCGAGTTGCACCCGGCGCCGCTCCTCGGGTGATAGTTTCACCTCATCTCTCTGAGTTCCCGGTGGGATGTACCGGACATTCAAGTGTTTGTCATGGCTGATGGACTGAAGATCCTCCGTGATTTTCGCCGCAAAGTCATCCGGGTTCGTCAGTTTCTCGTAAGCTCCCAGTTTCAAGTTCTTCCGGAGGAGGGCGTTCATTTTGGCCGCGACTTCCGGGAAGACGTATTCCGCCGTCAGAGCCGCACTCACGGAATCAACTATGTCGGCCTGTGATCGGGGATCCAGTGCCGGGGTTTGGATGGACTTCTGCTGGCCGTATGTCTGCACGCCGAGCATGCACAGCAGGAGTATCAAGAGCAAGCCGTGCCGCATGGCTTGTGCATATCTTCTACGGACGAACAGAATATCAATGCTCATGGTGAACTCCGTCTTTGTGGGTCGCCCCAGCGTTCTGACAGGATGATTAAGGGGGAAAGGGCCAGGCCCCCCAAGGAGGTACGAAGCGCAGAACCCCAGGTTTCGGAGAACCCGTTTGACTATGGTCTTCCCCTGCCGTATGTTACGGGCGTACTACCGGTTCTTTGTGCCGTTGGGATCGCGGTCCCGCTCCCGCGGAGCCGAATTATCCATGATCCGTCGATAATGGATAATCATCGGGGATGTCCCCATGATCGGCAAAACCATTTCCCGCTACAAGATTCTCGAACACCTTGGCGGTGGAGGGCCTGCCCGCCGGAGCCCCAAGCGCGGCCAGCGGGGGTCCTCATGATCGGTACGACGGTTGCCCACTACAGGATTGTGGAAAAGTTGGGCGGAGGAGGGATGGGTGTTGTCTACAAAGCCCTGGACCTCAAGCTCGACCGCCCCGTCGCACTCAAGTTCCTCCCGCCCGAACTCACCCGCGATCCTGATGCAAAAGCACGCTTCATCCATGAAGCGAAAGCCGCTTCCGCCCTCCAGCATGACAACATCTGCACCATCCACGACATCGACGAAACCTCCGATGGTCAGTTGTTCATCTGTATGGACTACTACGACGGCGAGACCCTCAAGAGAAAAATTGAAAGAGGACCGCTACGGATCGAGGACGCCATCGCGCTTGCAGTCCAGTTAGCCCACGGGCTGGCGAAAGCGCACGAAGCAGGAATGGTGCACCGCGACATCAAGCCCGCGAATATCATGGTCACAAAGGAGGGGGAGGCAAAGATCGTCGATTTTGGCCTGGCGAAGCTCGCCCGACAGACCAAGCTCACCAAGGCGGGTTCAACCCTCGGGACCGTGGCGTACATGTCGCCCGAGCAGGCCCGGGGGGAGGAGGTTGACCACCGGAGCGACATCTGGGCGCTGGGAGTGGTACTGCATGAGTTGGTCACTGGCAAGTTGCCATTCAAGAGTGACTACGAGCAGGCGATTGTCTATTCTATACTCAATGATGAGGTGCGGCCCATTGAGGGGATTGATCCCGGGCTTGATGGGATCATTCGAAAGGCATTGAGGAAGGATCCGTCGCTCCGCTATCAGCACATGGAAGAACTCGAATCCGACCTGAGAAGCTTGAAGACAGAGCATGGGGGAGATGCAGCACAAGCACGCCGCCAGGATGGATGGGGTAGGGTGAAAAAGGTTTGGCTTGCGCTGTCGGGAATCATTCTGCTCGGCGGCCTGGCGACGCTCATCGTGTATCTTATCCGCACGCCCGGCGAGAAGGAAACCCTCTCAACGGTCAGAAGACTGGTCGTCCTCCCGTTCGAGAACCTCGGCCCAGCCGAAAACGAATACTTCGCCGACGGTATGACTGAGGAACTGACGAGCCGGCTCTCTTCTCTTCGCGATCTGAGAGTCATATCACGAACGAGTGCGGTCCAGTACGTCAAGACAGACAAACCGATGGAGCAGATCGGCAGGGAGCTGGGAGTCGAATACGCGCTTGAGGGCGCCGTTCGCTGGGCTTCCGCACAAAGCGGGCCAAGCCGCGTCCGCATCAACTCGAGCCTCACGCGCATCTCAGACAAGACCACACTCTGGGCTGAAACGTACGACCGCGTGATCGACGATATCTTTGCGCTGCAATCAGAGATATCTCAGAAGGTGGTCGAGAGACTTGGCATCACACTCCTCGAACCGGAACAGAAGAGTGTCGAAATGCCTCCGACAAAAAATCTCGAGGCCTATCAGGCCTTCCTGCGTGCACGGTACTACAGGAGCCGGCCCCACTTTACCGTTGCGAACTGGTTACATGCGGTGGAAGCTTACCGGCAGGCAGTGGAGCTGGATCCAAGATTCGCGTTGGCCTTCGCAGAACTCGCAGAGGCCCATGCCCTTCTCTACAACTTCTGGTATGACCATTCTACTACCCGCCTTGCGCTGGCGGCCGATGCAGCCAATCAGGCCATGGCACTGGCGCCGGACATGCCCGGCGTTCATCTCGCCCTTGGGTACTATCATCTCTACACTCACCGGGATTCGAAGAAGGCACTCGATCAATTCGCCATCGCTGAAAAGGGATTCCCGCACAGTGTCGAGATCCTTGAAGCCAGGATGTCGGTCTATCTCGTTGAGGGACGATTGGAAGAATCCCTCCTGAGCGCTCGTGAGGCCTTCGAGCTCAGTCCGCGTGACGCATCGATGGCAGTAGAGCTGGCCGAGAGGTACTGGATCCTGCGGAAATATGAAGAGGCTGTCAAGACCTGCAACCAGGCGATCGAGCTGGCCCCGGATGACGCGTGGCCCTATCTGATGAAGACCTTCTCACTCTGGAGCTGGAAAGGCTCTCCTTTGGAAACCGGAACGGTCCTTGAAGCCGTCCCCGCTACTCACGACTGGTCATCATGGGCGTGGTACTGGCAGGAGATGAACGGAAGGAACTACCATCGGGCCATCGATAGACTTTCTCTGGATTCAAGTGTCTGGATCCGCACCAAATGCTGGGCGATGCCGAAATCACTCCTGGCTGGCTATGCGCACAGGCTCCTGGGAGAGCGCGAAAAGTCAGTGCGGGCGTACGAATCGGCAAAAATCCTGTTGGAGGCCGAGGTCAGGCAGTGGTCTGACGATCCGCGCTTCCACAGCTCACTGGGCATAGCCTACGCGGCTCTAGGCCGAAAAGAGGAGGCTATCCGGGAAGGAAAGAAAGCCGTGGAACTTCTACCGGTTGCGAAGGATGCCTTCTACGGCATTCCGTACGTCGAGGATCTGGCGTTTATTTAT
>JAGDMK010000268.1 GCA_017860635.1 Bacteroidota bacterium
CCGTTCAACACCGGAGCTCCTCTCCGATTCTTATCGGCATCATTCAGAGAAGCAGGAGGCCATAGCATGACGAACATTGACTTGAGCGCCTTCGAAAAGAGCATCGTCGTCCGTCCCATCCAGATGGCAGACTTCGAGCGGCTTGTGGAGCTCCAGCACGACTGCTTCCCGGGAATGAAACCATGGACGCGCGAGCAGATTCAGAGTCAGCTCAAGATATTTCCCGAGGGTCAGATCTGTGTCGAATATGCCGGACGCATCGTCGCATCGTCCAGCAGTCTCATTCTCGATTTCGCAATGTATGCAGAGTGGCACGACTGGCGCGAGATCGCCGACGGGGGTTTCATCCGCAACCATAACCCCCAGGGAAACACACTGTACGGTATCGAGATCATGGTGGATCCACAATACCGGGGCATGCGTCTGGCACGGCGGCTGTATGATGCACGGAAGCGACTCGCCCGTGAAAAGAACCTTATGCGCATTGTGCTGGGAGGGAGGATCCCTGGCTACCTTCAGTACAAGGACACGATGAGTGCGCGTGAGTATGTGGAACGGGTGATAAACAAATCGCTCATCGATCCCGTCCTGACCACGCAGCTCTCGAATGGCTTCGTGCTCGTCCGCCTGCTGAAATCATATCTCGTGTCGGATATGGAATCACAGGGGTATGCAACACTGCTGGAATGGACCAATCTCGACTATCAGCCCGACTTCAAGCGCACCTATGTGTCGTCCCAGGCGGTGCGCATCTGTGCCGTCCAGTATCAGATGAGACAGATTGAGAACTTCGAGGCGTTTGCCCGGCAGGTGGAATACTTTGTCGATGTGGCGGGCGACTACAAAAGCGACTTCATCCTGTTTCCGGAACTCTTCACCATGCAGCTCCTCTCCTTCGCACAAAAGGAGCGCGCCGGCCTGGCCATCCGCCGTCTGGCGGAGTTCACGCCGCAGTATCTGGAACTGTTCGGCAGACTCGCGGTCAAGTTCGATATCAACATCGTCGGCGGTTCGCTCTTCAGTGTGGAAAGTGAACGGCTCTACAATGCGGCGTACCTGTTTCACCGGAACGGCTCAATCAACAAGCAGTACAAACTCCACATCACTCCGGATGAACGCCGATGGTGGGGTGTGGAGCCCGGTAACGCGATCGAGGTATTCGACACGGACATGTGCAAGGTGTCTATCCAGATCGGCCACGATATCACATTCCCGGAAGTAAGCCGCATCGCGGTGGAAAAGGGTGCCCAGATCATTTTTGTTCCGTTCAATACGGATGAGCGCTACGGATACATCCGCGTGCGCTCCTGCGCGCTGGCGCGGTGCATCGAAAACCACGTCTACTCTGTCATTGCCGGAACCGTGGGAAACCTGCCTTTCGTGGACAACATGGATGTGCAGTATGCACAATCAGGGATTTTCTCACCCGCTGATCTGCCATTCTCGCGAGATGCTGTGGTCGCAGAAACCACGCCGAATATCGAAACAGTGATTGTGGATGAGATAGATCTGGAGCTTCTAAAACAGCATCACCAGAGTGGGACGGTCGTCAACTGGCACGACCGGCGGATGGACCTGTATGAGGTCAGGCTGAAAGAACCCGGCGAACAAGTGATCAATCACGAGATGATCACGGCAACACCTGCCGACCGGCGGTAGATAGGACGACAGCGCAGGCACGGCCATCCGGTCACCTTGATTCCTGTCGCCCGCCTGAGTAGATTCGTTCTATCGTAATCCCATCTGCAACGCGAACATCTCTTTTCAGCACATGAGGTATTCCACGTGAAATCCCTGCTCTGCCTCGGTATGATTGCCGCAACCGTGTTTACGTCAGCGCCTGCACAAGACCGGCTTTCGTATCCTTCCACCGCGAAAGTGGATGTCGTTGACACCTATTTCGGCACACATGTCGCCGATCCGTATCGCTGGCTCGAAGATGATACCGCGCCGGCTGTTACGGAATGGGTCTCGGCACAGAATGCGGTCACGTTCGGCTACCTGAACGCGATCCCGTTCAGGGCTGCTCTCAAGAAGCGTCTGGAGCAGCTCTTCGACCATCCCCGCTTTGGTTCGCCCTACCGCAGAAAAGGGTACACAATCTTCTCGAAGAATGAGGGCCTCCAGAACCAGGATGTGATCTATGTTCAGTCGAAAAAAGATACCACGCCCCGTGTTCTCCTTGACCCGAACAGCTTCTCGACAGACGGGCGGGCAAAACTCGCATCCGTCACATACTCCGCTGACATGCGCTACCTCGCCTATGGCGTGTCAGAAGGAGGATCCGATTGGGTGACAATCTATGTGATGGAGCTTGCGACCCGGACACTTCTGCCGGATCGCCTCCGGTGGATCAAGTTCGGAAGCGCTGCTTGGAAAGGAGACGGCTTCTATTATAGTAGATACGATGCCCCTACCGACACCGCCAGGCAACTCTCCTCCATGAATCAGGCCCAGAAAGTGTACTATCACCGCGTCGGAACCAGCCAGTCTGAAGACCTCCTGGTCCATGCCGATCCCGAACACCCGCAGCGCATGCTCGGCGTCGGGCTCTCCGACGACGAGCGGTTTGAGGTGCTCTGGAAGACCGAACCCGGCCACAACGGCAACGCCTTTGCAGTCCGCGATAACGAGCGAAATGACCGGGACTTCCGCCCGATTGTGAACACCTTTGATGATCACGTCGCGCCGTTTGATCATGTTGCCGGCAAACTCCTTGTCCAGACCAACCGGGGCGCGCCAAATGGCAAAGTCGTGCTTATCGATCCTGACCGCCCGGCGCCGGAACACTGGAAGGACATTGTGCCCGAAAAGGAATACCCGATTGCCTTTGCTACCACTGCAGGGAACAAACTGATCATCGGCTACCGCAAGGATGTCGCTACAAGAGTGTATGTGCATTCACTTGACGGGACGCCTGAGCGCGAGGTCGCGCTGCCCTCACTGGGCACGGCATGGGGCTTCGGCGGATGGCGGGAAGACACCACCGTCTTCTACACGTTTTCCTCATTCACGTACCCCTCTGCAATCTATGAATACGATCTCCACAGCGGTGTGTCCCGACTGTTCAAACAGGCAAACGTGCAATTCAACCCGGATGAGTATACCACCGAGCAGATCTTTTTCGCAAGCAAGGATGGCACCCGCATCCCGATGTTTATCGTCTACAAGAAAGGATTGGCGCGGAATGGAAAGAACCCCACCTTGATGTACGCATACGGGGGGTTCAACATCTCGACCCCGCCGGGCTTTGATCCTCTCCGCATTGCTCTGCTCGATCAGGGGTTCATCTATGCATCGGTCAACATTCGCGGCGGATCGGAGTACGGCGAACGTTGGCATGAACAGGGAATGGTCCTGAACAAGCAAAATGTCTTTGACGATTTCATTGCCGCGGCAGAGTGGCTCTGCAAAGCGGGATACACCTCGAGTGAAAAGCTCGCTATGACAGGCGGTTCCAACGGAGGATTACTCGTGGGCGCCGTCATGACACAGCGCCCCGAACTGTTCAAGGTGGCAATCCCCGACGTTGGGGTCATGGACATGCTGCGCTATCAGAAGTTCACGATCGGGTACACCTGGTCGACCGACTATGGATCGAGTGACGATTCGACGCAGTTTAAATACATCTACAAGTACTCGCCGCTGCACAATCTCAGGCCGGGAGTCTCGTATCCCGCTACACTAGTCACGACGGCCGATCACGACGACAGGGTCGTCCCGGCGCATTCCTTCAAATTCATCGCGACCCTTCAGGAGATGCAGGCCGGCCCGGCACCTGTGCTGATCCGGATCCAGACACGTTCCGGCCACGGCGCCAGCAGCACGTCCGTAAGAATCGACCAGAGGGCTGACGTGTATGCGTTTCTCATGAAGAACCTGGGTGTGATTCCGCAGTTCTAGCTATGGATGCGTGTTGAGCCCGGCGCCCACATGGTGTGGCTCTGGTGAGATGTGTGTCGAGCCCGGCACCCCCATGGTGCGGCTCTTGTGAGATGTGTGTCGAGCCCGGCACCCCCATGGTGCGGCTCTTGTGAGATGTGTGTCGAGCCCGGCACCACACATGGTGTGGCCCCGGAGAATCGATGGTTGCACAGGTCGTAGTTCTCTTCAGGCACTTCAGGTGACTTGTGGCTGGTATGGTTCATAAGGAAATCGAGCGGTTCTTCACATCCAGGTTTCTTCCGCTCTACCTTGCGCTTGCGGCAATACTGCTGACTCTTCCTGCGCTCTGGAGCGGCTGGCAGCAGGATGACCTCCTTCAGAGGTACTATCTCCTCGGAAATCCCGATCCCAACACCTGTATCCCCTCTCAATATTTTTGCGTTCCTTGACGGCGACTCCATCACGATTGCCAGACACAAAGATCTGGGCGTGATCCCCTGGTGGACATACCCCCGGCTTCGCCTGGCTTTCTTCCGGCCATTGACAGGCCTCACGCATTACGTCGACTACGAACTGTGGCCCCAGAGCGCGGAGCTCATGCACGCACAGAGTCTTCTCTGGTTCGGCGCGCTCATTGCCGCAGTGACTCTGCTCTACCGCCGGCTGCATGGCGTGACCTGGGTCGCAGGACTTGCTGCCCTGCTGTATGCACTCGACGATGCGCACGGCCTGCCGGCAGGTTGGCTGGCAAACAGAAATGCCGTCGTCGCCACGTGTTTCGGGGTGCTCGCCCTCGTGGTGCACGATCACTGGCGGAGAGGTGCGTTTCGTGCCGGAGAGAAACTCGGGCCGTTGCTATTCGCAGTCGGACTGTTGTCGGGAGAAACCGCTCTGGCAACGCTGGCGTATCTTGTCGCGTATGCCCTGTTTATAGATGATGGGAGCATCCTACGCCGCATCAACTCTCTCATCCCATACGGTGTCATTACCGCGATCTGGCTTTTGCTCTATCGTGAACTCGGCTTTGGAACTCAGGGATCTGGTTTCTACGTCGATCCGATTGCCCAACCGATGTCATATCTTGGAGCCCTTCTTGAGCGGGGCCCGATCCTCCTGATGGATCAGTGGGCCTTTCCTCCCTCGTCTCCGTATATGTTCATTTCTGCTGAAGCGAGAAGCATCCTGTTGATCTGGGCTGTTCTCGTCTGTCTCGTCGTCGGATTTCTGCTTGTGCCCCTGCTGCGGAAGGATCGTTCTGCGAGGTTCTGGTGTGTTGGAATGGTCCTGTCAGTACCGGTGGTCGCAGCAACTACCCCTCACGGCAGATTGCTTCTTTTCACGGGTCTCGGAGGAATGGCCCTGCTTGCCATGTGGATGCAGGGCACATGGGAACGCTGGCGTACTCCGCGGGAGCAGGAAGGCCCGGCGGTTTTTCACCGGGTGCTCCTGGTCCTGTTCGTTCTCATTCACTCCATTGGCGCTCCGCTTCTCCTCCCGCTGAATGCGGTCAGTGCATCAACAACGGAACAATGGCTCCAGAAACCAGCCCGGACGGCAGATCTTGGTCCGGGGATCGAGCAGAAAGATCTTGTTCTGGTCAACCCTCCGATTGTGTTTCTCGCCAACTACTTCATTGCTGTGCGATCACTTGAAGGACTGCCGGCGCCGCAGCGGCAGCGCGTACTGGCTCCGGGCAACGTCGCAGTCCACATAGAACGCACCGATTCCCGGACGCTTGTCATCCGTCCCGACGGCGGTTTTCTTGCTGGACCATTTGATGACGTCTTCCGCGCTCGAACGTTGCCGCTTAGAGCCGGAGACCGCATCCCGCTGACCAATGTGGAAGTGGAGATACTCGATATTGAGGCTGACGGCAGGCCGGCCGCAGTAGCGTTCCGGTTTGCACAGCACCTGGAGCACGCATCTTTTCGCTGGCTCATGTGGGAGAACGGGGAGTGGACAACGTTTCTTCCTCCTGCTGTCGGGGGAACAGTTACTCTCCCCCCTGCGCCGCTGCTATTCTAGCGTCATCGCTCAGCCCTGCACTCACGTGGCAGCCACCCACTGACGAATGATGCGGACCCCTGTTGAAAAGCATCCGTGGCTTGGGGAGGCCCGCCGACCTGCATAGCACACATGATGGGCGAATCGATACATGCGTCTGTTGATGGGGAAATCCGGCCCTGCAACTGCACAGTCGCCAGTCAGCGTGCAACTCTGCGCAAAGGAGGCCCCCTGACATACGAGGACCTGCACCGGATGACGGGCGCAGGTCCTGTGATCAAATGCGCTGATGCAACCAGGATTGGAGCTAACTACAAGCTACCACTCACAGCCGTGAGGCTCAACTGCTTTGGAACATAGTTGCTAACGTCTCTTCCTGGTGACTTTAGTAGTCGTCCGTGTTGTCTTTGCTTTTGTCGCCCCTCCCCTGGTCCTCACGGTGGTCTTCTTCGTGACCCGATACTGATTGACCGAATCACGATGCCGGGTTCGGACCGTCACAGAGCTCACACGCGCAGGTCTGTAGATCCTGTGCGCATGCACCACCCGGTGCGTGCGCACAACCACGAAGCCGGTATGGTACCGCGCTCTGAACGGATGGAAGGCATGCCAGGCAAGCGGCCGCCAGGGGTGCCACCACGCCGGATACACATGCCATCTCCACGGCGAGACCCACACTGCGTACGCCGGTGCATAAACGAAGCGGACACAGGGCCACATCCACACATTGACTACGATTCTCGGAGACATGAAACGCGCAGAGAATGCCTCCGGTGCGTACGGCCCCTTTCCCTCATCGTCGTTTTCCACCTCCGCCTCCTCCTCATCCTCGCCTCCGCCATCCGGTTCGACAATCACCTGCTCCCCGAAGACATCCTCATCCCCGACAATCTGCAGCACGGCATTCTCGCTTCCGGTCTTCTCCAGCTCGACCACGGCGATATCCTGCGACTCTTTTTCGGAAACCGGGACCTGAAGAACAAAGATATGAACATCCTTATCCCGCTTGCCTACAACTCGTACGTAGTCAACATCACCATCGCCGTTCAGGTCCAGGTTGTTGACATGGTTACCCTCGGTATTGAGGAGTTTCTCGAACTCCTCGGGAGAGCCGGCCTGCTTGAACATCTCCAGCGCTCCCTGCAGGCTGAACTGGTCCCCCGGCAATCCTGTTGAATCCCGCCCCGATGCACCCTGGGCATACGTCTGACCCAGAGTGAACGCGAAGAGCACCGCTAGACCAACACCGCAAAGTAACGCTCTCATCGTGCCACCTCGTACGTTGTGAGTGTGTTCTGTACCGGATAAGCAAGCCCTGCTGAGCGTAGCATGAACAGTCAGCACAGCATGGTCGGTTAGCGCAGCGTGATCAGCGATGCGCCATGCCGTGCCACCACAGCACTGTATTCTCTATCAACGGTTCCGAGGTCCTTCTGGCGCCACAGATCGCGCACGGACTTCGGTCCGGTAAGCCCCAATTCTCCCCACGCAACCTTGACAGGATTGCTCTTTTCACCTCTATTGAAGAGTCCCACGGCGAGAGAGCCGTCCTCCATTGGTTTTGCCCAGACTTCCACATCTCCGTCTGTCTTGATGCGCGCCGCCTGTTTCCCGAGCGGATCCTGGTTCACGGCAAGCACCTCGTCGTTCGTCAGGAGACTCAATGTGAATTCGTCCAGTCGCGTCATGTCGCAGCCAATGAGCAGTGGC
>JAGDMK010000269.1 GCA_017860635.1 Bacteroidota bacterium
TATGGATACAGATCTGCTCTCCCGCCTGCAGACGCGCGAGGGACCATGGCCAGCGCGAGAGAGGTGTCCCGCGGTGTGTGGCACCTCGGACTGTCACTCCCGGTGCAGCCCACTCATGGGTGATCTCGACAGAAGTGCGTGTCGCATCGAACAGATCCACGAAGCAACGGTCTGCTTCAACGAACGATCCGACTTCATCGAGTGTGTGCTGGAGTTCCCTGATCAGTTTCCCTTCTTCGGCGTTGATCAGTCGAGCGGCGGATCCGGCGATCAGGTTCTCCAGGGCAATCCGGCGGATCAAGGCCTCTTCGACGCGCTGCTGGTCGGTCACATCTTCCACGATAGCAACGGCACCGACCGTGTTCCGGCCGCCATCGTGCAGCGGGGCCGTGCGGATCATGACCGACACTTCCCCCTTGTCAGACTGCCGTCGCAGTCGCCCCGAATAGCGTCCGGATTCGCCCCGCAGCGCGCACAGGAGAATCCCATGGACGGGCTGTTCAAAGAACCTGCTTATCGGATTCTGTAGGAGCAATTCCGGGGGAATACCGAGAATCGCGGAGAACCGGTCATTGACTTCCGTGATGACCATATCCGAACCGTAATGCACGATTCCCACGGGGGACTGCTGGAAGAGGAGGCGGTACCGTTCCTCGCTGATCCGAATGGCCTTGTCCGCGCGGTGTTTGTAGATGGCCATTTCGATGACGGTCCGGACTTCGTGCACATCGTACGGCTTCAGGATATAGCCGGCGGGTTCTGCGGCCTTTGCACGTTCCAGCGTCTTCTGGTCGGAATAGGCCGTTGCAAACACCAGCGGCACATCCATCCGGGAATGGATCTGGCACCCCAGCGTAATGCCATCCGTTCCACCTCCAAGTCCGATGTCCAGAAGCACGAGGTCCGGGCGATAATGCTCGACATCCCGGAGGCCCTCTTCTGCCGTCGCTGACGGTTGAGGAACAAAATAGCCTGAAGCGCGCAATCCAGCCTGCAAGTCACGGGCAACGATCTGCTCATCTTCGACGATGAGCACGCAAGGGGTTCCTGGAGGCCGGACTGGCGGCTGAACCCCGTCACTGCTGCGTTTCATGTCTGGCGTCATGATTGTTCGCGGGTTTTTGGGGGTAGCACATCCCTAAACATACGATCCCTGCATCAAAGGCGCAACCGCGTTCCACTTCAATGCTGCTCGTTCGTCAGTATTGGTCGAAGTTGGCCAGGTGTCCAACCTCGGCACTCCTCCGGGTCGCCCGATGAGCTATTCTGCTCATTCAGGTGGAAAGGACAGTGGTACCACATTTGTAAGCACTTTCTGCGCCAGCACGATGCCAGAAAACTGACACATTAACCAAGGAAGCCCCGTGGGAGCCTGGAACGGCGTTGCAGACTGTCCGAAATGTGGCAGCAAAGCCACGATGATGGTTCACGGAGAGACAAGCACCCTCGAGATCGACGGATGCTGGGTGTGCGGATACGGGCGTGAGCTGAGAGAGCAGCTCACGAGCTTCATCCCTCTTCGCCATCTTCGTATTGAGCGTGTCCCCCCCTCCGCTTCCACGGGTGGCAGCTAGATAGAACATCAGCAATTTTCCCGCCGGTGCCGAGCAGCAAACGCCACATCTCCACTTCTCTCCTGAGAATGACACAAGATCGGCACCGGCTTTGTTTCCCCGGAACCAGGCACTCTCCCCTCATGTTTAGTGAATAGGAGGAGAATGACCACATGGATCTGCACACCTTTGCCGAGCGCCTTAAGGAGCGAAGGGACACGCACGCTCTTGGTCCCCAGATCAAAGAGAGCACCAGGGAATTCCCTCATTTCTGCAAAGAGCAATTCTCCGATGTGCGCGAGATTGTTGCCCGCCTCACCCTCCTGCAACGGGATCTGGCCAGGCTGATCACGCCGTTTCTTCTGGAGACAGGCGGCGACGCGCAACGCGCCGCCCGCGACTTTGTGGAATCCCTGCCGGCAGTCCATGACCAGCTCTGGATGGACGCGGAGGCAATACTCGACGGTGACCCTGCGGCAGAAAGCCTGGATGAGGTCATGCTCGCATACCCGGGATTCACGGCCATCGCCATCTACCGGTTCGCACATGAACTCCACAAGCTGAAGGTCCCCGTCTTTCCCCGCCTGGTCACCGAGTACGCACACCAGGTCACCGGCGTCGACATCCATCCGGGTGCAAACATCGGGACTCCCTTCGCCATCGATCATGGCACCGGCATTGTGATCGGAGAGTCCAGCATCATCGGCAGCAATGTGAAGATCTATCAGGGAGTGACGCTGGGTGCATTGAGCGTGGACAAGAAGATGGCAAACTCAAAACGCCATCCGACGATCGAAGACAATGTCGTCATCTACGCGCAGGCCGTCATCCTGGGAGGAACAACACGGGTCGGACACCACAGCATCATCGGCGGGAATGTCTGGCTCACGGAGAGTGTCCCCGCATATTCCTTTGTGCACGTCGAACATGATACACTTGTTCGCCAGCAGGAGGACAGGGACGCAGACGTGAGTTTTGTGATTTGACACTCCTGATACGTGCCGCTTCAAAACGAGAACGTAACGACAGAGCAAGGCCGTTGTACCTCAGGCTCTCGAAAATGTTGGGAATCTCATCAGAAGGATTCCGACAAAGGAGAGTCACTCGATGGTGAACGTCGCCGTTGCGCGGATGTCCTCAGAGGATGCCCCCAGAAGAACCTCGTACACGCTTTTCTCGACATGCCATGACTGAAGCCCCGGCTCGTAGTATGCGCAGTCTGATCCCTTCAGATGAAACCGCAGGGACTTCTTCTCTCCGACTTCCACGCGGGCACGCTGAAAGCCACGGAGCTCTTTCAACGGACGGTGGACGGTGCTGCCTACTGCCCGGAGGTAGAGCTGAACCACTTCTTCCCCTGCCCTCCCCCCGGTATTCGTGATGTCGATGCTGACCGTCAGGCCGTCACCCGAAGCCGAGATCTTGTGGGAGCTCAGATGCATGTTGGCGTACGCAAACTGAGTGTAGCTTAATCCGTGTCCGAAGGGGAAGAGCGGTTTGCCTTCGAAGTACCGGTAGGTCCTGCCCTCCATGGAATAGTCCGGAAACGGTGGAACATCCGATGTGGACCGGTAGAATGTGACCGGCAGGCGTCCTGACGGATTGACGTCGCCGAAGAGGACCTCGGCCAGCGCTGTACCTCCGGCCTGCCCGGGGTACCAGAGCTCAACGATCGCTTTCGCCGACGCCGCCTCGGGCAGCGCAATGGCGCTTCCGTTCACCAGAACCAGGATGACAGGTTTGCCGAGCGCAGCCACACTCCTCAGCAGCAGCCGCTGTGATTCCGGAAGTGCGATGTCTGTCCTGTCTCCGCCGCGGAATCCCGGGACGGAGACCGGCATCTCCTCCCCTTCAACGCGTGGAGAAAGTCCCATCACAAGCACGACGATGTCTGCCTCTTTTGCAGTGGCTACTGCTCTTGCCTCACGGTCAGGATCAGGGATTTCCCAGAGGAGTTGCACCAAGGAGCCGCTCTGCCGGCAGGTCCCTTCCAGAGTGAACGCGTAGGGTGTTCCCCCTTCGAGTGCAATCGGGCCGTACGTCGGTGTCTCGCTGCCTCCGGGCGCCTCTGCAACGACAGTCTCACCGATCCGCAGTTCGAATGAACGGAATCCGAACGTCCCGAGCGTATACACACCGGACACCGGTGGATGGATGAACCCCGTCCACCGCACAGTGAAGTGAGTGGAATCACCGCAGTTGACCGGGACTGCTTTGCACCACGTGAAATTGACAGTTGAATCCAATCTCGAGCCCACAAACTCTTTGGCTGAACCTCGACCGCGATAGTAGTCCGCCCGGAGGCCCTTGCCGGTTTCCGAACCGGACGATTGCGAGAGATATTGTGGTTCGACCACCTGAAGGAGCGGAACGCCTTCGGCGATCGCTGCTCCCGGTTCGTACAGCACTTTTGTGGATACTCCCGCGTGTTGTCTCAATCCCTGGAGAGGTGTGACAGCACCGTCGGGAACGCCGAAGTAGTTGCCAAGAAGGGACAGGACGTCATCCGCATTCGGGCCGATGACGGCGATTGTCCCGGGGGTATGAGGGAGAGGAAGAATGCGGTCCTCGTTCTTCAAGAGGACGATGGATTTCCGTGCCGCTTCCAGGGCAAGTGCGCGATGTGCCACGGATCCGACGACAGAAAAAGGAATCGATGCGAAGGGCACCATGGAAGGCGGGTCAAACATGCCGAGCTGGAATCGGGCGCGAAAGAGGCGGCTGATTGAACGGTCGAGCTCCGCCTCTGTCAGCAACCCCCGTTTGACCGCTTCCGCCGGCGCCGCATCTTGGAAGGAGCAGTTCAGATCAGTGCCTGCCCTGATGGCCAGTGCAGATGCTTCGGCTGCATCACGCACGACCTTGTGTCCCGTGTACATGTCGCCGATGGCTCCGCAATCCGAGGTGACATACCCATCGAATCCCCACTCCTTCCGGAGGATTTCCTCCAGGAGCGCGTTGCTCCCGCAGCACGGTTCACCGGCAAACCGCTGGTACGCACACATGACGGACTGGACGCGGGCTTCTTCGACGCACATCCGGAAGTGAGGGAGGTATGACTCCCGCAGATCGCGCTCCGACGGCTTGACATCAAAGCTGTGGCGCTCCGGTTCAGGCCCGCTGTGAACCGCAAAGTGTTTGACGGTCGCGACGACCTTCAGGTACTTCGGATGGTTTCCCTGCAGGCCGCGGACAAATGCCGCACCGGTCTTCCCCGTAAGGAAGGGGTCTTCACCGAATGTCTCCATCCCTCTTCCCCAGCGGGGATCGCGGAACAGGTTGATGTTCGGAGACCAGAACGTGAGTCCCTGATAAATCCCGCGCTGCCCGTTTCGGAGAAAGTCATGGTGTTTTGCCCGGGCTTCGTCGCTGATTGCTGTGCCGATTGCCTCCATCAGGTGAACGTCCCATGTGGCAGCGAGGCCGATGGCCTGCGGGAACACGGTCGCATAACCCGCCCGGGCCACGCCGTGCAACGCCTCGCTCCACCAGTCGTATGCGGGAATGTCGAGCCGTGGAATTGCAGGCGCGGCATTGACCCACTGCCCCGCCTTCTCCTCGAGCGTCATGCGAGAGAGCAGGTCTCGCACGCGGTCGTCCACCGCCGCCTCCGGGTTCTTGTAGATCGGGAGGGAAGCCTGAGCCCGGCCTGTTTCGTTGATGAGGAGGGCCATCAGGCACCACCCCAGAAGCATGCATTTCCCCATGCGGGTCCTCCGGCGCGGATATCAGTAGTCACCGTACACGTTCAATGCGATGTACGTACGTTTGAGTGCTTACAATGCAGATGTCGGTACGAGATGTACGCATCTTTGTGATTCACCATACACAGATCCGTGAGATGCACACACGTCTCCGTGCTCCCCGTACGCAGCTCGGTGAGCGGTGTATGCACAGCAGCGATCTGCATGACCCACATCAATGCCGATTATACAGATGTCTGTCCACGTCACATGGTGGAAGCACCGCGCACACATGTCAGCAGAAAGCAGGTTGAGCGGTCACGTCTCACCGGACGATCCATTCATACAATCCTGCGGAAAAGCCCTCGCGCAGCTTGACCGAAAGGCGCAGGTCAGTCGTCTCGATGGATTCAAACGTGACATGATTCATCGCATCAATCATGGGCTGCATGGACGACGGCTTGCGAACGGGTTTCCACGTCGTCCCATCACGGTAGAGGATCTCCCATGATTCCGGAATCCTGCACTCTCCGATGCCGGTGTCGTCGAACCAGTATGATGACACCTCCGAGACCCTTGTGGGTTGCGGGAAATGGTACTGCACCCATTCCGTTGTTCCCTTCTTCGGCCACCAATGGAAATGTGGCGTGGACGGGTCGTTGGAACTCGCAGGCAGCAGTTGATCGTTGATGGCGCTCTCCCCTCGCCCGCTTGAAACCGTCAGGG
>JAGDMK010000270.1 GCA_017860635.1 Bacteroidota bacterium
GCCAGGATCGGAATCCTCGCCTCGTCATTCGAAAACCATCCTTCGAAATACCCGTTCAATCCGAAAATGCCGGTGAAGTCCAGGTTCCCGTCGAAATACACGACGTCAACCGGGTACTCAATGGCGTCTATTTCCACTTCATCATGTTTGTTGACGAAATTGATGTACGCATTGACCGGTTTCTCCGCGACGATCGCCGGGGCATGGAGCGTGCGCCCCGCATAGAGATGCTCGCGGGCAAAATAGAAGAGGGAGAGCCCGTCCTGCTGTGCCCCCTTTACATTCAGCGTGTCCCACTGCGAGACGACTGTATCCCGGTTCCCCTTCTCAATAAGCACCCGCTCCCGGTCATACTCGAAATGATACCGGGCGTAGTCCCACGAATCATCCTGCTTCACCTTGCCGGTGAACGCGCGGGAGTACACGGCGGAGTCGATGGTGCTCAGGAAGATTGCGTGCAGATCAACGAAGGGAATCGATTTGTAGGAATCGATGTTCGCGCGCGTTTCGTACGCGTGGAATGAGACCTTCTTCTCCCGGCCATAATTCCGTATCCGCACCTGGCCGAGATCGACGAAGGTATAGCGGACATTGTAGATCAGGTCTTCCGTTTCGGCCATCACGCGGGAAGCCGGCGTTGCGCCTGCCTGCGCACGCAGCGTCCCCGGGAGTGCAAACGAGAGAAAGAGCAAGGCGGGGAGCAGCCCCCGCCGGTATTTCAGTGGGTTCACTACTTCAGACTCGTGTATGTTTCGGCGATTTTCTTGGCTTCAGGAAGCAGTGTCAACGCCTTCGCGAACTGGCTATCCTCTTTCAACATCACACGCGCATAGCCTTCATTCCCCCAGAGGCCGCGTCCCACGTAGGCCTTCGCGTAAGCCTTGATGTACCGCACGTCCTTGTCGAAGAGCTCCTTGTTCAGAGGAACTCCGCGCGCGGTGGCGATATCCCGGATTTCGCCGAGCATGCTCTCCGTGATCTCGAAATCCCGGACGAACCGGGCAATGTCCTTGCCGTAGGTCTCACGCAATTCGGTCCCATCGCGGTCCAGGATTCTGTCCGCCACCTGCAGGAAGACCTGTTTGCTGCGGAGCTGTACGGTATAGCTGTTCAGGCGGTCCGATTTCACAATATAGTCCGGCGTGATGCCGCCGCCGCCATACACGACCCGTCCCCCCATGGTTTTGAACTTTGGCCGCGATGAATCCTTTTCCGCCTCGTGGGTGATGTTCTCTCCCTCAGCTTCCTCCCGGTTGAACGCTTCCATCTGATACTTCTCTTTGTCCTTGTCGTACGGACGCTGGATGAGCCGGCCGCTCGGGGTGTAGTACCGCGCGGTGGTCAGGCGGAACGCCGACCCGTCTTTCAGATCGAACTGCCGCTGCACAAGCCCCTTGCCGAAGGAAGTCTCGCCGACGATGAGCCCGCGATCCCAGTCCTGTATTGCTCCCGCCACAATCTCGCTGGCGGAAGCCGAGCCGTTGTTCACCAGGATGACCAGCGTGAGATCCTGGTACTTGCCTGCACCCGTCGAAACGAACTCGTCGTCGAACTCCGCCCGCCTCCCCTTGGTATAGACGATCTTCTTGCCTTTGGGCAGCAATTCATCCACCATGCGGTAGGCCTGCTCCAGATACCCTCCGGCATTCGTGCGGAGATCCAGAATCAACTGTTTCATGCCCGCTGCGTGGAGCTTCGAGACCGCCTCGAGGAATTCCTCATGCGTGGTAGCGGAGAACCGGTTTACGTTGACGTATCCGACACCCGGCTGCACCATGAACGACGCGTCCACGGTGTAAATCGGTATCTTGTCCCTCGTTATCTCGAATTCCAGCAGCTCTTTGAGCCCGGAACGGACGATCGTCACGTTCACCTTCGTCCCCTTGGGGCCCCGGAGCTTTTTCTGGACCCCTTCGGTTGTGATTCCCACCGAGCTTGAGTCGTTGATCCGGACGATCTTGTCTCCCGACTGTATGCCCAGCGCCTCGCTCGGCCCCCCTACAATCGGGGCGACGACGAGGAGTGTGTCATTCAGCACCTGATATTCGATGCCAATTCCTTCAAAACTCCCCTGGAATTCTTCGGTCACTCTCTGCATAGCGGAGGCCGAGATGTACACCGAATGCGGATCGAGCTGGTTCAGGAGCCCCCCGATCGCCGATTCCGTCAACTTCTGCGTATCCACATCATCGACGTAGAACTTGTAGGTCAGGCTGAGCACGTCGTTGAACTTGTTCACCTGCGGGAGGATGCTGTCCCCTGAAAACAATCGATTGAGTTGCGCCCCGGCCAGCACACTGATGATGACCAGCGCAAGCATCGTCAGCAATGAAAACCGTTTCCGCATTCCCGTGCTCCCTGTTCTCCAGAAATAGACAATCCTGCTCGCTATGTTATCCATTTTCCCATTCAAAGTCAAACAATCACCTGACCGGCTTCCATTCGTCCAGAATCGACCTCCCGAGGAAGAATACGGCGAGAAAGTTCAGAAACCAGGAGGCCGTAACATAGGCATACCCGTACCGGCGGTACCGTCTGGGCGACTCATAGACCACGACATCCTCCAGGAACCTGACGCGGCCTCGCCTGTCCAGGCGCCGGAACATGTCATAGTCCTCTCCCGCCGCAATCCGGAGCGAGTACCCGCGGAGTTCCTCGAACACCTCACGGCGGATGACATGGCACTCGCCGCGCCCCATGCCCATCCCCACCCGGTTCATCATGATGAAGAACCAGTTGTAGAATCCGTGAAATCGCCTGTCCTGCGGCGTCGCCTCTTCGGGGTACACCGCGACGCTGCTGGTCACTGCGATGATGTCCGGGGATTTGAGCTCTTCGCCGATTCTTTTGAAGAAGTAGTCCGGATTCTCGATCAACGTATCGGCATTGAGAAAGATCAGGATCTGACCGCGGGCTTCCTTTGCTCCGGCATTCCGTCCCATGGAGATGGTCTGCTTGACGTACGGAATGTTCCGGACCACACGGTGCGCAAGGCTTTCTGCAATCGAGAGCGTCCGGTCATGGCTTCCCCCATCGCTGACAATCACCTCCAGCGCGTACCGCGAGATGAGTTCGGGGGTAAACTGGCGGAGCATGCGCTCCAGCAGCTTCTCTTCATTCAGCGCGGGAACGACAATGCTGTAGACGACGGGTGTTTCGTTCATGCGTGCTTCGCGGTGAGCGTGAGAGAAGTGCGCCAACTGGCGGCTTGCGCCGCCTCGAGCCGGACGGGCCAGTGCGGCATCAGGATGGTCCCCTGATAGAGGCGTTCAAATCCGGCTTCAGACAACGAAACCGTTTCAAGCGGGAAGCGCCAGAGTGTGGCCTGGTGCTCCAGCGCATATCGCACCTCCGCTCCGAGCCATTCATCAGCAACGCCGAATGTCCGGACGGCATCGTGAGCGGCCCGGCCCTGCAGTACAGAGTCCCGTTCCGGGCGTTCTCCGTTGATAAGTACATACCTGTCCGGCGCGTTGCCCGCCATCCCTCCTGCGGCAAGCTCGACCCCGAACATGAAATCGACCGGCGCATCCCCCAGGTTGTCCAGGATGTAATCCACCCTGATTTCGTGGCGTTCCAGCGCAAAATGGAAATCTTTCCTGATCCGGAGCGGATGGCGCTGGCCATCCCGCCATATCCCCCCGTCTCGAACCAACGACAAGTAGACGTGCTCCCCTTCTTCTTTCAGAGTGCTCCCATAGGGCTGATTGACGAAGTCACCGAGCTCTCGATAGGTCTGCCGGGCAAATGCCTCCAGCGATGTGTCCGGACTGAAGGCATGGTCCAGAAAACAGGCATGCCTGTACCAGTCAAAGACGATGTGGGATATGAGGTCGGGCTCCTTGGCCAGCAATTCATCCCACTTCCCCCGGGCCTGAGAGCCCTGAACGACGGCAATGAGCTTCCTGTGATTCCCCTCCTCCCGCCTGCTAAGCACATCAAGCAGATTTGCCCCGGATGGCTTGTAGTCAAGTTCCACGAGGCAGCCACCGAGAGATGGCTTGACATAAAGGTTCATAATTGACGATTCAACAATAACTTCCGCCTCTCCATCTCCATCACAGTCTGCCTCCTCTATTATTATGAGGTCTTTGTGCTCCGTCAGCGTATCCAGGAGTTGATCTGCAGTGATCAGATGCCTGTACGTGGTAAAGCGCAGGCTCGGCAAATAGAGCCCGCCAAACAATCCGTGCCAGTACCCGTCATTACACTGACCAGCCCAGAGATGGTCAAAAACCTCCTGCGGAATCCGGTGCTCCCGCGCGACA
>JAGDMK010000090.1 GCA_017860635.1 Bacteroidota bacterium
TCCCAAAGCGGACGTGAAGGACCCGCAGCGGCGGCGCGCCAATCCCATCGCCCGTTCCGAAGAGATCGAGAACTTCTCGCAGCCACACGCTGAACTCCTTAATGAGTGGCATCTGACACCTGCCCTCACGCTCAACACTACTGCATTTCTCGTATTCGGAGACGGCTTCTTTGATTATGACGGATCCTGGGCCCCATACTCGTACTACCGGTTGAGCAGGGCCAACGGCTTTGCGATCGCTGGTGATCCCGACACATTGTATTTGCCCGGCGCACTGATCCGGGCACAGGTGTCGAACCGCCAGTGGGGGATCCTTCCCCGTCTGACGTGGATGCACGGGGGCGGGGAACTCCTTCTCGGAGGAGAATTCCGGTTCCATCGTTCACTGCACTGGGGACGGCTTCAATGGACCCAGGAACTTCCCCTGGGAGTGCCGTACGACTACCACTATTATGAATACAGGGGCGCGAAGGATATCCTTTCGGTCTATGTCCATGCGCTGCAGAGTGTCGCCAGGGATGTGAAAGTGATGGCGTCGCTGCATTACGTCTACAACCGGTACCGTCTCTATGATGAGAAGTTTGTGGGAACGGACTTCACTCTGCCGTATCACTTCCTCAATCCGCGGCTCGGTGTGAACTACAACCTTGATGACCGCTGGAACGCGTATGTGAGCATCGGTTTCACGTCGCGGGAGCCCCGCCTCAAGAACCTGTACGATGCTGCCGAGGCAAGTACGCCCGCGTCATGGGGCGCAGTGGTCCCGCAGTTCGCCGTGGACGCGACCGGCCGATTCGATTTCAATCACCCTCTGGTGAAGCCGGAGTCGCTGCTGAATCTGGAGCTCGGATGCGGCTATACAAGTGATGTGCTGCGGTTCTCCGGCAATGTGTACTGGATGGAGTTCATGGATGAGATTGTGAAGAGCGGACAGGTCGACCGGTTCGGCCAGCCGATAACCGGCAATGCCGACCGCACACGGCATCTCGGCATCGAACTGAGCGGATCTCTGCGGCTGACTGATCACCTGGACCTTTCTGCGAACGCAACGCTCAGCCGCAACCGGTTTGTCCGGCACATCGACTTCTCCACCGGAAGTCCGGTGGACCTGCAAGGCAATTCCATTGCGGGTTTTCCGGATCTGCTCGCGAATGTGCGGTTGACATACAGACAGGAAGAACTGATGCTCTCGGTGTCAGGCCGATATGTCGGCAAGCACTACACTGACAATTTCCGGAACGAGCATCGCACCGTCGACCCCTTCTTTGTGAGCGATGCGTTCGCTTCGTACACATTCGTCAAGCTCTTCAACGATGTGGATATAGAAGCCAGAGTGCATGTGCAAAATCTCTTTGACGTTCTGTACGCCGCCTACGGAGAAGGCGACCAGTTCTTTGTCGGCGCAGAACGGAACGTTTTTGTTCAGCTTTCCTTCACGTTGTAGCAGGGAGGATTCACTGCATGACCACGCTTCTTCTCTGCAACGGGGAACGGCCTTCCGGCCCGCTTGCGCGCCGATGCGTCCGCATGGCCGATCAGATCATCGCCGCTGACGGCGGGGCAAATGCTGCGCGTGCGCTCGGATTGGTTCCGGACCTCATTATCGGAGATCTGGATTCGGTCACGGCGGCCACGAGGCGGGCATTCGCGGGAGTGCGGACGCTGCATATCCGGCGGCAGGACAACACGGACATCGAAAAAGCGCTTGACTATGTCCGGACCCACGGAAAAGGCCGGGTGATTGTGCTCGGCGCCACCGGGGGACGGATTGACATGACGCTTGCCACGCTGTCGGTCTGCTGGCGGTACCTCTCTGCGCTGGACATGCTGATCGCGGGGGAGGGATGGTATGCAGTTCCGCTGCGAGGCACGCGCGCATTCGACGCACCACCAGGAACCCGGGTGAGCCTTGTTCCGTTTGGCCGGTGCTCGGGCATCACGCTGCGCGGTCTCCGCTTTCCGCTGAATAACGGCACGTTGCGGGTTGGGGAGGTCGCTGTGAGCAACGTGGTGCGGTCCCGCCGGTTCAGCGTGACGGTCAGGCGCGGCAACCTGCTTGTCGTGGTTTTTGCACCGATCCACAGTGGTGTCTCCTGAGTCGCGGATGAATCCAACCGATCCCGTGCTCCATTTCGCAACCGGCGACGCTGTCGTGCTCGTTGCCTACGGTGCTGCAGTGCTGGGAGCTGGCTGGCTTGCGGTGCGACGGCAGCGGGGCGGAGGCGCGGCGGAATACCTTCTGGCCGGCAGGTCGCTCACGGTCCCCCTTTTTGTGATGACACTGGTCTCCACCTGGTACGGCGGTATCCTGGGTGTCGGAGAATTTACCTACTCCTACGGAATTGCCAACTGGGTCGTCCAGGGTGTTCCGTACTATGTGTTTGCCCTGCTGTTTGCATTCCTGCTGGCGGGGAAGATTCGTGAAAGCAGTCTCACGACAATTCCCGACCGCCTGGAACAGGCATATGATCGCCGCACCGCGCTGCTGGGAGCGGGACTCACGTTCGTGCTCATGACTCCCGCGCCGTATGTCCTGATGCTTGGCATCCTGCTCCAGATGATCACGGGATGGAGTTTGCCGGTGTGTGTTGTCGTCGGCACCGTTGTTACGACCGTGTACCTCATTGCAGGCGGCTTCCGGGCCGACGTGTACACGGATGTACTGGAGTTCGTTCTGATGTTTGCCGGATTCGGGCTCATCATTCCGTTTGCCGTCAGCACCTTCGGAGGATGGGATGTGCTCAGCGAGCATCTTCCGCCGCTCCATCTGACCCTGCACGGAGGCCATTCCGCTCAGTTCATCCTGGTCTGGTTCTTTATTGCGCTGTGGACCCTGGTCGACCCTGCGTTCTACCAGCGGTGCGCGGCAGCGTCGTCCGGTGCTGTGGCCCGCAAAGGCATCCTCTGGTCTATCGTGTTCTGGATCGTGTTCGACATGATGACGGTGACCGTGGGACTCTATGCCCGTGCGATCCTTCCTCCTCTCGGTCAACCCGTCATGGCGTACCCGATGCTCGCGGAGCATCTCCTTCCGCCGGTGGCGAAGGGCCTCTTCTTCACGGGCCTCCTCGCCACAATCATGTCGACTCTGAACACGCTGGCCTTTGTGTCGGGGACTACGCTTGGCAGGGACCTGGTGATGAGGCAGAGGCGGCGGGGAGGGTTCGCTTTGAGCGGGGGAAGAACCGAGGGCGTCGATCAGCATGAGGCATCCGGCAGAGATCATCGTATTGAGAACGGGATGGACCTTCACACCGGGGCGGATCTTCACGCTGGAGAACGTCGCGGCGATCGCACCGAGAATGGAACCGAGACTCTGTCAGAAAAGAAGTGGGTGCAGGCCGGGTTGCTGGTGAGTGCGCTGCTGGCGGTCGTGCTTGCGCTGTTGATTCCCTCCGTCATAAAACTCTGGTACACTATCGGCACGGTCATCGTTCCCGGACTACTGATTCCGCTCGTGAGCACATATTTCCCTTCTCTCCGGGTAGGTGCTCGGACAGGCTTCAGCGTCATGCTGGCCGGATGGCTGACCTCGACGGTCTGGCTGCTGGCGGGCTGGACACGAGAACTTGGAGTTTCGGAGTACTATCCGTTCGGTATTGAACCGATGTATCCGGGGCTTGCTGTGAGTGTGCTTCTGTGGGCGTGGGGCCGGCTGACCCGATCCCGAGAATCTTAGCTGAGCTTGATCTGGTACTGCTGGATCTTGGTGTAGAGCGTCTTCAGGCTAATGCCCAGGACCTTGGCGGTCTCGGCTTTGTTCCCCCGGAAGCTTCTGAGCACACCTTCGATGTGGAGGTGTTCGATTTCCTTCAGAGCCATTGCCGTACCGAGCTTCTGATCTCCCGCGCCACCTGAGGGGAGTGCCATTGGCGCATTGGGGAGCGAAAAATCCTGTGGTTCGATGACGCCGTTGCGGCAGAGTATAGCCGCGCGCTCGATCACGTTTTCGAGCTCCCGGATATTCCCCGGCCAGTCGTAGTCGATGAGCACCTCCATCGCTTTCGGAGAGATGGTGGTTTTCACCTTGGTTTTCATACGATTGGCGAGGAACGAAGCGACCAGGAGCGGGATGTCCTGTTTGCGCTGACGCAGCGACGGGATCTCGATAGTGATGACGTTCAGGCGGTAGAGAAGGTCTTCGCGGAATCGCCCCTCGCGGACCTCATCTTTCAGATTCTTGTTTGTCGCGGAGAGGATGCGCACATCCGCATTGAGCGTCGTGTTGCCGCCCACTCTTCTAAACTCACCGCTTTGGATGAAGCGAAGGATTTTGGGCTGTACGATGGGACTGATATCGCCGATTTCGTCGAGGAAGAGCGTACCTTTATTGGCGATCTCGACGATACCCGGTTTCATTGCCCGGGCGTCGGTGAAAGCCCCCTTTTCATATCCGAACAATTCGCTTTCGATAAGCGTATCGGGGATGGAAGCGCAATTGACGGTGACAAACGGGGCATCCGCACGCAGGCTGTTCTTGTAGATGAAGTTCGCAATCAGTTCCTTGCCCGTCCCGCTGGGTCCCTGCACGAGCACCGTGGATTCCGTGGGAGCGACCTTCGCCGCTATTTCCAGGACTTTCTGGAAGGTTTCGCTCTGTCCGACCATCTCGTGAGTGCCCTGGAGGCGATCAAGGGCATCTTTCATCAGGAGGTTGTCGATCATCAGCTGCCGGCGTTCCAGTGCCCGGCCGATGGTGGAGAGCAGCTCATCGGCTGTCGTCGGCTTCGTGATGTAGTCGTATGCCCCGATCCGCATGCATTCGACAGCGGTTTTGACATCGGAGGCTCCGGTGAGCATAATGACTTCGATACCGGGGAAGTTGTTCTTGATGAACTTCAGCACCTCGATCCCGTCTACTTTCGGCATTTTTACATCGAGGAGGACCACGTGGTACAGTTTGGTCTGGACGGCATTGATTGCCGTTACTCCATCCACCACGGTGTCCACAGAATGACCGGCTGTACTGATGAGGGACGACAGAAGATACCGGAAGGTTTCTTCGTCGTCGACAACGAGGATCGACGAGTCTTTTTTGGCCATGGTCTTGGGCATTTAGTCCATGCCTATATAGAGAAAAACCCTTTCAAAATCAACCGTTCATTGATTTTTACCGCTTCAGTTCGTACTTTTTCGAATGTCAAACCTCTCTCCCTCGCCCATGCGCATTACGGAACGCTTCATCCGCACACTTCCCAAGGTTCTCCTGCACGATCATCTGGACGGCGGTCTGCGGCCACGCACGATCATTGAGCTTGCCAGGGATCAGGGATATGAGGATCTTCCTACAACCGATCCGGGAGAACTTGCCAGCTGGTTTCACCGCGGGGCCCGGAGGGGGAGCCTTCCGCTCTATCTTGAAGGCTTTGCCCACACGACCGCGGTGATGCAGACGGAGGAAGCGCTGGAGCGGGTTGCCTATGAAATGATGGAAGACATGCACGCCGACGGCGTCGTGTATGTCGAGACCCGTTTTGCCCCCGTATTTCATACGCAGAAGGGCCTGCACTGGGATGATGTCCTGAATGCCGTGCTCAAGGGTCTCGAGCGCGGGAAAAAGGATTTCGGTGTGGAGTACGGAGTGATTCTCTGCGCCATGCGGAACATGAAGCTCTCGCTGGAGACGGCAGAACTGGCGGTGGACTTCCGCGAACGCGGTGTGGTGGGCTTCGATCTCGCCGGTGAAGAAGGAGGCTATCCGCCCAAGAAACACGTCGATGCCTTCCACTATATCCAACGGGAAAACTTCAACATCACCATTCATGCCGGCGAGGCATTCGGCAAAGAGAGCATCTGGCAGGCCCTGCAATGGTGCGGTGCCCACCGCATCGGCCACGCAACCCGCCTGATTGAGGATATCGGTCTGGACAAGCACAGCGACAAGAAAATCGTGCGCATGGGGTATCTTGCCCAGTACGTGCTGGACAAGCGCCTCCCGCTCGAGATCTGTCTGACCAGCAACGTGGATACCGGAGCAGTGAAGAGCGTCGAGGAGCATCCGTTCGGTCTGTACTACAAGTACAAGTTCAGAGTCACGCTGAACACCGACGACAGGCTCATGAGCGATACGACGATGACCAAAGAGTATCATATTGCTCACAAGGTCTTCAAGCTCTCACTGGCCGATCTCGAGAAGCTCTCGATCAATTCAATGAAGAGCGCCTTTCTCCCGTACAATCGCCGGATCCAGATCATTTACGATGTCATTAAGCCGGGTTTTGCCTCAGCCCGGAAGAAGGCAGCGAAGAAGAAGGCATGACTCTCTACCTCGTCCGCCATGCTGAAGCGAAACCACTCGGCGGTCCGATAACGACGGATACCGCCCGTCCCCTCACGGTCGAAGGTGAACGCACCGCGAGGCAGATGGGACGCATGCTGCTCCGTTTAGAACCCCACCGTCCGCTGATCGCGTGCAGTCCGTACCTCCGCGCGGCCGCCACGGCTACGCTGCTCGGCGAGGCATGGCCGGATACACCCGTTCTGGAAACCTGGGACGAGCTTATCCCCGGCGTTCGTCACAAGGAGCTGCTCTCGCGGATCAATCGCACTTCTGCGTCTGCGCTGGTGCTGGTCGGACATCAACCTGACATGACCAATTTCCTCGCCATCCTCGTTGCCGATGCGGCAACGGAGATAGCCATGCCGCCTGCTGCGATGGTCTGTCTGACGCTGGCGACGGGAATCACGACAAGCAGCGGGCGCATGCACTGGCTCGTGACACCCGAGCTTGTACGCGCTATTGCGCCCGGACTCTGACGGAGGACCCCATGCAGATCACCGTGGTTCCGATTGAAAAACCGGCCGACATGAACTTCCTTCTCGGCCATGCACATTTCATCAAGACCGTAGAGGATCTGTACGAGGCGATCGTGCAGACGAATCCGGCGATGAAATTCGGCCTCGCCTTCTGCGAGGCCTCCGGTCCCTGCCTCGTCCGTGCAGCAGGCAACGACGACCGCCTTATCGAGCTTGCCAAAAAGAATGCTGTCGCACTTGCTGCAGGGCATACCTTTCTGGTGTTCATGGAACAGGGATACCCGGTCAATATCCTGAATGCCGTGAAGAATGTCGCAGAGGTCTGCCGTGTGTTTTGTGCCACCGCGAATCCCACGGAGGTGCTTGTCGCAGAAACCGCACAGGGACGCGGCATCCTCGGCGTCATCGACGGCGAAAGGAGCAAGGGGGTGGAAACCGCTGACGATGTGAAAAAACGGAAGGAGTTTCTCCGGGCCATCGGCTACAAGATGTGAGCCATGTCCCTCAGCGTACGTTGCATACAGACACACTCTAACCATTCACGCTTCCTCTAGCTTGAAGGAGAACAACCATGAGAACATTCCGCATGGGAGTGCCGGTGATCGTAACGGTATGCATGCTGCTGCTGGCGGGCATGCAGGACGCGTACGCGCAGAAAAAGAAGACGACAACGACCAAAGCCCCGACCACGACGCAGCAGACTCCTCCCCCTGCATCGCAGTCAGCGCCCAAGATGGGGAACTCCCTCAAGGACCTGCTCGGGAAATTCAAGGGCGAACTCACGACGCTCGGCGTGCTCAAACAAGTTGAGTTTGACTATTTCGCGGTTGAGGAAGAGGGGACGCTGGTGATGTATCCGATGAGCACCATCAAATCCATCAAGGTCATCAAGCCTGCGGAACCCCCGGCAGAGGAAGAAGCGGAAGAGGAGGCAGAAGAGCCGGAGCCGATGCCGAAGCTGGATATCCGTCTGCAATAAGGAGATGCTCATGAAAGTGCCGGTTGTGCTTGTTGGTGCACTGCTGCTCATCGGTTGTGCGCCGTCGCAGGATGATGTGCGCCGCATGGTTCAGGACGAGTTCCGGAGCCATGCTGCAGCGTCCTACTATACTCCCACCAGGGTCATCGGGCCGTACACGCCGGCCGTGCAGACCGGCTCGCTGGTTTTTGTGTCCGGACAGATCGCCCTCGATCCGGCCACAGGCCAGATGGTCCAGACCGACATCGAAACGGAGACGCGGCAGGTGCTGAACAACCTCCGCACCGTGCTGGCAGCCGCAGGGTGTGACTCCTCGGACGTGGTCAACGCCACGGTGTACATGAAGAACATGAATGACTACCAGCGCATGAATGCTGTCTACGGCACGTTTTTCCCGGAAGAAAAGTACCCCGCGCGCGTGGCAGTCGAGGTCAGCAACCTCCCGAAATCGGCCAACGTGGAGATCGCAGTGGTGGCAGTGAAGTGAGATGATTGCAATGATGAGCACACGATGATGAACGCCCAGAGCATGAGTCCGCACCCCGTTCGCGCTCCTCGCGGCAGCGAAAAAAGCTGCAAGGGATGGGTGCAGGAAGCGGCACTCCGCATGCTGATGAACAACCTCGACCCCGAGGTGGCCGAAAAGCCGGACGAGCTGATCGTCTACGGGGGGGTTGGGAAAGCCGCACGCAATTGGGAGTGCTACGAGGCCATTGTCAGGACGCTCCGGGAGCTGGAAGATGACGAGACCCTGTTGGTTCAGTCCGGCAAACCCGTCGCCGTCTTCAAAACCCACTCGCAAGCACCGCGTGTGCTGATCTCTAATGCGATGCTGGTTCCACAATGGGCAACCTGGGATGAGTTCCGCCGTCTTGAAGCGCTCGGGCTGACGATGTACGGGCAGATGACGGCAGGTAGCTGGATCTACATCGGCACGCAGGGAATCCTGCAGGGGACGTACGAGACCTTCGCCGCAGTTGCGGAACGTTCGTTCGGCGGCTCCCTGGCGGGCAGGTTGCTGGTTACCGCAGGCCTGGGCGGCATGGGCGGCGCGCAGCCTCTCGCTGCAACCATGAACGGCGCGGCATGCCTCGCCATCGAGGTGGATCGGTCGCGTATCGAGCGCCGGCTGCACACCGGGTATGTAGACACAATGACGGAACATCTGGATGAAGCGCTCCAGATCGTTCAGACAGCGAAAGAACTCAGGGAAGCCCGGTCTGTTGCGCTGCTCGGCAATGCGGCCGAAGTGCTCCCCGAACTCCTGGCCCGCCGCATTGTCGTAGACGTGCTGACGGATCAGACCTCTGCCCATGATACCCTGAACGGATATGTGCCTGCGCACATCCCGTATGAAGATGCCCTCCATCTCCGCGGCGCCAACCCGGACCGGTACAAGACCCTCGCCAGAGAATCCATTGTCGAGCACGTGCAGGCGATGCTGGGACTCATGGAGCGGGGGGCGGTGACCTTTGACTACGGCAACAATATCCGCGGCGAAGCGCTGGCCGGGGGGCTCGGGCGGGCATTCGACATTCCGGGCTTTGTGCCCGAATACATCCGCCCGCTCTTCTGCGACGGGAAGGGTCCCTTCCGCTGGGCTGCGCTGTCCGGCGATCCCGGCGACATCCACCGCACAGACCAGGCATTGCTGGAGACGTTTCCAGAAAACGTCGCACTCCGCCGCTGGATTGAAAAGGCGCAGAAGCGCGTGCACTTCCAGGGGCTGCCCGCGCGAATCTGCTGGCTCGGATACGGTGAACGGGCAACCATGGGACGCATCTTCAATGATCTGGTTGCCCGCGGCGAGGTCCGCGCACCGATTGTCATCGGCCGGGACCATCTGGACTGCGGCTCTGTCGCGTCACCGAACCGCGAAACGGAAAAAATGCTGGATGGCAGTGACGCTATTGCCGACTGGCCGATTCTTAACGCGCTGTTGAATGCCACCGGAGGCGCCAGCTGGGTGAGCGTCCACCATGGCGGAGGGGTCGGGATGGGACTCTCGATTCACGCGGGCATGGTTGTGGTCGCCGACGGCACCCCGGAGGCAGCGCAACGGCTCTTCCGTGTGCTCACGTATGATCCCGGTCTGGGCATCGTCCGGCACGCCGATGCAGGATATCCGCGGGCGGTGGAGAACGCGCGGCGCCACGGCTTGAAGATGCCTATGCTCTGACAACGGGCAACGCCGTTTCAGGTTCACTTCTTCCTTTCACCATCATGGAGGCCCCAATGCACGGCTTCGGTCACGTTGAAATTCCTTCGACGAACTTCAAGCGAACAAAGAAGTTCTTCGGCGCGGTGTTCGGATGGACATTCGAGGATATTCCCGATATGGACTATGTGCTCTTCCACGCCGGTTCCCAGCCCAACGGGGGGTTCTTCCTGGTCAAGAAGATGCCCAAGAAAGGGCAGGTGAACGTCTACATCGAAGTGGAAGACATCGATGCAAAACTGAAGGAAATCAAAAAAGCGCGGGGAAAAGTGCTTGTGAAGAAGACGGAGATCGGCGGCATGGGATGGTTTGCCCAGTTTGCGACGCCCGACGGCTGCTATCTTTCACTCTGGCAGACAGCTCCCAAGCAGGCTCCGGAAGGCGGCACGCAGGCAGGCGGATAATAACTCATTGACCGGGAACGAGAAGGTCCAGCACACAGGGCCGGCACCAGCCGGCCTGTGTGCGTCGTGCGTGCACGCACGCATGCAGGCGTCGGGACGCGGCTCACACTTCGTCCTGTGCACGCTCTCCCGGGTGCGGCCCGCCTATCCGAAATACCCCCGTCTTCCCGTACACTCCTGCCCGGGATATCAGGTGACTCCCCGCGCGGAGCAGAAACCCTTGTGACACCGGCGCGTATACAAATACTGCGGGGTGCTTGAACAACAGGAAGTCCGGCTGACAGCATGTTCAGCCGACGAGACGTTCAGGCGACAGAATGCTCAACCGCCCGAGTGTTCGATCTGCTGAATGGTCAACCAGTGCAATAGTCAATTGGTAGTATGATCGATCCAGTCCGCTTCAAACGCATCCTCATCAAGATCCTGAAGCTGCTGATCATTATTGAACTGATCAGCGCATTCATGGAAGGGCTGTCCAATAGCCAGTGGGCGCGCTTTGGGACGGACCTGGTGATCGCCGGAATCCTCTACATCACCTGGGAACGAATCACGGCGCTGATCCGCGCGCGCAAAGAGCATGCACGGCGGCGTGTGGAGACGGCCGGGCAGAACCTCCGGGTCAGGGATGCCCTGATCTTTTCGCTTCTCTGGAGCGATGAAATTATGGCGGATATCCCGAATGACCGGCGCCGGCTCGTGATCACCGCATTTACGCTCATCGCCGCCGGCCTTGTTCTTGCGTTTGTCGAAATCGGCACGGGTCTGATGCCGCTGGTCGTCTCCGGCGTCGTCGTGCTGGGCGGCGTGAACCTCCTCACCTGGCTCGTTTCCCTG
>JAGDMK010000271.1 GCA_017860635.1 Bacteroidota bacterium
CGGTGGTGTTGTTCCGGCGAAGTCACCCATGCCGATTCTGGAAACCTTCCTGTTCGAGTTGGTAAATAATACACTCAGCGTTACCGCGACTGATCAGATAGTGTCATCGACAATTGCCACCCAGGTGACAGGTGCCGAGGATGGAAAAATTGCCATACCGGCAAAGCGTCTGATGGATACTATTCGCTCACTGCCGGTGACGGATGCGACATTCGCAATTGATGTAGCCCTGAACAAAATTAAAATTACCACGCCGAATGGGGAATATCTCCTGACCGGAGAACCCGCAAAAGAATATCCCGTTGTTCCGGAATTTAAAGGGATATCCGAGATGGTGTTGGAATCCAGCATATTGAGAAAGTTGGTTAACCGCACGTCATTTGCGGTGAGTATTGATGAACTGAGGCCTGCAATGATGGGTATATTATTGCAGACCAATGGAAAAGAAATTCGAGCTGTTTCCACAGATGGACACCGGCTTTCCCGTTTTATCTATCGTCCGGAGAAGGGTGCACAACTCGGGCGGGATATTATTGTTCCTGCCAAGGTAATGGGAATTCTGGTGAAGGGATTGGAAGCCGGGCCGTGTACGATCAGTACCAGCGACACACATGTCCGGTTCAAGTATGAACAGACGGTGCTGGCGTCGCGGCTTATTGAGGAGAGTTATCCCAATTACGAAAGTGTTATTCCTCTGGAGAATGCGCGCACGCTGACGATTAACAGGGAAGAGCTGGTGAATTCGATCCGTCGTGTTGCGCTGTATGCGAGTGCGAGCACGCATCAAATCCGGTTTGACCTTGCTTCGAATGCATTGAAGCTCAGTGCACAAGATGTGGATTTCGGGGGTGAGGCTCACGAGTTGCTTCCGTGTCAGTACAGTGCCGAGTCTCTGGAGATAGGATTTAATTCGATGTATCTGGTGGATATCTTGTCGCACCTTGATGGCGAGCAGGTCACGATGAAATTCAGTTCACCGACCCGGGCAGGCATTGTGAGTCCAACGGATGCCCCGCCTCAGGAGGATACGCTGATGCTCATCATGCCCGTGCGCCTGAATACCTGAAGCCGGCTGTCATGTGCGCTGACATCCGTCCACCTGAACAGGTCTGTGGTCACAGGGAGCCCCGTCGCAAGCGGGGCTGCCGTATTCTATAAAGGGTGTACCAGAATGCGGTTGCGCACCCTCCGGCTGCTGAATTTTCGGAATCACGAGGATACGTCTCTCGATCTCGGCGCCGGGATCAATGCCCTGATCGGAAAGAACGGACAGGGAAAGACGAATATTCTCGAAGCCGTGTCGTATTTCAGTCTGGGCAAAAGTTTCTTTGCCGCTGTAGATGCCCAGGTTGTGCAGTATGGTTGTGAGTTCTTTGAGATTGAGGCAACGCTCAATGATGATGCGGGGCGGCGCTCCGAAGCGCATATCGCGTTCTCGGCATCGGGCGGACAGAAGGCCGTACGCATCAATGGGACCCCTCTGGACCGGATTTCCGCGATTGTCGGAGAGTACCCGGCAGTGCTGCTCTCTCCCGATCACGGCGGAATTATTGGATCCGGTCCTGCCGAGCGGCGGAAGTTTCTGGATATCGTGCTCTGTCAGACGAGCGGGCGGTATCTTGCGGACCTCCAGGAATACCGGAAGGTCTTACGGCAGCGGAACAGATTGCTACTGGATGGACGTCTCCACGGCAGCATCTCTCCAGGCGCACTGGAGCCATGGACTCAGGGCCTGGTGCAGTACGGAAGCCGCATCATTGAGAAACGCCTTCAGTGTGTGGAAGCGATGCGCGACGGCTTTGCCGGGTCCTATGCGGAAATCGCGGGCATTGCGGACCCCGTTGCGCTGGAGTATGTCACCCTGCGGGGCGTGAAGTCCGGGCACGGCATTCCTGCTATCGCGTCGGTCATGGAGGAGCAGCTGGGCACACACCGCCAGCTGGAGCTCCGTCGCGGGACGACGCTCGTGGGGCCGCATCGCGATGATCTTGCATTCATGCTCCGGTCAAGAAATGCGCAGGAGTTTGCTTCGCAGGGAGAGCACAAGACGCTTCTGATCGCATTGAAGCTTGCCGAGCACCGGTATATGTGCGAGACACGCAATGAGACGCCGATCCTGCTGCTCGATGATGTCTTTGCGGAGCTGGACAGTGAACGCGCATCGAGAGTCCTCGGACGGCTCGGGGAAACGGGTCAGGCCGTGCTGACGACCACCGATCCCGGTGTCGTTGCATCGGTGCCGTGGAACACGCATCATCGGAGATTTCTCATTGAAGGCGGAACCAGCACGGCGCAAAACCCGTAAGGGCGCTGGAACAAAGAAATATCCGAAGGGAATTGCGCAGGCCATTGCGGAGGCTACCGCAGCGCTCGGCATCGATCAGACACTGCGGCGGTACGCGGTGATCACCGGCTGGGAGGATGTGGTGGGGGAGCAGATCGCGCGCGTAACAAAGCCCCAACGTATCGAGAACGGCATACTCTACGTCAGCGTGAAAACAGCGCCATGGAGGGCTGAGCTCTCGATGAAACGGAGGGAGATTATCGAGAAACTCAACGACGCCGCAGGATTCAGAGTAGTCAACGATATTCGGTTTCGATAGGAACGAGAAGGAGTCGGACAAATCGGTATGGCGAAACAGGAGAAGCAACGCTCGAAATCTGCCTCGAAGCAGGCCGAGCTGGAGAAAAACGGACAGCGGAACGGTGCCGAGGCGCGGGCATACACGGCGGAAGATATCACAGTCCTGAAGGGACTTGAAGCGGTCCGGCGACGCCCCGCGATGTACATCGGCGATGTCAGCGCGCGGGGTCTGCATCATCTGGTCTACGAAGTCGTTGACAACTCTATCGACGAGGCGCTGGCCGGATATGCCCGCATGATCGAAGTTGTCCTCAACAAAGACGGCTCCGTGTCGGTGTGGGACGATGGACGGGGAATTCCGACCGACATGCACAAGGAGGAAAAACGGTCCGCACTGGAAGTCGTGATGACGGTTCTCCACGCCGGCGGCAAGTTCGACAAGAATTCATACAAAGTGTCGGGCGGTCTGCATGGTGTTGGCGTTTCGGTGGTGAATGCTCTGAGCGAGTGGCTGCAGGCCGAGGTCTACCGTGACGGCAAGGTCTGGTTCCAGAAGTACACACGCGGAGAGCCCGTTGCGGCCGCGAAGGTGATCGGCAAAGCGGATCCCGGCAAAACGGGCACGCGTATCACCTTTCTGCCGGACGGACAGATTTTCAAAACCCGCACGTTCAAGTTTGAAACGATAGCGGAACGGTTGCGGGAGCTGGCGTTTCTCAATTCGGAAGTCACGCTGCGGATCATCGACCGCCGGAACAAGACCGAGCAGGATGAGACATTCAGCTTCAAGGGCGGACTTGTAGAGTTTGTGCGATACATTGACGCCACGCGTCCCGCGCTGATCCGGAAGCCGTTCTTCACGCGCGGCTCAGACAAGGACGAGAACGGACGGGCGGTCGAAGTGGAGGCGGCCTTCCAGTACAACGACGAGTACAGCGAGAACATCTTCACGTATGTGAACAACATCAACACACATGAAGGCGGAACGCATCTCGTCGGATTCCGCACCGCGCTCACGCGCTCCCTTAACACCTATGCATACAAGAACGGCATACTGAAGGAAGGGGGAATTGTGCTGACCGGCGATGACTTCCGCGAGGGCTTCAGCGGCGTCATCAGCGTCAAGGTGCCGGAACCGCAATTTGAGGGGCAGACGAAGACCAAGCTGGGCAACAGCGAGGTGAAGAGCATTGTGGAGTCCGTCATCGGCTCGGCGCTCTCCTCCTGGCTGGAAGAGAACTCAGCAGACGCAAAGCGGATCCTGGACAAGTCGATGCGCACGGCGGAAGCCCGCGAGGCTGCACGGAAGGCCAGGGACCTGACCCGGCGGAAAAACGCGCTGTCCGGCGGCGGTCTTCCCGGAAAGCTCGCTGACTGCTCCATCAATGATCCGGAACACTGCGAGCTGTACCTGGTGGAGGGCGACTCTGCGGGCGGGAGTGCGAAACAGGGGCGGGACCGGCGGTTCCAGGCGATCCTTCCGCTCAGGGGAAAAATTCTCAATGTGGAGAAGGCGCGCCTTCACAAAATCCTGGAGAACGAAGAAATCCGGAACATCTTCACCGTCGTCGGTGCCGGCGTCGGGGAAGAGTTCGATCCCGAGAAAGTGCGTTACGGCAAGATCATCGTGATGTGCGATGCGGACGTGGACGGATCGCACATCCGCACGCTGTTGCT
>JAGDMK010000272.1 GCA_017860635.1 Bacteroidota bacterium
CGGCTTTGGCTTGTTGCGCCTGCCCGGTCGATCTGAGCGCCACCCCCTTCCAATAGAGTGCGAGCGGATGCATCGCGTCAGATCCCTTCAGCCCCTCCACCGTGTTCAGTATTTCCGTGAAGCGATTCTCCGAAGCCAGGGCGCGCATTGTTTCATCGAATTTCCCTTGCCTCCGGCCAGCAACAACGCTGTCGGATGCGAATGGAGGAAAGGCCAGATTGGAACTCACCTCGCTGAGCACCACAGGGACCTGCGCCCCTGCAAATGTGCTGAGGATGTGATCGAGGTTCGTCTCGAACCGCCCTATTACCCACCGGCTTTCATCCGACCCCAGCCGTACCAGACTGCCGCCTGAAACCTGACGCATCAGATTTCCTGCCTGCTCTGGCTTCGCCTTCTCACCTGCAAACCAGCCCTGAACCACCTGAACGAGCCGGAGGTCCTGGAGACTGTACTTCAACGGAGTCAATGAGGGAATGAGTCTCTCGAGGAATGATGCGCTCACCCCGTCCGGACCATAGTACTCGTTGTGCCCCATGTACACGATGATCAGGTCGGGTTTGAACTCAAGGAGATCGCCGGCGAAGTCGCGAACGACGTTGCTGTTGATGGCCGACGCACCCCAGTTGATCACCTCCCATTCGAGTGACGGATAGCGATGGCGGAGCTGGCGGCGCAGAATCCCCTGGATGTTCGCATTCATGTCATACGGCGTGCCGAACATAGTGGAGCTGCCGAGACACATCACCCTGAATGTGGACGGCGTCTTCTCCTTCCGGAAGAGCGCAGTCTTGAATTCTGGTATCAGCGGACTCCCGGACGGAAAGTATTTCCCCAGAAACGCACGGTTCGTCTGGTACCAGGTGATTCCGTCGAACTGCACTTCTTCCGCGAGTCTGGCGGGAGGGACTGGCGACACCCAGCGCAGGATCAGCTCGGCTGCAACCAGCAGCACGGCCAGAAGCGCGGCCGGGAGGATGCTGAAGAGGATGCGCTTCCAGAGCGGGAGACGTGTGAGGTCTGATCGGTTCAAGGCAGGATCACCTCGGCAGGGGGCTCAACGGTGAGCCATTCAACCTGCGGCTCGACAAAGGGCACATCGAACATCCGTCCCCCGAAGCCGAGCATGCGGTATGCAACCATGGGGAGCGGTGTGACCTTCAGCATGCGCAGCCGGTCGTCATAGACTTCCACACCGCGCTGTTGAGCAGACTGGGCGACAAAGAGGGCGACCACGCGCCGTTCTTTGATGCGGCGCACTTCGTCTCTGGCGCGGGCGAACCGTGAAGCGGCAGCAGTATCCCGGAGAGGTCGCGTCTCTCGTTTTTCCAGAAGTTGGATGTAGACGAAGCCGCTTGAATCCGCCAGCGGCCCATAGAATTGTCCGGCTTCAAGCTGTGATCCGATAAGCCCGAGAGGAGGTGAATCGGTGATGCGGATGAATCCCGTGTCACCTCCCCGGGCCCGCAATGCCGCATCTTCGGAGTAGTCCGCAATCACGCGGTCGAACGGGGTTCCGCGCTCAAGTTCGCGGAATGCAGCGTCCATCCGGTCGACCGTTGCGGTGCGGAGCACGCGCAAGCGGACTTCCGGAACCGCGATCGATGTGTCGGTGCTGTGAAGGTATGTGAACACCTCGGGATCGCTGACGCTGACCGTTCCCTGGAGGAGTCGCTGTGTCATCCCCGCGAGGTAGTGATCTTTCCAGGGGGCAAGCCGCAATTGCACTGCAGGACTCCTGTCAAGGCCGCGCGCAAGGGCTTCCTGCGCGAGCAACTCATGATGCGTCCATTCGCGGAAGACTGTGTACAACCGTGAGGCAACACCCCGTACGGAATCGCCATGCACGCTGAATCCCCTGCTCACCAGGCGCTGGAGTGCTTCCTGTACAGTCCAGACTGTCGTCCCGGCAACCACCAGCGTGTCACCGGCCACCGCGGACAGGCGGCGGAGTGCATCGTCCGCCATAGCGGGGGACAATGACGTGACGGGAGGAGCATACGAGGCTCTGAAGACCGCAGTGAGCGTATCCGCGACCTGACGGAATACGGCGGGCGGCGAATATGCCGGCCGCGAGCGGACAAGCTCTTCAATCACTTGTGCTTCACGCACACGCTCCTTACGTTGCCGGACCGTGCTCATGACCCGTTCTCTGAGCGTGAGGGCCGGCATCGCGTTGAACACGGGATTCTGCTCAACGGAGAGCAGGCGAAGGACGTAGAAACCGTTGCCCGCAGGAACGACCGGTGAGACGCCCCCACGATCGAGTTGATAGGCCGCATCTTCGATAGCAGGCTCCGCGTCACCCCAGACCACTGTCGCCGTGTCCTGCACCACGGCCATGCTGGAGTCGACGACGAAGCGGTCAAATTCCGATCCTGACTTCACCAGTGAGCGGACAAACCGCGCATCCTGCTCCTGTTCGAAGAACCAGAACCGGACGTGTCGTTGCAGCCGGGCGCGGAGGATGCCTTCCTTGATTTCCGCGGGGGTCACCGCAACCTTCGCACGCACCTCCTGCTGATACAAGGCATCACGAACCAGAAGTTTTGTGATTTCTGCGACGGCGGATCGGTACAGCGCTGTCGTATCACGACGGCGGGAGAGGGCTTCCTGGGCAAGAAGCTTTTCGGCCACCATGGAGTACAGCACCTGGAGCTTATCCTTCTCCAGTTGCGGCGTTCGATGGCGGTAGAGGCCCGGGGTCAGTTCGAAGCGCTCGAGGAATTCCCGTTCGGAGACGAAGACGTTACCTGCCCGTGCGATCACGGCTTCAGGTGCGCCGCCCGATTGGGCACACAGCGTTTCCGCAAGGACCAGAATGAGGACGACGGTTCGAAGCATAGAGAAAAGAGATAGTCCGCACTGACACGACGGGGGGCAACAGGCGGAACAAAAAAGAACAAGGCGGCCCCGGAGAGCCGGAACCGCCTTGCCGGGCATCATCATGATGCCGTAACGCTTACTTAAGGAGAACCATCTTCTTCACACTGGTGAAGTTGCCAGCCACGAGGCGGTAGAAATAGACACCGCTCGCGAGATTGCCGGCATCGAACTTCACATTGTGGACGCCTGCTTTCTGGATCTCGTTCACAAGCGTTCCCACTTCCTGGCCGACGAGGTTGTAAATCTTCAGCTCCACCTGAGACTGCATCGGGATGGAGTATTCGATCTTCGTAGCCGGGTTGAAGGGGTTCGGATAGTTCTGCGCAAGCTCGTACACCAACGGGGCGTTCGGATCGATCACGCTGGTCGGGGTCTTGGGCTTGCGGAGGTCATAATCCCATGCGTCATAGAACGCCGGGTTGATGCTGCCGAACTGGGTGGACATGGTGTAGATGGTGTCGGTATCCACGATGTTTTCATTGTGGTTGTTCCCGAATCCACCCCTGCCGCCTTCATTGTCACCGCCGCGCACGCCAAACTTGAATGTCTGGCCTACACGGTCCTTGCTGCCGATCGCAACGCTGTCGGGTGAGGCAAGAACCTGGCGGGTGAAGATGGAGTCGCCGGCAACACGGTCACCGTTGGTGCCGTTGTCATACAGCTTTTTGGCAAGGTTGTTCTGGAGACCGAGACCCCAGTCACCACCGTCATTGCTCCATCCACCGACTGCAGGACCGTTCATCCAGACTCCCCATTTGATGATGGAGTCGACGTCGGCCACGCGGACGGTGAACGTGCCCTGGATGTCACTCAGCGAGTCGCCGCCGAGTTTCACCTGGTAGTACGCCGGACGGAGGTCGCATTCCCACTTCACGTTGACTTTCCGCGCAAGCTTGCGGCCGTGTCGCGGACAGTCTGTGTAGTGGTGAGTGAAGCAGTGGAATCCACCAGAACCTGGCGGCGTTCTGCTTCGGCTGCCACCGCACCTGTGTAGTAGTAGTTGTAGTACGTTTCGCGAACTTCCACCGCGTCACGCAAAGTGTAGTACTGGTAGTCCAGTAGCTTCTTCTTCGCGGTCACGATCGTATCGGTCGCCTGGAAAATGGTGCCCGAGACACGGAGCATCCGCTTGCCGCGAGCTGATTCGGTTCCCGTGCCGAAGTAGCCGGTCCGGACATACATCGTATCCTTCGTGACATCGAACCCGCCGCTGGCTGCTGCCTGCGCGAGGTTCGCGATGAAGGTGATCCTGATCGTATCGGGATTGGCACGGGCCGTGGGCACCGAGTTGTTGAAATAGACCCACTTCAGTGTGGTATCCTTGAATCCAATCGGGACCTTGAAGCTGCGATCTGATTCCTCATCCGTCCTGCCCGCAGGACGATTCCAATCGGAGCCGATGAGGAACTTGTAGCCGACCGTCGCGCCTTCCGTCAGGCCGGTCTTCTTGATCTTGAGTCCGCCGGACCAGAAGGCGTTCGCCGGGCTTGTATAGCCGTCGCCGTTGGTCGTGGGCGATTCGCGGGTCAGGAAGAATGACCGACCCCAATCGAGATCGCTGCCTGCCGAGCCGCCGCCGCGCACTGCGAGGGTGTCCTTGTCGCCGTTGTAGCCGTACGAACCCTGGGAGATGATGCCGTTCATGTTCACGCGGAAGTAGACGGTGAAGAACGAATCGGCAGCAGCTGCATACGGACGGAAGTACTGCGGACGTGTTCCGGCGCCGTTGTTCCAGAATTCCACCTGGACCGTCGTATCCTGGTCAGGCACAACGAAGGAACGATCTGCGCCCTGGGCTGACGGGAAGTGCGCAGGAACCACGCCACCTTCCCAGCCTGTCCCTGTGGCGTAGGCAATGACGTATTTGTAGCGCAGCGTGTCACCGACCTGCATGTACAAGGTCTTCCGCCAGTAGTCGCCACCGGCAGCGGTCATGTTGTTCTGCGCTTCGCTGCCCCAGGTGATCGGGGAGAAACCGCCGGCGTGATTGACGCCGCCGCGCATCTGGATCGTCGATCCGGCCACCGGGATGGTGTCTGGAACTGTCGCCGTGTTCACGGTGAATGTCACAGCACGGACGTTCTTCGGTGTATACTTCAGGACGGTATTCTGTCCAACCACATAGGCCAGAGTCGGAGAAACCCATTCGCCGTTAGTCAGAATTCCGGTTGTTCCCGGAGTAGTGGGAGTCCAGGTTGCACCGGCATCCATAGACAACCACACCTTTCCGGTGTTGCTTCCTGCCCAGCCAAACGCCGCAACGACGGTTGTACCACGCAGAGGCTTCGCACCGCGAACTCTCGCGTTTGCGTGTGCCACTGCGGGCTCCACGTTCAGCGTGTCGCTCCAGGTCAAACCACCGTCTGTGGTCTTGTGCAGCCAGTGATCGGTGTTTGAAGCTGTTGAAATTTGACGGTCGGTCGCCCAGCCAATATTCTCATCTAACATGTTGATCGAACGGAGGTAGTAGTTCGTCGCCATACCGCCCGTCAGCGTGACCTCCCATGTCGTCCACGTGTCGCCGCCGTCCGTCGATTTCACGATACGCGGGTTGCGCGAGCTGCCAAAGTAGGCGGTCAGCCAGATGGTCTTCCCAAACACATCGAGAGCCTGGCGGTACGTCGAATAGGAAGCATACCCAACGGCTTCCTTCAGTTCCGTCGGGAGATTGGTAGCGCGCGTCCATGTCTTGCCCGCGTCGAAACTACGAACTACGAGAAATCCGCTTGAATCGGCATCGCCCATGGCAATCATAGAATCCTTGCCGATCGACCGGACGCCGTTAAACCAGCCGCCGCCAGGGTAGTATGACCATACCGAATCCCAAGTCGCACCAGAGTTGGTGGTGCGGTAGAGTACACCGGCGAACGATCCGAACACTGCGGTCGTTTCGTTGGCCACCGCAACCTCCGTGATGCCTTCGCCCTTAAGAACCTGTGTCTTCTTCCATGTGGCACCACCGTCTGCCGAACGCCAGACCCAGTCCAGCGTTGTCGCGGTGTTGTAACCCGTGATCCAGATGGCGCCGGCCGGACTGATCGTAATACCCCGGTAATCGTGCTGAGACGGCTCGGGAGTAATACGCAACCAGCCTGCCGCTGTTCCCTCCACACCGGTCTGACTCCCGGTGCTGAATGCCGCCCGCTCTTCTGCAAACTTGGCCTTGCGCGTATCCGATGCGCCAAAGGCAAGTGCTGCAATCAGAAGCGGAAAGAGCAGTATTCCAAAGCGCTTCATATGGCACTCCTTGTTTAGGTGAATGAGTTGTGAATGGTGAATATGCTGCTGCGGTAAAACAGGGTCATTAAATATAGCGATTCTGCCGGCACGGATCAAGCTGCACGGCGGTTCGAACGTTTTCCTGTTGGCACGTTTCCCAGGGGGGTATGTACCGGTCCCCGTGTGGCGCGCCGATGCCCCTGGATTCTCCTTTCTGCTGTGAGTGATCGGTTAGAACGCAATCGCCAGGCCAATGGTGTTGATGTTGCCGAACAGCCCGAAATTGGTGTAGGCGTAGTTGAGCTCCAGCGAGCCGAGTCCTTCGGCCGTGTACTTCAGTCCGACACCAAGCGATACACCTTCCTCGGCATCCGTGCCGAAGATCGACTTGTAGCCGCCCCGCATGAAAATCATCTCGTTCCAACTGAACTCGCCGCCAACGTTCACCGATTCTTCGTTGTCATTCGGCCGCAGGGCATCCGCGGCAACGGTCAGCCGGAAGTCCTCGTCTTTGTAGGCATCCATGGCGACACCCACCCGGAATAACAGCGGGATCGCCCATGGATCGGTCTTCAGGTTCCCGACCAGCGACTTGTTCGAGCCGGAATTGGTGGGATCGATGTCGACCTGCTGGAGCAGATCGCGCCCGGCAAGCGTCATTTCTCCGCCGAAGTTCGACATCGAAACACCCAGACGCATGTCATTGAACCCGGTGACGAACAGCAGACCGAGGTCAAAGGCAAATGTGCTGGCGCTCTCGTTCCAGATGCGCTGCTCTATGTACTTCACGGTCGCGCCCATGGAGAAGCGGTCGGTGAGCCGGCGGCAGTACGAAACGCCGATCGCCAGGTCCTGCGCATTCCAACGCTCCCCCGTCCCGTCAGGCAGGTTCACCGTGGTGACTTCCTCTTCGCCGTAGTCCAGTTGCGTAAGATGGATCCCGAGCGCGTTCTCGTTGCCGAGATTCAGCATGAACCCGAACCACCGGAATTTTGTGCCCACCAGCCAGTCGGTGTTCGAGAAGACCAGTTGTGACTTTCCGGCCTGCTGGAATGCACCGGGGTTCCAGTAGAGCGAGGTTGCATCGTTAATTTCTGCAACATATGCGCCGCCCATGGCAATGGCGCGGGGCCCCACGGAGATACCGAGGAACTGCGCGGCAGTGGTGCCGACTTTGGTTTGTGCGTTCACCGGCTCCTGCAGTGTCAGGACAACCAGCAGTCCGGCGATCGCAAGCGTCACGGTCTCAAAACGGAATCTGTTCATGGTCATCCTCACTTGATGATCGCAATCTTGCCGGTCTTGTTGCCTACCGGTGATTCTACAACATAGAAGTAGATGCCAAACGCAATGTCGAGATTCTCCCTGGTCTTGAGATTCCAGGAGACCGTTCCGTCGTTTATTGCTCCCTCATGACGGAGGGAGGCGACATGATCCCCCCTGGAGGTGTAGATTCTGATGGTCGCGCCGGCGGGAAGATGGGTGAAGTCGATTTTTCGTTCGCCGCGGCCGCTGGTGATGCCGGGGTTCAACGGCGGTTCGAAGCTGGATGCCGTGACGTACGGGTTGGGTACGACACGGATGCGGTCGAGCAGCGAGCCGGCCACGGCATTGTCTATGCGCGGAATCTCCGTGGTGAATTCGAACACATCACCGTTCCGGTAGGGCTTTGTCGTCTTGATTATGAACTTGTCACCTGCACCCAGATTGTACACCGTATCACCGGGCTCGCCGACCTTGGCCAGGAAAAATATGTCCCAGGTGGGGTAGTATGCACCCCTCGGGTTCTG
>JAGDMK010000273.1 GCA_017860635.1 Bacteroidota bacterium
ACACATCCTCAGGGACTACCGGGAGGGACCCGTCTGGTCGCGGCGGGGTCATGTGCTGGATTGGGTGGAGCATGTGGAAGACATCCGGGATCCCGAAACGCGGGAGCGCCGCGCCGATCAACTGCAGGCCGAGATGTACAGCATTCACTACCACGTCTGGACATTTGAAGGGGTGGTCGAGATGTTCCTTCGTGCAAGAACCGACGTGGACCTGATATTGGATTTTGAAACCTTCTTGCTGTCAGAAGGAGAGATTGTCACCGTCTTGCGGCGGAGATCAGCGTGATATCCGCCGGAACGCCTCTGGTGAGCATCGTTATTGTCAACTACAACGGGTCCGCGCTTCTGGATGCATGCCTGGCCAGCATTCAGCGTCAGGAGTACCAACCTCTGGATCTGATTGTCGTGGACAACGGCTCCACGGACAATAGTGTGGAATTGGTGAGGTCACGGTACCCCGGAGTGCGGGTGCTGGAGCAGGGCCGAAACCTTGGCTTTGCAGAGGGGAACAATGTCGGAGTCAGGGCGGCGCGGGGACAGTACGCCGTTCTGCTGAACAACGACACCGAAGTGACCCCGGGGTGGATTGGCGGGTTGCTGGAGCAGCTTGCAGATCCAAACGTCGCAGTCGTGACCTCGCGTGTCGTGACGGATGGCGTCCCGGAGCAGTTCTACGAGATGAACGGTTCGTTAAATCCTCTGGGGTACAATGTGATGAGAGTCTTCAGGGATCTCACCCGTGTGTTCTTCGCCGGAGGTGCATCGCTGATGTTCCGGCGTGCAGAGATCCCTGAGCCGTTTCTGCCGGAATATTTCCTCTATCATGAGGATGTCTATCTCTCATGGCGGATGCGCCTGATGGGCCGTTCGATACGCATGGCACAGCCTTCTGTTGTCTATCATCGCGGCAGTGGAACCACGAAGAAGCAGGCATCTGTGACCGTGACGTTCTACCAGGAGCGGAACAAACTGCTGAATGCGCTGATCCTCTATCAGGCCTCGACGCTCATTCGCCTCTTGCCGCTCTTTGTCGCCGACGCCTTCGCGAAACTCGCGGGAAGCCTGCTCCTGAAGCGGAAATCGTTCCCGGGCATTCTGAAAGCCTATTGCTGGTGTGTTGCACATCCCTCGTGGATTATGAGACAGAGACGTATGTGCCAGAGAGAACGGACTGCGCCCGACACAGTGGTGATGTCCTCGATGAGCAGCCGCCTGGTGGACGGTGAGGGGCCTGCGGTCCGGCTGGTCAACACGATCATGCGGGGATATCTGCGGACGGTCGGACTGCGATGCTATGATTGATTTGTCCGTCATCATCGTCACCTGGAATTCGCGGAAGGACATGGAAGCATGTCTGTCCTCCTTGCCGCACGGCGTGCAACGGCACACGTTTGAAGTCCTTCTTGTGGACAATGCGTCGGCCGATGACACTGTGGCGCTCAGCCGGAAGGTGATGCCCTCGGTGCTGGTGGAATTCCTGGATGCACACCCTGTGGTGTGGGCGTGCGGACCCGGAATGCTCAACCGGGACGGTACGCCGCAGCGTACAGGAGTCAGATTCCCGTCACTCTGGAATCTCTTTGTCGAGACGCTCTATCTGGACAGGGTTTTTCCTTCGACGCGGCTGTTTGGCAGGCACAGAGAGTTTTATGAGGATCCATTACGTGCTCATGCCGTTGATTATGTGCAGGGTTCCTGCCTGATGCTGCGCAGGGAGGTTCTGGACAGCATCGGCAAGCTGGATGAAGGTTTTTTTATGTATTTTGAGGAGACCGATTGGTGCTACCGGATCGGCAAGGCAGGAGGAAAAGTGTGGATTGTGCCTTCTGCCGGCGTGATCCATTTTGGCGGTGAAACGGCCGGTCATTATGACGAACGTCGCCTGGTGTTCTACTACAGGAGTTTGTTGCGTTTCTTCGATAAACACCATACTGTGAGTGCGAGAATCGCAGTGCGCTTCGTGGTCTTTGCCCGGAGCCTCATACGCATCGTGTCGTGGTGCATCATCGGAATGTTCAAGCCTGGTCTCCGTGGCGCCGCCTGGTCCTCCTGCCGGGGCTATGCGCGCGTCGTGTTCGGCATGGGCCGGAGCGGAGTGTAGACGATGGCCGGTCCGTTCTTTTCCGTGGTGATCCCGACATACAACCGGTGTGAAGCGGTTCTCCGGTGCCTGGACGCCCTCGCGCGGCAAACTCTCGAAATGGATCAGTTCGAAGTCATTGTCGTCGTCGACGGCTCGACCGATGGTACTACCGCGAAGCTCGGATCGTTGAAGCCTCTGTACGACTTTCGCTTCGTCGAAATCGAAAACGGCGGGGCCGGGTACGCCCGCAATGCAGGGGCGAAGATGGCCCGCGGCGAGTACATCGCGTTCACCGAAGACGATGTGACTCCGGATACGAACTGGCTACTGAACGCCCGGGCGCATCTTCGCAGGGGATCTCATGCGGTTCTGGAGGGTCGGACAGTGTACGAGGGATCAACCAGAAGCGTCCGCCGGCATGAGCCCCCGGGGATCTTTTCATTCATACCATGCAACTTGTTTGTGTTGCGGACTGCATTTGACGCTTCGGGCGGATACGATCCAGAGTTCTTTGACCGGAAACGCAGGCTCTATTTCCGGGAGGACTCCGATCTTGGGTTCCGCCTGCTCGACACCGGGCATGCCGCCGCAATCGCACAGGATGTCATCGTGTCGCATCCACAGCAGTTTGAGTCGCTCAGTGCGTGCATACGGCACGCCCGGCGCTATGTGTTTGACCCACTTCTGTACAAGCGCCACCCGGTGCGCTACCGGAAAATGATCGAGGTGAAACACCTGGCGGGGTTGACCGTCCGTCGGCCGCAACACTCCGTTGCGTTGCTCGACCTGGCCGCGGTGGTGGTAGCCCTGGCAGGCCTTGTTGAATGGGGAACCACCTGGACATTCGTGGGGCTGGCGGTTAGTCTCGCCTGCGCCTTCCTGTTCCGGCTCAAGTACCAGGGGCGGAATGCCCTGCGCATTGATCAGCTTCACAATACGTTTGGATTCTGGGTGGTTCCGTTTGTGTATCTCTTTTCGCTTGTGCGGGGTTGTTTCCGATACCGCACAGCAGGAGTGTTGATCTGACGATGCAGGCTCGACCTGAAGCACTTGGTATTTTTGGCGGGACGTTCGACCCACCGCATCACGGGCACCTGATAGTGGCGTCACATGTGCGGGAGGCGTTGAACCTGGACCGCATCATGTTCGTCCCGGCGGCCGTCCCTCCTCATAAGCGCGACCGGCAGATCTCTCGAGGCGATATGCGTCTGGCCATGGTCGAGGCTGCCGTTCAGGGAGACCCATACTGTGTTGCCTCAAGCATCGAGCTGAATAGGGGTGGCGTCTCATACACTGTCGATACGATCCGGACTCTGCGGAAGGAGATGCCGTCAACTCAGCTGACAGTCCTGATCGGCATGGATAATCTTCTGGATTTCGAAAACTGGAAAGAGCCGGAAGCAATTCTCCGTGAGGCGTCTGTCGTGGTCATGACCCGGCCGGGATATGCTCCGGGCCTGGATGACCTCTCTGTGCTCAGGCAGATGCATCTCTGCGAGGTTCCGCACATCGATATCGCCGGAAAGGAAATCCGGCGGCGGGTCTCAGAGGGAATGAGTATCCGGTACCTAGTGCCGGAAGCCGTCGAGCGATACATCAGGGAGCATGGTTTGTACCGGTAACGTTTCGGGGTGAGTGTGTCTCTGGCGGTATCTGACAAACGGGGGAATAGGAGTTCATGGATGAAATCCAGTTTCCACGGCAACCCTCCACCACGGATCCTCATTGTCGAAGATGGCCTTATCATGGCGCGTGATATCGAACGCCGGCTGCAGTCCATGGGGTATGGAGTCGTCGGACTCGCGTCGTCCGGCGAAGAGGCAATCAAGGCGGTGACGCGTGCAAAACCGGACCTCGTGCTGATGGACGTCAGGCTGAAGGGGTCCATCGATGGTATACAGACGGCCGAGAAGATCCACACGCTGGCCGACGTTCCGATCGTGTATGCCACGGCGTACTCGGACGATGCGACGCTGACGCGTGCCCGCCAGACGGAGCCGTTCGGATTTGTCCTGAAGCCGTTCGAAGAAAGGGAACTGCGAACGACCATCGAAATGGCGCTATACCGGCACGAGATGTACAGGAAGATGCACGTAAGCGAGCAGCGGTATAGAGTGATCGCTGAACTCACAACGCTGTATGTGTACGGATTGCGCGTGTCGCCGGACGGAAAGGTTCATTTCGAATGGGTAAGCGATGGATTTGCGCGGTTGACGGGAGTGACGCCGGAGGCCCTGGTGAGCCCGGACGAGTATGTCCAATCGCAAGACGCGAAGACCGTGAAGCAGCGGTTACAACAATGGGCAGCGGGTAAGGACACGGTTACGGAGTACCGGCTGCGGCTGCAGAGTGAGGATCTCCGCTGGGTGAGAGATCAGGCACGTGTGGTCGGGAACAAAGACGCGAAGGAAAACATCCACATTATTGGAGCCGTGCAGGACATTTCACTACAGAAGGCCGCAGAAGTTCAGGCCCAGGAGGCCGAGCGGGCACAGGCGGAGTGCGGCAGGGAAATCGCCGCGCGTATGGAGGAGCAGGCACAACACATTGTCTCCCTTCTCGAATGCCACTCGGCATCGGTGAAGACGAGACCGGAATCCTGGGAGGGTGTAGTCAGTCACGTCAGGGATGTCCTGGATGTACACAGGTCTGTGTATGGAGAGGGCAGTCCTGGCCGGTGTCGTGTAGACCACCAGGTGGAGACTCTGGCAGCGCAGATCTTCAAGCGGCTCGGACCCGCCCGCGTGACCTACACGGTGGATGCGATCCCCGCGGAAGTGGAATCCCGTCTAGCTACAGGCATTCTGCTCATTGTGCAGGAGTTGCTAACCAACAGTCTGCGCCATTCATTCCCCGGTTCGCGGAAGGGACATGTGCATGTCGTCCTGAGCGAAGAGAAGGGGAAGCATCTGGTACTCCAAGTGGTCGACGATGGCGTCGGTTTGAGAAAGGACGTTGATATTCGAAAGGCCAAATCAGCCGGGTTCAGTTTGATCAGGAAGCTTTGTGGCGAGATCCAGGCGAGTCTGGAGGTGGAGCGGGGTTCAGGCCTCAGCGTAAGTGTTGTAATTCCTACATAAGGAAATGGCTATTATTAGCCATTACCTCGTGCAGACACTCATTGGTTGATGCCGATGAGCTGTAGCTATGCGAAAGTGACTGACCAGCCTGTGAGAGGCCGGTTGTGGCACTTAAATGTCTGTCTTCAGGTAATACGGGAGGCTTCTCTTCATTTTCTCGCGTTGAGCGCGATACTGAGCCTCTTTTTTCCTGCAGACCGGACAACGGCGCATGCTTGGATTTCCGGGGAAATCCCTGCCACATTGTCTGCAAATCGTATATGAAGTCTTCTTGCTCACGAAATACTTAACAAAAGACTCCGCTCCGAAGTTCTGCCCGCCGCAATCGTATATGAAGTCTTCTTGCTCACGAAATACTTAACAAAAGACTCCGCTCCGAAGTTCTGCCCGCCGCCACTTTTTTTGATTTTTTTTCAACGTCTTCAATCCGCGATGTGAAGTAGATCACACAAGCGCCCGGCCCCGCATCCCCCTCTTTCGGATCATTTGGAACTGATTCTCTAGCGGGTCCTTCCTGGCTCCCTGAGGAATGCCCCTGTGGCAGTCGATTCTGGCCTGCTCAATGGCTAGCGGAGTGTTTCGTCACTTCCTGACCACCCCTTTGTGTGAGCGTGCTCACGGCAATGGCCTCCCCGATGGGTTAGATTACGATCACCAAACATAGGGGTACCGTTTAGGAGCGGCGAACTT
>JAGDMK010000274.1 GCA_017860635.1 Bacteroidota bacterium
GTCTCACGGACGCCCGGAAACAACACCGTCGTCTGCAGCGCTCGCGGCGGATAGTATTCCGCGTACAACTTCATTGCGTCCGGGATCCGGTGATGGTGAGTTTCCGGAAGAACACGCGCGAAGGTTTCGTGCAGCGACTTTCCGATGAGAGGATAGAGGTCTTCCTCACAGTGCGAGGCGAAGCCCAACTGCCGCAGTGCCCACACCTGTGCCCCGGCGATGTCCCGGCGGGAATCAGTCAGCGTGCCATCAAAATCAAAGATGATATTCCGGTACACCATGCTGAGGATTGATCTCCGTGGCTATGAAAGCACATCGCTTGCAAGGAGCAGGCCAATAATGGTCTTCGCATCCTTGATGGCGCCGCTCTTCACCATTGCCAGGGCTTCCTGGAATGGTATCATGTGAATGCTCATCGTGAACTCCCCTTCTTCGCGTTTATGGCCGTCTGGAGAGAGGCGCAAGTCGCGTCCGAGGAAGATGTGGAGCTCTTCGTCACAGAAGCCCGGAGACGTATAGAAGGAACAGAGCTTTTCGAGCGAGCCTGCAATCCATCCTGTCTCTTCCTCCAGTTCGCGCGCTGCACACGCTGCGGGATCCTCTCCGGGAAAAAGCTTGCCGGCAGGAAGTTCCAGAATGTGTTTTTCCAGCGGATAGCGAAGCTGGTCCACGAGCAGGACGCGCCCATCATTGAGCAGCGGAAGCACGGTAGCGCCACCCGGGTGATGGGCGACCTCGCGGACAGTCTGGTTGCCTGAGGGGTATTCGACACGATCCACCAGGAGGTCAATGATCTTCCCCCTGTACAGGGTTTCGCGAGAGAGGCGTTTGAGTTCCATGAGGGAGTCTACCGGTTCCCCCGGCTGCCCGGCTTGGTCACCGGCAGCCCGCGTGCGCACAAAGGACACTGATCGGGTTTGTAGGTAACGGCATGCATGGTCATCACCGCCGTGTGTCGTCCGTCGAAAGCCGGGAAGGTCACCGCGCCTCCGCTCCGGTCCACGATGCAGGACACGCCGGCGATGGTTCCGCCTGCAGCGACTGCAAGCGCAAGGACTTCGCCGACAGATCCTCCGGTGGTGACGACGTCTTCACAGACGAGCACCCGTTCGCCCGGGATTATCTCGAACCCCCGCCGCAGCTGCATGACACCATCTTTGCGCTCGGCGAACATCGTCCGGACCCCCAGCTGCCGCCCGACTTCCTGTCCGACCACGATCCCTCCCAGCGCGGGTGCGATGACGACATTGATGTTTCGTGAACGCGCATCCTCTGCAAGCACGCGGCAGAGTGATTCGCAATGCTCAGGATACTGCAGGACTTTCGCACACTGGAAATACTGGTTGCTGTGCAGACCTGACGTCAACTGGAAATGCCCTTCGAGCAGGGCACCGGTCTGCTTGAAGATGGACAACACCGCTGAGGATTCCATGGTTTCCACCAGACAGATAATGGGAGAGCATCAGAGTTTGAATTTGACACCGAAACGGAAATAGAGGAACAGTCCGACATTCGGATCATTGTGCAAATACACGGCGCGGACATCGGCCTGGATGGCGAACTCCCTCGTGAAAAAATAGTCTGCGCCTGCGTTCCCGCTGAGCGTGAGTCTGGTCGTGCCGGGAATTTCGTAGTAGGTCTTCCGGACGCCATTGATCACTTCTTTGTTCTCCGCCCCGCTGATCCTCGCGAACCCGAGATCGGCACCCAGAAATGGAGAAAACCGCTGGCCGGGCAGGAAGTAGTTCCGCATGAGGAGGTAGAGCTGAACCAGCGTCTGATGGCGCACCGTCACGGGAACCCCTGGATATCGTGCGGCAAATGCACCGCGGCGGAAGCTGTACAGTGTGCCGTCCACTCCAAAGCCAATCTTTATGTTCTCTGACATGCGGGACATCAGACCGATACCTATGCCCGGACCAGGCTGCCAGAATTCCTTGAACGACTGGTGTGAAAGCGGGGTGCCCATGCAAGCCCACACTTCCAGGGTGTTGTCGCGGGGAGCATAGGCGACTGCGGGGCGCGACGGCTCCGGTTCGAGCTCGGGAGATGGTGTTTGTGCCCGGCCCGGGGACCATCCACATGCCATAATCAGAGCCGCGAGAGCTGCCACGCCACGCTTCATCTCCATCACTGCGCCTCGCTGCTTGTACACATCCGTTCACCCGCATTGTCGAAGGGATCTTCCCTCTGTGCGAACGCCGGTCTGTAGTGCTCTGCACTGCCGAATTCCTGCACCCACCCACGGTCCATGCCCAACGTGTCCAGCTCCTCAAGCACGCGGTTGTATTCGCTCTCCCGCACGTTCCGGTCGAGGAGAGGCGTCACCGAGGCCCGGTGCGCAGGAAAGTACTGTGCCATGATGCTGAGCGTCACTTGCGGACTCAGCGTTGAGGCGATCCAGCGGAGCGTCTCGCGACTCCCGGCGAGGCCATTGGGCAAGACGAGATGGCGGATAATCAGCCCGCGGCGGACAAGCCCCTGTTCATCCCTTACAAGATCGGCGCCGACCTGGCGGTACATCTCCTGCACCCCCGCACGGGCATGCCTGGGGTACTCGTGTACCTTCGAGTATCTGTATCCGAACTCCTCTTCAGCATATTTCAGATCCGGAAGATACACATCAATGATTCCATCAAGCAGCCGGAGCACCTCTACAGAGTCGTAGCCATTCGTATTATAGATGAGTGGCACATGGAGGCCTCTTTCAACGGCCAGACACAGGGCCCGCACAATCTGCGGAACGACATGCGTGGGAGAAACCAGACCGATCCAGTGACATCCCCGCCCCTGCAATTCCAGCATGATCTTTGCCAGCCGATCAATACTCACTTCATGCGCCTGTTCTGAGCGGTGGTTCTGGCTGATCTGGTGGTTCTGGCAGTACACACACCGCAGGTTGCAGTTGCCGAAGAAGACGTTCCCGGCGCCGTGTGTGCCCACGAGGCCCGGTTCTTCTCCGAAGTGGGGCGTGTATGAGGAAACGACGGGAAGAAGTCCCGTGTAGCAGCGGGCGCGGTCATTGGCATGGCGATTGTTGCCGCAGAGCAGCGGACACAGGGAGCAGGAGTCCAGAAGGGCATCAAGCGCATCGGCGCGACGGGCGAGTTCACCGGAGCGATGCAGGGCGATATAGGAAGGAACGAAGTTCACGGTTCGCATCATCTGATTCAATATAGTGAACTTCACCCGAGTGGTGCAACACCTCCGCCCTCGATCGGAGCGCGCCGCACTCTTCCCATGCTCTGCCCAAGAAAGCGTTCTCCCACTTCGGCGAATTTTGCGGGAATATCACTCACAAAGAACTGCAAATGTGGGCGATCGGTGCTTCTGTTCCGGAGCGCATGGGCATCCAGAACCCGCTCCACCTCTATCGCTGTTGCTTCACCCGAATCCACGAGCCCCACCCCCGGGCCGACTGCGGATTCAATGGCAGCGCGGAGCACCGGATAGTGTGTGCATCCAAGTATCAGCGTATCGATTTTCTCAAGCGTCAGCGGAAACAGGTACTCCTTGGCAACCAACCGCGTCACGGGATGATCGATCCATCCTTCTTCAGCCAGAGGAACAAACAGAGGGCATGCCCGGGAGAAAAGCTGGACATCCGAAGCACATGCACGGATCACATGCGCGTATGCCTCGCTGTTGACTGTCGCCTGAGTGCCGATAATCCCGATGCGTTTTTTCGTCGACGCCGCAACCGCTGCGACGGCACCCGGCTGTATCACGCCCACGACCGGCACACGGGAAAGTTTCTGGACCACGTCCAGCGCCACGGCCGACACAGTGTTGCAGGCAATGACGACCATTTTCACGTGATGGCCCATCAGGAACGCAACGTCCTGTGCCGCGTATTCCCGCACTACCTGAGGGGACTTGGGTCCGTAGGGAACCCGGGCCGTATCACCAAAATAGACGATGTTTTCATGCGGCAACCTGCGGGTCAGGGCACGAACTACAGTGAGCCCTCCAATACCGCTGTCGAAGACGCCGATCGGTTGTGCCTGTAGTGCGCTGGCGGGTATCATGCCGGTCCCATTTCTGTGGTGCGTTTCACCGTAGCAAGAATCTGTGTGCCGATGTGCGCCCGGCGCGCCTCGTCCACGACCGGACCACCCGACTGTTCCAGGACATAGAAGGAATCCACGATGCCATCCACCCGGGTGGCGATCTTCGCAAACACGATATTTAAC
>JAGDMK010000275.1 GCA_017860635.1 Bacteroidota bacterium
GCCTGATCACCCTTCTTGATGCGCCGGGCAAGATCGATTTCCTCGTCCGACTTGAGCAGCTCAACCTTCCCGATTTCCTGCAGATACTTGTCGAGAGACTGGCTCTCCCGATTCGTATACTGTTTTGTAATCTTCACCATGGAGCGTCCTCACTCTGGTTACAGAAGGTGCTACGACAGGATCCCTCCGGACGTTGCACCTTCCTCATGCCACGTTCGACAAGAAGCTCGTTCCGGGGAACGAGCTGGATATTTCAAAATACTCGGCCACCGTGCAGGCAATGTCGGCAAAACTGGCCCGGGTCCCGAGTGAGCCGCCGGACCTGCCGGGACCCGTATAACAGAGCAACGGCACATATTCCCGCGAATGATCCGTGCTCGGTGTGACGGGATCATTCCCATGGTCGGCCGTTACAATAAACATATCTCCGGGGCAGACAGTTTCCTCGATGGCTGGAAGCACGGCATCGAATGTCTCGAGCGCCCGTGCAAACCCGCCGGGGTCATTCCGGTGACCGTGCAAGGTGTCGAAATCGCCAAGGTTTGCGATGACGAACCCCCGATCCATGGCGCGGGATTGCCGGATGAGCTCTTTCACCCCGTCGGCATTCGTCCGCGTATGTGTGGACGAGGCAAAGCCACGGTGGGCGAACAGCTCATCGACCTTTCCGACACCCCTGGTGTCGATGTTGGCCTCTTTGAGGAGATCCAGCAGGGTCGGTGACGGAGGGATCAGCGAGAAATCCTTCCGGTTCGTCGTCCGTCTGAAAGCTCCCGGACTCCCCACGAACGGACGTGCGATGACGCGCCCGACCGCCGCTGGGCCGACACACACTTCGTTCCTGGTCCGCTCGCACATTGCGTAGAGCCGGTCGAGGGTAATCACCTCTTCATGCGCGGCTATCTGAAAGACTGAATCAGCCGAGGTGTACACAATCGGGTAACCGGTACGCATATGTTCGGCGCCAAGCTCCTCGATGATAGCGGTGCCTGACGCCGTTGCATTGCACAGATATCCCTCACATCCACTGACGCGGAGGAACGCCTGCATCACCGTTTCCGGGAATCCGTGGGGGAACGTCGGGAACTCGCGTTCCACGATCACCCCCGTAATTTCCCAATGCCCTGTTGTGCTGTCTTTCCCGCCGGATTTCTCCGCCATCTTCCCGTAGTGTGCCAGAGGATGCGCTACCGGAGGGACACCGGGGATCGGTGCAATGTTTCCCAGACCCCATTGTTCAAGGTGAGGAAGGCGCAGGCCTCCCACGGCCTTTGCAGTGTTCGATAGCGTATGACTCCCCTGATCCCCGTAGGCACCCGCATCGGGCAGCTCCCCTATTCCTACTCCATCCAGCACCAGCAGGAGGACTTTCCCCTGACTCAGGCGTAGATTTGTTTTTCGTTGCACTTGCAGACCTGTACACGGCGCTCGCTGAACTTCCAGGCTGCTTTGTTCGGGGACTTCTCCGACGAGACCATCAGGATCGGCTGGAATACCTCACCGCACTTGGGGCATTTCGATCCCCGCATCATTGCCGCTTTTGCCGCTTTGTCCGCAAAACTCTGTTGTTTCGCCATTCTCTATTGTCCTATGATTTTCGATTAGCAGCTATTGTCTGTGTTTCAGAACACCCGTACGGCATTTCCGCCGGTTTCTTTCGCCTTGTTATGGACCTGTGTTGCGCCGCTCATGAGATCGCGTGCGTTCATCCGTTCAGAGAGGCCGCACACGCCGAGACTCACGGTGACGGAGAACGTCTTCTGACCATGGGCGATCACATGGCTTGCGATGGTCTTCCGCAGTTTCTCCGCCCAGAGATACGCGTCGCTCGCAGTCATGTTGGCAAGCACGACGCCGATCATCTGCCCATCTTGCCTGCCGATGCAGTCATAGGGGCGAAGGTACTGGCGGAGGAGCGTCACCAGCTCCCTGTGAATGACATCCTGAATATGGCGTCCGTACCGCCGCATATGCTCTTCCATTTCATCGACGGCAAACGCAACGTAGGCGAGTTCAGCCCTGGTGTCGTCGGCCCGCTGCACCTCTTCCTCGACCCTGCGCAGGAAGAACTTTTTCGTCATCATCCCCGTGAGGTGTTCGGTCGATGCAAACTCCCGGACCAGATCGTTCATGTAACCGACTTCAAGGGCGGCCGCCCCGTTCTCGACGAGCCTGTAGAGACTCTCGACCTCGGCTCCGGAGAACCCGCCTTCCTTTCTCGTCTCGAGTGTAAGCGCACCATAGCATCTGTTGAACGAGCTGATGGGGACAGCCACAAAGGACCCTTCATTGGGAAGCTGCTCATCGCGATGGAACCTGGGGCGTTCATCGCTGGAGAGATCGGGTACAACCTCGACCCGGTTTCCCGTTATCGCTTCGCCCACCACGCTTCCCTCGACATCCACCGCCTGTGACGGCAGCACATACTGCTCACCGGCATGGTTCACGACCCGCTGCACCACCCAGTTGCGCGCATCTTCCGCAAACATGGTGATGGTCAGGTACTCCCAGCCGGCGAGGCGGCCGGATTCCTCCACCAGCGCGGCGAGGATGGCCTGTTCACCCGGGTTGGACTTCACGGCGTCCTGCAACCGCCTGATGGACGACAGCATTTCAGCATCAATCAGCAGATCGTATTTGTCCGTGTATGTCTTGATGAGCGCCGAAAGCAGTTTCGTGAACTTGCCGAGCGTTTCCACGGTTTCTTGACCGAACGCATCCTCGGCGGTGCTGTCAGCGACCAGCACGCCAACGGGCTCCACCTGGTGCTGTTCGCTCTTGTAGAACACCGGAACGGCTATCGCCGAATGCACGCCCGCAGCTTTTTCATAATACCGGAGGAGATCAGTTTCGCCCTGCGGATTCACGGAAGAAAGAATGCGGGGTTTCCCGGTCCCGGCGACCTGGCTCAACAAATCCTCGGCCAACGGCAATCGCTTCAGCGAGGTGAATGTCTGGCTGTCCGTTGCCACTCCTTCCAGCACAAGCTGCTGCTTCTCCCGGTTCAGCCAGAAGAACGCTGACGTGTTGCAGAAGAGCACGCTCTTGAGGACGAGGAGGACGCGGTTCAGCAGCGTGTGAAACTCTCCGCGCGGTTCCGATTCCTGCGCAGGAACATCCGTCTCGACATCAAAGAAATCAATGACTTCCGCTTCGCGCAGCGGAGCGGAATGCGGCTCGCCTGCAACCGGCCTTCCGGTTCTCGTAGAAGGAACCACCTGATGTTCTTCGGCGGCATCCTTGACGTGATACGCTTCTGCCGCCTGGAAATCATCAAAGAGCAGGTTGGCCTGCCGGGCTGTCCCGTCGTGATCGCTCACGTGTTGTTCCCCCGCATGGACATCGTCTGGTGCGCTCTGTCCGGATATCTTCTTCCTCATAAAGGCAAAAAAACCCGCTCCCAGAACTCCGTCGTACGGGAACAGGCTTTCCTCCGCAACTACGCAAAATGCGGCAATGCAGAGCAACGCCACTCCAGCCCCTATCCACCGCAGCCAGGTTGCGCGCGCTGCGGCAGCACCGTCTGCCATTGTCTACCTGCGAGTTGGATAAAATGATACAAGATCGTAAAAATTTACTCAAAACCGCCCGCAAAGTCAAGGAATTCCGGGGCAAGAAGGGGCAAGAATGCTACTCGAGACGGTAGTGCCGGAACCGGCATAGCGAACTTCTGTACTCGCGCAGCGCGTCCTGCCACCGTGCCTCGATCGTCGAAGCCGGAACGCCGCTCATGAGCATCATGTATCCTTCCCCCATCCCCAGAAGCCTGCCCAGCGATCGGGGGCGGATGACCAGACTGTCAGGATACAGTTCACGGAGGACTGCGAGAATCGTCACCCCCGTGAGCAAAGGCCTGTACAGAGCCAGGGAATCGATGCTGAGCGCAACACCATGGCACTCCACACCTGCATGTTTCGAAGAGACCGGCGTGAAGCTCACCGGAGAAAACCTCACTCCGGGCAGTCGAGCGGCATTCAGCCGTGCGGCCAGTTCCTGCTTCTGCACCCACGGCGCGCCGAAGATGTGAAACGGAGCATCCGTTCCCCTCCCCTCTGACACATTCGTCGCCTCAATCAGGCATGTGGAGGGGTAGACATCGACCGTTGCAGGATGCTTGATGTTGGGCGACGGGGGAATCCATGGGGTGGTATTGCGCATCGCCCTGATCCAGCCGTTCATCCAAAC
>JAGDMK010000276.1 GCA_017860635.1 Bacteroidota bacterium
GTCAACACGTCGCCGGGCTTAAGACCGAGCACATCGGCAGGCATCCCCGACTGCACGGTGCTTACAAGGATTTCCGTATGGGTCGGAATGATGCCAAAATCAACGTCATTGGATTCAGGGATTGCAGTGCGCGGAAACGTAAGGTCTACTTCCCGGGTTCCGCGCTGGACGGTAAAAACGAGGTCTTCGCCAACCTGGTCAATGTACACGGCGTTCCGAATTTCATCCCAGTGGGTGACCGGAACGGTGTTGATCCGCAGCACCCGGTCGCCTGCCAGCAGTCCGCCCTTCTGTGCCGGGCTTCCTTCGACCACGATGCCGATCTCGGTCGTTTCGCGGATGACCTTTCCCTGCACATAGTTGATGCCCCAGAAGATCACGATCGCCAGCAGGATGTTCATGATGACCCCGCCAGAAATCACCAACATCTTTTGCCAGACTGGTTTTGCCCGGAATTCATACGGTTCCGCGGGCTTCGCGAGATAGTCTGTGTCGAAACTTTCATCGATCATACCGGCAATCTTTACGTAACCGCCGATGGGGATCCACGAGACACAGTAGTCGGTCTCGCCTATCTGCTTCCCGAATGCCCTGGGCGGAAATCCGATGGAAAACCGGTCGACCCTCATCCCGGACAGTTTTGCCGTGATAAAATGGCCGAATTCATGCACGAACACCAGAACACCGAGTGTGATGATGAAATACAGGACTGTTTCTATAAACTCCATGAGCAAACCATCCGTCAATGAGTGTGAAGAACAGTGTGATGTGCAACGAATGTGCGCGCATCGCGATCTGCGCGGAGTATGGCGTCGAGCGTCAGTTCCGATTCCGCGGGGATTGCATCCAGAGCATCGGCGATCATCTCCGGTATGCCTGTGAAGGGGATGCGCTCTTCGAGAAACAACTGCACGGCGGCCTCATTGGCCGCATTCAGCACGGCCGGAGCTGTGCCGCCTTCCTGCAACACACGGTACGCCAGGGAAAGGCAGGGGAAGCGCTCCATATCGGGCTTCTGAAATGTCAGCCGGGCAATTTCCGAGAAATCCACCCGCTTGAACATGGACGGGGGCCGTTCAGGATAGGTCAGTGCATACTGAATAGGCAGTTTCATGTCCGGAATCCCGAGCTGTGCCTTCACGGACCCGTCTACAAATTCCACCATGGAATGAATGATGGATTGAGGGTGGACGATCACTTCGATCCGGTCGGACGGCAGACCGAAGAGCCAGTGGGCTTCGATGACCTCGAGTCCCTTGTTCATCAGCGTGGCCGAGTCGATGGTGATCTTGCTCCCCATGGACCAGGTCGGATGCTTCAGCGCCTGTCCGGGCGTCACCCGGCAGATCTCTTCATGAGAGAGGTTGAGAAACGGCCCGCCGGATGCGGTAAGGATCAGCCGGCCGACACTCCGGATGTCTTCCCCCTGCAGGCACTGCAGGATCGCGCTGTGTTCACTGTCGATCGGGAGCAGGTGCACGCCATGCGCACGCACCTTCTCCATGATTAGCGCCCCGCCAACGACGAGGGTCTCTTTGTTGGCAAGTGCGATGTCCTTGCCGGCTTCGATGGCGCGCAGGGTGGGACGCAATCCGGCAAATCCCACAAGTGCACTGATCACAAGGTCCACGTCCGGGCGTGAGACAATGTCCAGCAGGGCATCCTCGCCCGAGAGCACCTCGGTGCTGCTGTTCACCTGTGATCGCAGCCGTTGTGCATGGGCCTCGTCGCGAACGACAACGCCATGCGGCTGGAACCGGCGTGTTTGTTCGCTGAGAAGGTCGATGTTCCGGTGGGCGGTCAGGTAGGTAATGCGGAATCGGTCCGGCAGCGCCTCAATGACATCCAGGCTGCTGCGGCCGATAGAACCGGTGGAACCCAGAATGGCGATGTTGGTAATACGTTTCACAGCACTCCGAGAATACGACCAAGGTACGCAAACGGTGCTTGTATATCAAGCCGAAGCAAGCTACATTTCCCTCGTATGCGTACGTCTACTGTTACATTTTGCGTGCTTCTGCTGGTTTTTTCCACTGCAGGCACACGTTCTCAAACGCCCGACGCGCAGGCAAAGTTTCGTCTCGCGCAGGGATTTGAGCAGTCGGGTGAGTTTGACCGGGCTCTGGAACTGTACCGCGAACTCATTACACGTGAACCGCAGAATTACGTCTTTTTCGATGGCGTTCACCGCATGGCGATGCAGCTCAAGCGTTACGATGAAGCCATTGCGGTCATCAAGGCCCGTCTCGAAGGTCTTCCCACCGACATCCCTCTTCACGCAATGCTCGGCACGGCATACTATCGCGCCGGGCGGGAACAAGAGGCGATGGAGATCTGGGATCGTACAATAACGCTCGATCCCGGAAACGTGCAGACCTACAGGGTTGTAGCAAGTGTGCTGATTGAAAACCGGCTCCTGGATCGTGCGGCGGATGTCTACCGTAAAGGCCGGACCCGTTCTGACGATCCCTCGCTCTTCAGCATGGAGCTTGCGCAGCTCCTTGCGGCGACGATGGATTATGCCGGGGCCACAGGGGAATACCTACGGTGGCTTCAGCAGAACCCCGCTCAACTGGGCTTTGTACAGAACCGCATGGCCGCATTCAGCTGGAAGAAAGATGGAAGATCCGCCGCGATTGCGACGGTTCGCACTTCTCTGGATTCCCGCCCCGACGATCTCCGCTTGTACGAATTGCTCGGGTGGCTGTATCTGGAGGGAAAGGAGTTCCCGCAAGCGTTCGACATCTACCGGCAGATCGACCAGCTCAGCCGGGCGAATGGTGTTGCGATTCTCGGTTTTGCCGACCGGGTTTTCCGCGAACGGGCATACGACGTAGCGGCATCGGCGTACCAGGAGGCTCTGCGGTATCAGCTTCCATCCCAGCGTCTGCCTCAGGCGCGGTATGGGGCGGCGTGTGCCGCCAAGGAGCTCCAGGTCAGCGTGGACAGCAGCCGGGGGCTGACACGCCCGGGTGGGCGGCCCACGTCTGAATCCACTACCCGGTACGCGGGCCCGCTCGCGGCCTTTGCGGCGATTGCAGAGGAGTATCCCCGGACGGAATACGCCGCGAAATCCCTCTATCAGATGGCCATGATTCAGCTCCGGCAGTACTATGATCTGGATCAGGTAAAACAATTGCTGGAGAAGGTGCTGGCGGAACCGGCCGCAACGCCTTCGCTTCACACGGATGTCCGCCTGCGCATGGGAGAGATTGCAGTCGCCCGTGCCGATACACTGCATGCTGCCGAAGCATTTGCTGCGGTGGCGGCCACTCCCTCGGCCACGCCTGACCAGAGCGATGAAGCTAGGCTGCATCTTGCGGAGCTCGCGTTCTTTAACGGCCGCATCAACGACGCCATGGCGATGCTGGACAGTATCTCGATGAATCCCCGGCATGATTTTGCCAATGATGCGCTTTCTCTGCACGTGCTGCTTGAGGAGAACGCCGCCCTTGCGCCCGGGGCTCTTGCGCTATACGGGAAGGCGGAATACCTTGCCCGTCAGCGGAAGAACAGCGAGGCGATCGCGCTCTTTCAGGATCTGGTGACCAGGTTCCCGCGTGTGCCGCTGGTGGAGGACGCGCTTCAGCGGGTGGGGTCGCTGTACACCGATGCGGGGATGTTTGCAGAGGCGGTGGTGACGTACGACCGGTTGCTGACAGAACTGCGTGAACAGTGCCGGATGTCCGACCGCACGCTGTTCAGGAAAGCCGAAGTGCTGCAGTTCGGACTTCAGCGGCTCCCCGATGCCACTGCGGCATACGAACGGCTGCTGGTCGAGTTCCCGAGCTCCGTGCTGGCAACAGAGGCGCGCCAGCGGATCCGGGTTCTCAGAGGCGAGGCGCTATGAGCATGAACGCACAGCCTCTTATCCGGCCGATACATGGTGAGCGCGGCAATGCGCATCTGCCTGCATGGTGCGGAGGCAACCTGGAGAGCGGAAGGGAGGAGTGTATGCGACTGCGCAGCATCATGAGCAGCGCTGCGCAACTCCACAATCGTATGGGAAAGACCGTGGCCGAAGGTGTGCAGGCTGCTGGAGGCTACCTATGGCTACTCATATTCCTCTGCATCATCACCACCGCAGGTGCATTCGGACAGAGCAAGCTGCTCATTCCCATGGACCTTCAGCAGACGGATCACCTCAAGGCCTACGGTATTGCCTACTGGACG